>JABXJS010000281.1 GCA_013538855.1 Herpetosiphonaceae bacterium
GCCTGGTGATCGCCCACCGGCTCTCGACCATCCTCGCCGCCGACGTGATCTTGGTCATCGAGGACGGCCACCTGCTCGAGTCCGGCACACACGCCGAGCTGCTGGATCGCGGCGGCCTCTATGCCGCGCTCTACCATACGCAGTTCAAGGACTCGCCGATTGATGTGAGCACCTAGCGCACGCCTTGGCTGTGGCGCGGCGTGGATTCAACCGGAATCCACGCCGCTAGCGCTTTAAGCGGCACGGCTGCGCCGGGATGTGCGGGCTGGCTATGCGTGGTGTGTGGCGGCACTGCGTAGCCGCTGGTAGGTAGCGCGCAGCGCCACATCTTTGTTGATCGGATCGTGGGCTTGATCAGGTGGGGTGTGGCCGCGGATGCCGCAGCGGTTGAGAAAGCTGAACATCGTCAGCAGCTGCATCAGCCGCTGATCGTCGGCTGTGCTCGGTGTGGCGGTGCCCTGGCGTAGCTCCAGCAGCCGCTCTAGCAGGATGCACCCTTGCTCTAGACCTACGGACTGGGCTAGTTCACGCAGGTTGGCCGTGCTGGCGCTCTCGTCGAGACGGTGCCAGGCCACGATCGTCTGCTCGTCGCTGGGCAGCAGATGGCCAGTCGCGCGCAGGTAGTGTAGCTCGAGCGCGTAGGCATGGCCATAGGTACAGTAGGGGCAGCCGTTGAGCACAGAGATTGCGGCGGTGATCAGGTGGGTGCGCACGCCGCCCCATGCTTTAAGCGTGCGCTCGTAGGGCGGCATGTTGCGCAGAAACCACAGCAGCGCTTGGCGTGCTCCATGCTGCTCCACGATGTGGCGCATGAGATTGGGGCGAAAGCCCCACAGCAGCAGGCCAAGCGTCTCTAGTAGCCGAGCGGTCGTTGCGCGAGGAAGGTTCATGGCAGCACCTCGTTGTGGATAGGGCCAGGGTTGGCCGCAAGTGATGTGCACGCCAGACTGCTTCCAGCAGCATTGGGATGATGTGGGTGATGAACATAGTACGTGGTTTTTGACTGGATGCCTCGATTTTAGCACGGGTGTCAATTGTTTTTGCGCGCTCGCGTGCTTGCTGCATCCGCTGCGTGATTATCTGCGCTGCGCTTGGGGCGTGCGCTCGCTGCTGCCCGCTTGCATCCCTGGCCTTGCTCTGCGATACTATGCCCATCCACGACGTATGCGAAAGGGAGCCGCCATGCTGCGTTCACGATCCGTCCTTACGCTCCTAGCAGTCTGCATGAGCTTGTTGGGTTTGCGCTGGCTGCTGGCCAGCCCTGCGACGCCCCAGGCTGTCTGCGCCGCGCCATCCTGCCAGTATGCGCCGGTGCTGCTGAAGGCCCCGCCGCCCACGCCCACGCCCACGCCACCGCCGCCAACGGCGACACCTACGCTGCCAGTGCCCACCGCCACGCCTACGCCACCGCCGCCGACGGCCACGCCGCCTGCCATGGCCCCGACCTGTGACCTGCCCGTCTCGGCCAATGTTCCCAACACACCGATCCAAATTGTTGATGTGGATAAGCGCGCCGAGCAGGTGCTGCTCCACAATGTCAGCGCGCAGACGGTCGATCTCAGCGGCTGGTGGATCTGCTCAATCACCGGCCATCAGCTGCACGCGGTGCTGAGCGGCCAGCTTGCGCCCGGCCAGCTGCTGAACGTGCCCTCACAGGCCGGTGTGCCGATCTGGAACAACACATCGACCGATCCAGCGGCGCTGTTTAATCGCCAGGGCGTGCAGATCAGCTACCGCGTGCAGTAATGCACACGCGCACGCCGTTTCCATCCGCCCAACACTTCATAGTTAAAGCGAGCGACCACAATGAAAGCGTCAACTTCGTACACAAGCCAGCCTAGCTCTGCTGAATCGCCGCCATCGCGAGCTGCTTCTTCCCTACCTGCCATTCCATCGTCCAGCGCACCGCCGGATGCTCCGCCAGCGCCTAATCCGTATGTGCAGGTTGAGCCACCGGACTATGCTGAACCGCCAACCGTGCCCGCGTATGCTGCGCCAACCGCGTATGGACAGGCTGCGCCACCGGATACGCCGCTATACTGGGTTCCGGCGCAGCAACTGCAGCCGCTGCGTGCGACGAAAATCCGGAAGGATGCGCGCATGTTTTTTGTCTGCTTGGCTGATGTTTGGCTTGTTATCGGGGCGATTATGGTGCTGTATATGCTGAATAATCCTGATGCTGTGGACTGGCGTGTGGTGCTGGGTGTTGTGCTGATCGTTGGCCACATTGTCGCCTGTGCCGCCTGTGCGTATGCGCTGCCGCAGGGCCGCCACTGGGCTTGGTGGCTGAGCAGCAGGCTGGCGGCGCTGTGGCTGCTAGGCGGTGTAGCGCTGCTGTTTATCCACCCTGTTACCCTGCCGGTGGTGCTGACAGCGGCATTTATACTCTGGTTTTTGCAGCGCAACAAGTCGTTGTTGTATACCAGCTAGAGGGTGCTTAATGGACGAAGATCACCCGTTTGTCGATCATGCTGGTGGCAGGTATAGGCTGTCGCAACCGCCAAGCATTGACAGTGTGGTGCCTGATTCTGCCCTAGTGCGTCCTCGAGCCATACACATACCTGCGGATGGTCGGTCTCCGCCCCCAAGTGCGCCGCACTACTAGGTTGCGTCTGAGCCGATTTTCCTAATGGCTGGACTCCCGATATGCAAGGCGGCGCGTATCATGGTTGGCGCTTTCACTGGTTGTGGGCTGCTGATAGGTGTGGCTGGACTGCTGAGTCGCTTGCAGATGCCCAAGCAGTAAGCTGGCATGGTACCTTGCTGATTGGGCTACGCTTTCTGCACACTGCGGCCTGCGCGTTCTGTGCCTACGCACTGCCCTATGGACGCCGCTGGGCCTGGTAACTAGTCATGACACTGGCGGCGCTGTGCAACGGCGTATCAGCTTGATCATCCATGCTAAGGAGCGAGCAGGCAATTTGTTGCGCCACCACTTGCTATACTAGTTGGTATGATCGTCGGCGACACAGGCACGTTTTTCTACGGCAATCGCTCAGCCTTGTGTGTGCGCTAAAGTTTTGGAGCTGCACAAATGCGTACCCATACCGCGTTATCCGAAGATGAACACACCGCAGAGCACTCCGCAGCGTTTGACGCCCCACCTGCGGCCGTTCAGCCGCTCGGGCCGCCTGCGGGCAGCGCGTACCTGCCACCGAACATGCCCCTGTATCAGGTCGCCCCAGCGCGACCACCGCAGGTGGTGCGCATCACCGTCGCTCTACGGTTGATCTTCCTGCTCTTTGCCAGCTTCTGGCTGCTGGTTGGTAGCATTGTTTTTTCCGTTGGTCTCTTCACCCAGGGCCATGCGCAGGCTATGCTGCAAGGTGGCGTCTGCTTGCTCCACGGCACAGCGTGTGGCGCGTGCGCGTACCAGCTGGCCTCCGGGCGGCGCTGGGCCTGGCGGCTGGGCCTGATTCTGGCGCTCCTGTGGCTTGTGGCCGGGCTTGGTTTGGTGTGGAGCGATCTGACTGGGCTGGTGGTCATGGGCATGGCTGGGAGCATGCTCTGGGCGCTGTACCGCATTCGGCCAGCACGCTATCAGCGCTGATGCTGCTCCATGGCCGTCTGCACGGCGCTGCGCTGTCTGCGCCAACACTCTAAGTAATGCTTAACAATTTAGGTGGCGGCGGCTGTGATACGCTTCCTGTGGCGCTGGTGCCGCTGGCGTGGGGGGCTGTGCTGGTGGAGGCAACGATTTAGGTTGAAATGGAGAGGTGGTCATGCAACGCTGGATGCTGGTTGGAATACTCGGTCTGCTTTTGCTCAGCGGGTGTGGTGGCGCGCTGCCGCCGCAAGGTGAGCTGATCCTTGACGCTGTGCAGCGGCGCAGCCAGTCCGATACGATTACCGACTTTCGACTGAGCGCGCCGCTGCCTGTCGATGGGAACAGCGTCTACATCTATACCTTTGAGCAGTCCGATCCCTCCTTTGGCGATGCAGCCTATCACGCGCTTGGCTTCAGCGAGTTCGTTGGCACGTCGCTGGAGGTTTCGCGCGGCCGCGAGAACGTGCAGAGCTTTGCCTCGGACACGCTGCTGTTCAGCGTTGATCGGCGGCCGCTGCAAACGTTCATCTACGGGCGCTGGTTTGATCCGCCAGCCGACGGCAGCGCTGAGCTGATCGTCGGCGTCGCTGTCTACCCGCTTGACTACGACGCCGACGGGTTCTTTGGTCTAGCTGTCGACGAGTCGCTCCATTCGTTCAAGCTCATCCTGCGCGATAGCTCAGGCGTGATTATCGACAGCTTCGATCAGAGCGCCAGCTTTGGCGGCTGAGACGCTCGGCACGCTGCCGCCTGGACCCTCCCAGCGATAGTTGATCATGGTGAAGCGCAAGCTAAAGCCTGCTGACTGGTAGAGCCGCTGCGCCGCTGTGTTGCGGGCATTGACCACTAGCTCGATCTCGTTGATCGTTGCCCACTGAAACATCCACTCAAGCGCGTGCGCTAGCAGCTGTTTCGCAAGCCCCTGGCCGCGCGCCGCAGGCGCAACCCCAACGAACTCAATCATGCCTTCGCCGTGCTCTGGCATGGCCTCAACATAGATGTAGCCGTCCAGCGCTGCGCCACTGCCGCTGGCAAACACTTGGCGCTCGGTGTTGATGCGCTCGATAATCGTTGAGCCATTGTAGTAGGTGTTGGGGAATGTCTGCTCGTGTAGGGCGATGAATGCAGCGTGCTGCTCTGGCCGCAGCGGCTGGATCGCGCCTGGCGTTGGCGTAAATTCCTCACGCTTGAGCACGTAGATCAGCTCCTCGCCGCGTAGCGGCAGCCCTAGTGCTGTGGCCCAAGCGCGCACGGTGTGGTTGGCGGCGTTGCAGAATACATCGAGCAGCGTGATCTGGGCGGGGAGCAGCGCACGGGCCTGCTGCCACAGCTGGCGCACCAGCTCTTCGCTGGAGCCAGGCGCGCCGGTGAAGACGAACGGCCCCCAAACGTAGGCGCGCCCGCGCTCCAGATCGAGGTCGAAGCCAATGCCGGCGCAGATCTGCGCGCCATCCTTGGCCAGGACAAACGTGCGTGTGGCTGGCGGGTCAAGCTCAAGCAGCTCGTCGTAGATCTGCTCGGCTTGCAGGCCCATAAAGCCCATGTGGGTGCTGGGCCGCGTCTGCGCCTTGGCCAGCAGCGTAGCAAGCGGGCGTAGGTCGGCTGGCTCGGCGGTGTGTAGTGCTAGCATTGTTCCTCCTGTATGGATTGGTCGCCATCGTTTACGTTGATCGATGCGTAGTCGTGCGGGCTGAGCGGCTGGTGCCGTGTTGTGTCCGGTGGCACAGCAGCGGCGGCGCTGAGTGCGTGTGTGTGCTAGCGCCCGCTGATGGCACAGCGCAGCGTTTTGTGTGTGCGCAGCGCAGTGGCGGGTAACGCCAGCGTGCGGCGCAGCCCCATCCTTAACGAGCGGGACGCAGACGGAGCAGGCGCATGCTGGCTGAGCCACGGGCGGGCTAGCACAGCGCTCCTTTTATCCAACATAGCAGCCTGCGGGTGCCAACCGCAGCCGTGCTGCCCACGAGATTGAGAATATTGGTATCATGGGAATATCGCATCGGACTGAAGCATGAGCGTGGGTGAGCCATGGGCAGCAACTGGGACATTATTGGACACGAGTGGGCGGTGGATTATCTGCAGCGCTCGATTGCGAGCGATCAGCTGAGCCATGCGCTGCTGATCTCGGGGCCGCCGAATATTGGCAAGGCCGCGCTGGCCGAGCGGCTGGCGCAGATGTTGAACTGTGAGGCGGGCGGTGCTGCGCCATGTCGCCGCTGTCGGACGTGTCGGCGCATTGTGAGCGGCAACTTCCCCGACGTGCGCATTGGCGGGCTGGCGGCGCAGGCGGCGGCGCAGAAGCCTTCGGAGAGCGTTAAAAATCGGCTGGGCATTGATGCCGTGCGCGAGTGGCAGGCCGATATTCACCTGCGCCCCTACGAGGGGCGGCGGCGCGTCTTTATCCTGCACGATGCCGAGACCTTGACCGAGCAGGCGGCCAACGCCCTGCTCAAAACGCTGGAGGAGCCGCCGCCATTTGCCACCCTGATCCTGGTGGCGCATGGAGCTGGCGACCTGCTGCCGACGATCACCTCGCGCTGCCACAGCCTGAAGCTGCGCCCGCTGCCCCGTCAGCAGGTGGCCGCTGCGCTGCGCGAGCACTGGCAGATTGCGCCCGACGATGCCGAGACCCTGGCTGCCTGGAGCGGCGGGCGCATTGGCTGGGCCGCAACAGTGGCGCAGCAGCCGGAGCTGCTGCAGGCGCGTGTTGAGCAGCTTGAGACCCTGATTGCGCTGAGCGGGCAGCCGCTGATCGAGCGCTTCAAATGGGTTGAGCAGGTTGGCAAGGGCGTGAAGGGCGGCGAGCGCGAGCAGCTGTTTGAGCTGCTGGAGCTATGGCAGGGCTGGTGGCGCGACGTGCTGCTGCTCGCGGCGGGCCTGGAGGATGGGCTGATCAATGTTGATCGACGCGCCGAGCTAGAGCTGCTGCGGCGCATTCCGCTGCCCAAGATCTACGCGGTGCTGAAGCATATCGACCAAGCGGCCACCCAAGTGCGCGAGAACGTTAGCCCACAGCTGGCACTTGAGAATGTCGTCTTACATCTACCAAGCGTCTGAGGCGGCGGCACAGCCAGCAGCTTGAGCGCGCCCACGACCGCTAGGCCGTGGGTCTTCGTTGAAACTAGGAGGAACCATCCGTGACATCGAGCAAGCGCCCGATTGTGATCGGCGTCGCCGGCGGGACCGGCTCGGGCAAAACCACGGTCTCGCAGGCCATTCTGAGCCGCGTCGGGCCAAGCCGTATCGCCTTTCTGCAGCACGACTCGTACTATCGCGAGCTGCGCGACCTATCTATGGAGGAGCGGACGCGCTTTAACTTTGACCATCCGGCCTCGCTAGACAACGAGCTGCTGGCCGCGCACCTCGATGCGCTGTGCGCAGGTGCTGCTGTCGATGTGCCGATCTACGACTTCGTGCGCTACACGCGCCAGGAGCAGAGCATGCACGTGACGCCGCATCCGGTGATCTTGGTCGAGGGCATCTTGATCTTCGCCGAGCGTGCGCTGCGTGATCGCATGGATGTTAAAATCTACGTCGATGCCGACGCCGACATGCGCTTCATCCGTCGCCTGCGCCGCGACATCTCCGAGCGCGGACGCTCGATTGAGTCGATTATCGAGCAGTATCTCTCGACGGTGCGCCCGATGCACTTGGAGTTTGTCGAGCCGACCAAGCGCTACGCCGACATCATTATCCCGCGCGGCGGTCTGAACGCGATCGCCATCGACATGGTTGTGGCGCGGGTCGAGCGCCTGCTGGCCGAGGCGCATCTGACGCCGCAGGCCGACGTTGAAGCCAGCGAAGGAGCTGCATGAGCATCACTGTCTACCCAATTCCCCATCAGCTGTTGACCAGCCCATACCTTGACCAGCTGTATGCGCCGATGGCCAACGCGCCAGGCTTGACTATTCGGCGCATCGGCTTTCGCTCAACGCTGCAGGAGCTTTTGCTGCAGCGCTCGGCGCGCATTGCCCACTGGCATTTCTTCGACGAGCTAACCCAAGTGCCAGCGGCTTGGCAGACGGCTGCGCGCACAATCGCCTTTATGGGCCTGCTGCGGACGCTCCGCCTGCGCGGCGTGCAGCAGATTTGGACTGCCCACAACATTGAACCGCATGAGCTGCGTCACCCAGCCTGGGCCAACCGTGCCTACATCGCGATGCTGCGCACCGCCAACGCGGTGATTGCGCACAGCCAAGCGGCGGCGGACCTGCTGCGGCGGCGCTATGCGGTGCAGGCAGCGATTCATGTCATACCGCACGGAAGCTATGTTGGCTTGCATGGCCCGCGCCGTGATCGGCGTGAGAGCCGCGCGCAGCTTGGGCTGCCAGCCGACGAGTTTATCGCGCTCAATCTGGGTACCTTTCGCCCCTACAAAGGACTAGAGCTGCTGCTTGATGCGTGGCAGGACATGCCCGGCCAGCTGCTGATCGTTGGTGGTGCAAAAGATCAAGCCTATGCGTCCCAGCTCAAGGCGCGCGCAGCGCTGCAGCCCAACATTCGCGTGCAGCCACAGTTTGTGCCTGATGCTGATCTGCCGCTGTGGTTTGCGGCCGCCGACGTGATTGTGCTGCCGTATCGCAAGCTGCTCTCGTCGGGGATACTGCTGTGGGCGCTCTCGTATGGCGTGCCTGTGGTGGCCCCCGCTGTTGCGCCGGTGCAAGAGCTGATCAGCGAGGGGCAGCAGGGCTTCCTGTTTGCGCCCGAGTCGCTTGAGGAGCTGCGGGCGGCGCTGTGGCGCGCCATCAACCATCCGCAGTTGAGCGCGCTCGGTGAGCGCGCCTATCAGGCGGCCCTGCCGTTCGACTGGCCTACGATTGCCGCCAAGACTGCCGCACTCTACCGTGCGGTGGCCCAGCGCGCCTAAGCCTGCTGGCAGCGCCCGATTGCTTGGTATACTGTACTGCACAACCAACCACCTGGAGCGAGTAAACACACGCATGCAAGAATATGCACGAACGCCAGCAGCGCCGCTTGTATCGCTGGTGCTGGTCACCTACAACAGCGCAGCAGAGCTGCCAGCGTTTTTTTCAGCGCTTGAGCAGATCGTTGCGCCGCTGTTCGAGGTGATCGTGGTCGACAACGCCTCGCACGATGACACTGTGGCGCTGGCGCGACGCTGCTGGCCGACGGCGCTGATTCAGCCCAACACCGTCAATATTGGCTTTGGCCGCGCCTGTAATCAGGGGGCGGCGCTCGCCCGCGGCGCGTACATTCAGTTTCTCAACGCCGACGTTGTGCTGACGCCGACGGCCCTGCAGATCGCCATCGCGAATCTGCAAGCCCACCCCGATATTGGCATCCTCTGCCCTTCGACGCTCTACCCAGACCAGACGCTGCCGCCAAACCTACCGCCGCTTGAGGATACCGCTGCCGTGCCTGGCTGTGCCATGATCGTGCCACAGCCTGTGTGGGAGCAGCTCGGCGGCTTCGATGAGCGCATCTTTCTGTACTGGGAGGACACCGAGCTGTGCTGGCGGGCTTGGCTGCTGGGCTGGCGCGTTGTGGCTGATCTGCGGGCGGTCGTCTACCACGAGCGCGGAGCCAGCACCGGCTTCCGCCGCTGGGACGAGGAGCTAACGAAAAACAGCCTCTACACCTATCTTAAGCTGATGCGCTGGCCGCTGGTGCTCGCATGGCTCGGCCGCACCCTGCTTAGCTCAGCGGTCAAAACGCTCATGGGCCGCTGGGTGGTTTGGCGCGGCTGGTGGTGGAACCTGCGCCACAGCGTGTCGATCTGGCGCGCCCGCCGCCAGCTGGCGCGCCAGTGCACCGGTGATCGGCGCTATCTCGAGCAGCTCATCAAGATTCACGCTCGGCGAACTGCGGCCGAGCGCCGCGCCCGCGCCGCCCTGCCGTGACCTGGGTTTGGAAGGACACTTTAGCAATGAGTAATGCCGTTGTGCTAAGCTGCCTGATCTGCGGAGAAACGCAGTGTTATCCGGCGCTGGCAAGCAATGACTACTGGATCTACCGCTGTGCTGGATGCCGTTTTGCGTTTGTTGCCCCCACACCAACGCAGGCAGAGCTTGATCATTACTATGATCAGCAGTATGCTGTGCCGCTGGAGCGCGACGCGTCTAAGCCCGAGCGCCATGCACGCCGACTCGATGGACTTGAGCGCTGGAAGCGCCAGCGGGGGCGGCTGCTGGAGATCGGATCGTCCTACGGCCATGCGCTGGCCCAGGCGCGCGAGCGTGGCTGGCAGGTTACCGGTGTTGAGCTGTCGCCCACCGCTTCAGTCCACGCTCGCACCACGTTCGGCCTTGATGTCTGGAGCAGCGATGTGATCAGCGCCCCATTCGAGCCAGCGTCCTTCGATGCGGTGATGATGTGGCACGTGCTTGAGCACACGCAGAATCCACGTGCCCAGCTGCTGCACCTGCGCTCGCTGCTGCGGCCTGGCGGCGTCTTGGCCCTGCGTGTGCCCAATCTCGGCGGCATAGGGGCACGCCTGACCGGGCGCTCATGGATGTGGGTTTGTCCGCCTACGCACCTGTGGTACTGGACGCCAGCTACGCTCTCACGTATGCTGCACACCCTTGGCTTCGAGGTGCTCGAGGTTGCAACCGAGCGCGGCGATGGTAAAAACCTGTATCAGCACATGCTCATTGCGCTTGGTGGACGGGTCAATGCGCTGCGGCGCTGGTTTGTGCAGCGCTTGAGCACGCCGTCAGGTGCACATGCTCAGCTGCCCTCCCCCAGCCTGCCCGCCAATCCAAAAGCGATTGCACAGGGCTGGATAACGCTGCTGGAGCGTGCTGAGCCGCTGACAGAGCGCTTGGCCACCTGGACGCGTCCGCTGCTGCAATGGCTAGAAACCCACGGCGGCGGCGATGAACTGATTGTCTACGCTCGGCGTCCGCTAAAGGAGAAGCTATGAGCCAAACAGAGCTAGAGCAGCGGGCCGACTGTCCGCTATGTGGTTCGAGCACGGCCAGCGTATTTCTGCGCGGCCCCGACTATTTTATGCATATTCCTGGCACATATCAGCTTGTGCGCTGCCAGGAGTGCACGCTGCTGTTTCAGAATCCGCGGCCGCCGCTGCACGCTATCGAGCGCTACTACCCTGATCACTATGGTTCGTATAGCAGCGCCCAGAGCGGGGTTGTCCGTCAGCCGTGGCTGCTGCGCATGCTGATCGAGCGCGCACAGGGCCGCCGCACCCGCATCATTGATCACGCTGTGGCTGCTCCCGCCGATGGATCGCCACGCCGCCTGCTCGATGTTGGCTGTGCCTCCGGGCTGTTCTTGGAGATGATGCAGCGCCGCGCTGGCTGGCAGGTCGAGGGCGTGGAGCTCAATCAAGCGGCCGCCCAGGCGACGAGCGCACGCCTCGGTGTGCCGGTGTTTGCCGGTCCAGTCGAGCATGCCAACTTTCCTAGCGCCAGCTTCGACGCCGTGACAATGTGGGACGTGCTAGAGCACCTGCACGATCCGCTGCCGCTGCTGCGCGAGGTCCGCCGTATCTTGCGGCCAGCGGGAGTATTATTTGTGCGCGTGCCCAATGCTGCCAGCTATATTGCCCGGCTGTGCGGTCGCTACTGGTCCGGCTACGATCTGCCCCGCCATATGACGCTGCTTTCGCCGCAGACGCTGCCCCTTCTGCTGGAGCGGGCTGGGTTTGGCGCACCAGAGTTAAGCTTTAGCTCTGGTAGCTACATTGCGGCGCTGCACAGCCTGCGCTTTGCGCTCGATGCGAGCAGCCTTAACCCTGCTGCGGCGGCGCGGATCCATACGGCGCTGCGTCATCCCGCGCTGCGCATCGCTGCCCAGCTGCCGCTGCGTGTGACTGATCGCTTGCTCGGTGGCTCAAATCTTGAGCTGCTGGTGCGCGTGCGCTCATGATTCAGTCGGTGCGCTGGCTTAGTCCGCTGGTCCAGGCGGGTATGCTGCGAACTTTGGCCCCTGTACTCGGTCACGTTGGGCTGGGCCAGGCGCGGCGCTGGCCGTCGGCTGTGCGCGCTGATCTGCGCTGCGGTCAAGGTGCGCTCTACGTAGCGGCGCTTGGCTGGCGCAGCGGTGCCGCAGATCGCCACGGTGCCGATCACGGCGACACCGGGCGCGCGTGTATGCACCAGCGGCAGACGCGCGCTGGCGCAGTCGCTCAGAGGCAGTGCCATGGGCACGCTTGAGGCTGATCTGCGCGCGGCCCTGCGCGGCACAGTGCGCTGTGATGAGCTTAGCCGGGCGCTCTACGCGGTGGATGCGAGCATCTACCAGATTCAGCCGCTCGGCATGGTTGCGCCCGCCGATGAGGGCGATGTGCTGACCACCCTGCGCCTCGCCCGCCAGCACGGTGTGCCGCTCATCAGCCGTGGTGGCGCGACGAGCTTGGCCGGCCAGACTGTTGGCGCTGGGCTGCACCTCGATACGACGCCAGCGCTCAATCGGCTGCGCGAGCTTAATCTAGATCAGCGCAGCGTGCGCGTGCAGCCGGGCATCGTCCTGGCTGATCTCAATCGCACGCTGGCTGACCACGGCCTGCACTTCGCCCCCGATGTTTCGCCGTCCAATCGGGCCACTATCGGCGGCATGATCGGCAACAACTCCTGCGGTATGTACTCGCTGGTTCACGGCAAGACCATCGACCACGTGCAGCGGCTGAAGGTCGCCCTGAGCGACGGCACGCTGATCGATGCCCGCCCGCTGACGCCTGCTGAGTACGCCGCCAAGCTCCAGCAGCCTGGCCGTGAGGGTGAGATCTATCGCGGCCTGCGCGATCTGCTGGCCGCCAACCGTGCCGAGATCGCTGCGCGCTTCCCGCGCCTGCTGCGCCGTGTTGGCGGCTATAATCTGGACCGCCTGGCTCAAGCCGCCGTCCCCAACTTGGTCGATCTGCTCGTCGGCAGCGAGGGCACCTTGGCGGTGACCCTTGAGGCGTCGCTGAAGCTTGTGCCGCTGCCCCGCGCCCGTGGCATGTGCGTGCTGCACTTTCCCGACCTGCTGGCCGCTGTCGATGCGGTGGTGCCAGTGCTAGAGGCGCAGCCCGCCGCCGTTGAGTTGATGGATGATCTGCTGCTTCAGCTTACCGCCCGCTCGCCGGAGTACGGGCCGCTGCTGCGCCAGTTTGTGCACGGCGCGCCAGCTGCGCTGCTGCTGGTTGAGCTGTGGGCCGATGACGAGCAGACGCTGCGTGAGCGCCTCGCTGCCTTTGCCCAGTCCATGGCCGCGCAAGGTGTAGCCGCCAGCGCGACCATCGCCGCCTCGGCTGCCGAGCTGGCCCCGATCACTGCTGTGCGCAAGGCCGGTCAGCCGTTGCTCATGGCTTATGCGCCCGACCTTAAGCCGCAGACCTGTGTTGAGGATAGCGCCGTGCCGCCAGAGCGCCTGGGTGCGTATGTCCGGCGCTTCAAGGCTATTCTTGATCAACACGCCACCATGGCCTCGTTCTATGGCCACGCCAGCGTGGGCCTGCTGCACGTGCGCCCGCTACTCAACCTCAATGATCCCGCCGATGTGCGCAAGCTGCGAGTGCTCAGCGAGGCCATCTGTGAGCTGGTGCTGGAGTTCAATGGGGCGCTCAGCGGCGAGCACGGCGACGGCCTGCTGCGCTCCGAGTTCAACGAGCGTATTTTTGGGCCGCAGATCTACGCTGCATTTCGGCAGGTCAAGGCGCTCTTCGACCCGCTCAATCTGCTCAACCCTGGCAAGATTACCGCAGCGCCGCCGCTTGATCTGAATTTGCGCCCTGCGCCGCACAGCGCCCCGCTAACCACCTATCGCTTTGCCGCAACTGGCGGCATCGCCGGGGCGGTGGAGCTGTGCAATGGCAACGGCCTATGCCGGAAGTCCAGCGGCGGCACGATGTGCCCATCCTACCGCGCCACGCGCAGCGAAGAGCACTCGACGCGCGGCCGCGCCAACGCCCTGCGTGCGGTCTTCAACGGCACACTGCCATCGGCAGCGCTGACTGGCGCACGCTTGCACGCCGCGCTTGATCTGTGCCTTGAGTGCAAGGCCTGCACCGCTGAGTGTCCCTCTGGCGTCAACATGACCCGCCTCAAGAGCGAGGTGCTGCACCAGCACCACCAGGCTCACGGGGTGCCGCTGCGCTCACGCTTCTTCGCTGCTGGGCGTCAGCTCAACCAGCTTGGCGCGGCCATGGCGCCGCTTGCGAACTGGCTGCTGCGGGCCCCTGGCGCTGGCTGGCTGCGGCGCTATACGCTGGGCCTCGCTCCACAGCGTCCCATGCCACTGTTTGCGCGGCACACCTTTTTTGACTGGTGGCGAACGGCGCGGCCGCCTGCCAGCGCTGGTGCGCTTGGCAGCGTTGTGCTGTTTCCCGACACGTGGACGAGCTACAGCGAGCCACAGATTCCGCAAGCCACCGTGCAGCTGCTCTGGGCCGCTGGCTACGCGGTGCTGCTCCCTGCGCGCGCGCTGTGCTGCGGCCGACCGGCGCTCTCAAAGGGCCTGCTTGATGTTGCCGTCCGGCAGGCGCAGGCACAGCTGGAGTGGCTCGCGCCCTACGCGCTGGCGGGCCTGCCAATTATTGGGCTGGAGCCAAGCTGTATGCTCTCGTTTCGCGATGAGTATCCTGATCTGCTGACGGATGTGCGCGTCGCTGCGCTGGCCGAGCAGTGCCTTACCTTCGAGGAGTTTGTGGCGCGTGAGTCTGCTGCTGGCCGCTGGCGATTAAGCCCCCTGCCATTGAGCGCGCCTGTGCTGGCCCACGATCACTGCCACGCCCGTGCGCTCGCCCATCCGCAGGCGCTGGCCGCCACGCTGCGCACGCTGACAATGCCTGGGCTGACGCTGCTCGACGCTGGCTGCTGCGGCATGGCTGGCTCGTTTGGCTATGAGCACGAGCACTATGCGCTATCGCTTGAGGTTGGCGCGGACGTGTTTGCTGCGGTTCACGCTCAGCCAGCCGCCCAGCTCGTCGCTGTTGGCACCTCCTGCCGCCATCAGATCGCCCATGCGACCGGACGCACTCCCGTGCATCCCGCCGAGCTGCTCTGGCAGCAGGTTTGCGCCGCTGCAAGCTGATCGCTAACGCCCACAGGAGTGCTGCTGCATCAGCCAGCGTGCGCTGAGCCGTGCCCCTGCCGGTGATGATCAACCGGCCGCACGCTGGACCACAGCACACGCGCACCCCACAGCACGTGCGAGCATCGGCCTTCAACTGATTGCTTGCTGCGCCCCAGCTGCCACCGACACACCGTGTGATCATGATTTTACTGACATAAAGTTTGCTATCTTACTCAATCTGTGGCGCGTAGGCGCTGGTAGTGCCGCTGGGCCTTGGCGCGGTTGCCGCAGTCCTGCATCGAGCACCAGTGCCGCCGACCACCAGTGGTGTCGAGAAACAGCCACGAGCAGCCTGCGCCGGCGCACTGGCGCACCTGCTGGTGCTGTGCGGACGTCAGAATGTCCGCCGCCGACCAGACCACCGACCAGAGCGGGCGATCAAGCCGCAGTGGCTGCGCCGCCGCCCAGACGAGCTGATCCGCGCTGATCGCAAGCTGCTGGCGGTTTGGGGTGGTCTGTAGCTCGGTGTTGAGGCAGCGCACATCCTCGGCCTGTGGCGCGCTGGTGAGCAGCCTGAAGAGACTGGCGCGCACACGCCAGCCGCGCTCAAGGCAGGCGTGTGCGGCCGCAGGCTGTGCGGCGGCGAGCTGGTGCAGCTGGGCGGCCTCGGCGCTGGTACAGGCTTGAGCATGCACGCTCCAGGTGAGCAGGTCAGCATAGGTTTCAAGGTACTCCTTGGGCTGCGCTACGAGCATGCTATTGACGGTGTTGACGAAGTCCAAGCCGACTGCGCCGCCAACGAGGCGGACGTTGCCAGCGTGGGTGTTGTACTGTGCACGCATTGGTGAATCTCCATGGATTGACAGTGCTTTGCAGATCGAGTAGATTTCTAACCATTATACCGGTTAGATAAGGAGCTGGCGATGGTCTGCGGCAATAACTGTGGTGCAGCACTGGTGCAGGTTGTATTGATCGGTCTCTCCAATGGCGCGCTGCTGGCGCTCAATGCTGTGGCCATCTCGCTGATCTACAGTCTGATTCGCACGCTCAACCTCGCCCACGGTGATCTGTTTGCACTGCTGACGGTGCTGGTCACAGCCACGGTGCAGGCGCTGGTGCGCTCGACAGCCGGGCTGTGGGCGATCAGCGGCAGCATTGCGCTGGCGCTGGCGCTGGCGGTGCTGGCCGGAGCTGGCGGCAGCCTGCTGATTGAGCGCACCGCTTTTCGCCCGTTTCGCGAGCGCTCGCGCCTCGCGCCGCTGATCGCCACGATTGCGCTCTCGTTTGCGCTCTATCAGCTGGCGCTCTTTCTGCGCACGCTGACCAACGTCGTTATTCCTGGCGAGCACCGCAGCGTGCCCGGTGTGCCAGAGGTGGCGCGCATTCGTATTCCCGAGCTGCTGCCAACTGGCAATATCTGGCCGCGATCTGGCGGCGACTTTGCGATTATCTACCGCGGCAAAGATTTGCTCGTGCTGCTGGTGGCTATCGGCGTGAGCGGCCTGGTGACGCTGCTGCTGCGTTCAACACGCTGGGGCCGTGCGCTGCGCGCCTGTGCCGCCGACCCGGATATGGCCCCGCTCTGTGGCATCAACCGCCAGCGCGTGATCAGCGGCGTGTTTGCGCTCGGCGGGGCGCTCGCTGGTGTTGCGGCATGGATGCACGGCCTCTACTACACCCACCCGGCCACCAACTACGGTGTGCAGAGCGGCCTGATCGCCTTTGCCGCCGCGATCCTCGGTGGTATTGGCCAGCCCCTTGGTGCCCTGCTGAGCAGCTTGCTGATCGGTGTGATCATGGCCCTGGGCGACTATTTCTGGGCTGCGCAGTGGACGCCGGTGCTGCTGCTGGTGCTGCTGATCGCGCTGCTGCTGCTGCGACCACAGGGTCTGTCGGCGGGCGCGGAGCTGGTCGAGCAGCTGGCGGATATTCGCCGCCGCAGCAATCTGCGCGCCTATGCGCTGGCTGCTCCGGCGCTCCTGGTGCTGCTGCTTGGCCTCGGCGGCCTGCTGCTGCGCGCGCCGCTGCAGCTCACCTTGATCAGCGCGCTGATCTATGGACTGCTGGCGCTAGGCATGACCGTGCCGCTGGGCTTTGCCGGTCTGCTCGATCTTAGCTTTGCGGCCTACTTTGCCCTCGGCGCATACACTACCGGCCTGCTCACCCAGCCCTACGGCCGCTTGGAGCTGCACAGCGCGCTGCTGCGTCAGTATCCGTTTCTGCTGCTGGTCAGCGCGCTTGTGGCGGCGCTGCTCGGCGTGTGGCACGGGCTGCTCACGCGGCGGCTGCGCGGCGAGTATCTGGCCATCGCCACCTTGGCCAGCGGCCTGATCGTGCCGCGTCTGCTTGTGAACAGCAGTCGATTAACCAATGGAGCCGGTGGTCTTTCGGCGCTGCCGCCGCCGCGCCTCTTCGGGCTGGTGCTGACGAGTCCCAGCAGCCGCATGCTGCTGGCGGCGGGGCTGGTGGCGCTGGTGGCGCTGGCGTGCATGTTCCTGACGGCCTCGCGCCAAGGCCGCGCGTGGGCGGCGCTGAACATCGACGAGCAGGCCGCAGAGAGCTGTGGTGTGCCGGTGGTGTCCACGCGGCTGCTGGCCTTCAGCCTCGGCGCGGCCATCGCCGGTATGGCCGGAAGCCTGTTTGCCGCAACCTGGAGCTACATCTACCCTGATCTGGCGGCGGTGCAGCTAACTACTACGGTGCTGGCAATCGTTGTGGTCGGCGGCACTGGCAGCGTGGTTGGGGCCATCGGCGGCGCGCTGCTGGTGGTCGGTGTCGATCAGGTGCTCATCCCACGTCTCGGCGCGTGGATGCAGCTGCAGGGCGGCCTGCTCAACTGGCTCGATGTGCGCGATCTGAACTTCCTAACCTTTGGCTTGATCCTCTATCTCGCTGTGCTCTGGCGCACCCGCCGGACGCGGCCGCTCGCGCAGTCTGGGCGCGCCAAGTAACCGGCACTCAACGTTCTCGTAGAGCTAGTGCACGGCGATTGAGCGCTGATGCTATACTGAACAGGACAATCTCACTGGAGGAGTCTATGCAAACACAACGAATTCGTCGCTTGGCCGACGCCGGCCGCCGCGCAGGCATGGAGGCGCTGGTGCTGATGCCCGGTGCAAACCTGCACTATCTGATGGGCATGACGCTGCACCTGAGCGAGCGTCTGGCGCTGGCGATCATCTCGACCGCCGAGGACTCGGTGCGCGTCGTGCTGCCGCAGCTCGAGCAGCCCCGCGCCCAGCAGGAGTACGTCGGCGGCATGCCGGTCGAGTGGTTCCCCTGGAGCGACGAGGAGGGCTATCGTGTCGCTCTGCGCCGCGCAGCGAGCAATCTCATCGGCCGCACTGTTGGCGTTGAGTACACCGTTATGCGCGTGCTGGAGCTGCGCGCGCTAGAGGAGGCGGCGGGCATTCACTCGCTCGACGCTACCGATGTGCTGGCCAGCCTGCGCATGCGCAAAGACGCCGACGAGCTAGCCCTCATGCGCGAGGCCGCCCGCATCGTCGAAACTGGCATGCGCATCGCCATCGAGTCGCTCCGCCCCGGCCGCACCGAGCGCGAGATCGCCACCATCTGGGAGGAGGTCATGCGCGACGAGGGCAGCAGCGGCCCGTCCTTCGCTACGATTGTCGCCTCTGGCCCCAACAGCGCTAACCCGCACCACACCACCGGTGACCGCCGCATTGAGCCTGGCGACCTTGTTATACTCGACGGTGGCGCTACCTACCGCGGCTACTGCTCTGATATCACCCGCACGGTGGCGGTTGGCCCGATCAGCGCCGAGCAGCGGCGCATCTACGAGGTGGTGCAGGCCGCCAATCAGGCTGGCTTTGCTGCCTGTCGCCCTGGCGTCAGCGGTGCCCACATCGATCGCGCCGCCCGCAGCGTCATCGAGGATGCTGGCTATGGGCGCTACTTTGTCCATCGCACCGGCCATGGCCTGGGCATGGAGATCCACGAGCCGCCCTACATTACCGCAACCGCTCAGCAGCCGCTCGCCGCTGGCACGGTGTTCACGGTCGAGCCAGGCGTGTATATCGCCGGCGTTGGCGGCGTGCGCATCGAGGACAGCGTGGTGCTCACCGAGGCTGGCGCAGACTCGCTGACCACCGTCGACCGCGCTCTGCGCGTGCTGGAGTGACGCTGGTGCTCCTTGCTGCGCAGGTCGCCGCAGCAGCTGGGCCAACCCAAATCCAGCTCATCATCGCCCTCCTGGCAGGCAACCTTGTTGGCTGGCTCTTGGTGTGGTGGTACAAGCGGCGCAGGCGCTAACGGCCTACTTCTTGCGAGATCGGCAGTGAAAGGAGTGATCATATGGCGGAGTCTAACCAATCTTCGGCCTCTGATCCGCTTGATCCGACGCCGACGCAAGAGACATTCACCGAACAAGTGACCGAAATTGCCACTGCGGTGGCGGCAACCCTTGACCACGATCTGCTGGCCCAGCGTGCCTCAGAGCAAGCCCATCGGCGACAGCGGCCGCTGATGCTTGTGCTGGTGCTTATGCTGGGCCTCTCGCTTGTGCTGCATGCGCTGACGCTATCGCGGCTTTTTGCTGTGCGCTCGGCTCTGCGCGCCCAGCTGTCGCAGCTCGCCGACAGCATGGACACTGCGCAGGAGCAGCACGTGCGCTACACGGTGCCCATCGATCAGCAGGTGCCAATCAACGTCGTGGTGCCGATCAACGAGACCTTTGTTGTGCCAGTCAACACATCTGTGCAGATCAAGCAAGATATTGAGGTGCCCATCGATACCGGCTTTGGCGTGATCAACCTGCCTGTGCCGCTCGATGTGAACATCCCCATCTCCACGAGCGTGCCGATTTCATTTCAGCAGGACTTTCCGATCTCAACAACAGTTGATCTTAATCTGAGCGTGCCCATCGATATTGATCTTGGCGCGCCACAGTTCGCCGAGCCGCTCGATGATCTGCGTCAAAGCCTGCTTGAGCTACGGGACGAGTTCTGATGCCTGCGCCGCTCTGGCCGCTGTATGGCCTGTGCCTCGTTTTTCTGCTCACCGCCTCGCTTGGTGCTAGTGTGCAGTATGCACACGTGCGGCTTGGCCGCTGGCACTGGCTGCACCACGGCCTGTTTGCCTGTAACTGGCTGCTGCTGGCGGTTGCGGTACTGCTTGGTCTCTGGTGGCAGGCGTGGTGGTGGTGGCTGCCGCTGCTGCTGCTGCCCGTGCTGGCGCTCTTCCCACTGCGTCGGGCCATCACCCGCGGCCATCGGCTGCTTGCGCTGGCTGGCTTCGGTATCTGCGGCCTTATTTTGCTTAGCGCCCTAATCGTCGGCTAGCGTCCTCAGCGCAGCGCCATTGTGTGGATGGCTAGCCTGCTATTGCGGCCGCCTGCGCTGCTCCGTTGTTGGCTTGTCCAGCTGGACGCACGCATAGACGGGTCGTGTATGCCCGCGCCGTGATGCGCAGCGCGCCTGTTGCTGTATTCTCTGGGCTGTTGCAGGCACAGCGC
>JABXJS010000038.1 GCA_013538855.1 Herpetosiphonaceae bacterium
GATGCCGTAACGGCCATCTACGGCATGGTTCGGGCTATCCCGCTCGCACCGTACCGACCCTACACGCCACCCGAGCCAATCCTGTGATCTACTGATCATTGATAGCAGTAACAGCATTGCACTGATGTAGCCGGACCAACCATCATTCTAAACCCTCAGATACCAATGGAGACTTTGTATGCTTTTTCCATAGCGTACCAGCGGTAGAATGAATGTCAACCCTCAACTCTTGCATGGATGTTCTACAATGAGCTGTAGCATCTAATCATACCAACAAGCATTGGATATGCCGCATAAACAGGCGGGTTTGGGGCGCAGCCCCAAGCCCCCGGCAGGGTTCCACCCTGCACCCAGGAGGCGGGATGTACAAGGCTAAACGGTATCAGTTGAGGAGACCTGCATGTCTGATCGTCAGTTCATCGAGGTGCGCGGCGCGCGCGAGAACAACCTCAAGGATGTCGCGCTGAACATTCCCAAACAGCAGCTCACAGTTTTTACCGGCGTGTCTGGCTCTGGGAAGTCCTCGCTGGTGTTCGACACGATCGCCGCCGAGGCCCAGCGCCAGCTCAACGAGACCTTCACCTTCTTTGTGCAGGGCTTCCTGCCACACTACGGCCAGCCCGACGTCGACCACATCGCGCACCTGAATGCGCCGATCATCATCGATCAGAAGCGCGTCGGCGGCGGCTCGCGCTCCACCGTCGGCACCTACACCGATATTGCCGCCCTGCTGCGCCTGCTCTTCTCGCGCGCCGGGCGGCCCTCCGCTGGCCCCGCCTTCGCCTACTCCTTCAACACGCCGCAGGGCATGTGCCCAGAGTGCGAGGGCATCGGCAAGACCGTGCAGCTCGACCTCGACAAGTTCCTCGACCGCAGCAAGTCGCTCAACCAGGGAGCCATCCTGCACCCAGAGTTCAAGGTCGGCAAGTGGATGTGGAAGATGTACCCGCTCTCCGGCCTCTTCGACAGCGACAAGCCAATTAAGGACTACACACCTGAAGAGCTGCATGCGCTGCTCTACGGCGCGGACCTCAGGGTCTCCTTCGGTGAGATCAGCTCAAACTACGAGGGGCTGGTCGAGCGCTTCACGCGCATGTACATCAAGAAGGACGCGGCGGCGATGTCCGAGCGCAATCGCGCCGTGTTCGAGCAGTTCACCACCTCGCAGACCTGCCCGACCTGCCAGGGCGCGCGGCTCAATCAGGCCGCGCTCGCCAGCCGCATCAATGGGCGCAACATCGCCGAGCTAGCCGACATGGAAATACCGGCGCTGATCGAGTTTCTGCGGGCGCTGAGCGAGCCAGTCGCGGCCAGGGTGGCGGCGGGGCTGATCGAGCGCCTGCAGCATCTTGTTGACATCGGCCTCGGCTATCTGGCGCTGAGCCGCGAGACGGCCACGCTCTCCGGCGGCGAGTCGCAGCGTGTGAAGATGGTGCGCCACCTGGGCAACAGCCTCACCGAGATGCTGTACATCCTCGATGAGCCGAGCGTGGGCCTGCACGCCCGCGATGTCGAGCGGCTGACCTCACTGCTGCTCAAGCTGCGCGACAAGGGCAACACCGTGCTGGTGGTCGAGCACGACCCGGCGATCATGGCCATCGCCGATCATATCGTCGATCTTGGCCCCAGGGCGGGCACCCACGGCGGCTGCGTGGTCTTCGAGGGCAGCTACGCCGCACTGACGCAGGCCGACACGCTGACCGGACGCTCGCTGCAGCAGCACCTGCCGCTGAAACAGCACCCGCGCCAGCCAACCGGATGGCTGACCATCCACAACGCCAGCCTGCACAATCTCAAGCAGCTGACGGTGCCCATACCGACCGGCGTGCTGACGGTGGTCTCCGGCGTCGCTGGCTCGGGCAAGAGCACGCTGATCAACGATGTGTTTCTGGCGCAGCACCCGGACGCGCTGGTGATCGACCAGTCGCGTGTGACCGCCAACAGCCGCTCGGTGCCGGCGACTTACACCGGCATTATGGATGACATCCGCCAAGCCTTCGCCAAGGCCAGCGGCGTGAGCGCCGCGCTGTTTAGCTTTAACTCGGCGGGCAGCTGCCCCAACTGCAACGGCCTCGGCGTGGTCTACACCGACCTAGCCTTTATGGCTGGCATCGCCGCCGAGTGCGAAATCTGCGCGGGCAAGCGCTTCAAGCCCGAGGTGCTGGAGTACCACCTGCGCGGCAAGACGATCAGCGATGTGCTCGACATGACCGCCGAGGAGGCGCTGGCGTTTTTTACTGAGAAGAAGATTCGCCCGGTGATCAAGGCGCTGAACGAGGTCGGGCTGGGCTACCTGCGCCTGGGCCAGCCGCTCAGCACTGTCTCCGGCGGCGAGGGCCAGCGGCTGAAGCTGGCGACCGAGCTGCACAAGCAGGGCAGCGTCTACGTGATGGACGAGCCAACGACGGGCCTGCACCTCTCGGACATTGGGCTGCTGATGGGCATCATCGACCGCCTCGTCGATGCGCAGAACACGGTCATCCTGATCGAGCACCACCTTGACGTGATCCGTCAGGCCGACTGGATCATCGACCTCGGCCCCGAGGGCGGCCACGCTGGCGGCGAGGTGCTGTTTGCCGGCCCGCCGCAGCAGCTCCAGCACTGCGAGCGCAGCATTACCGCCACGTTTCTCTAGCTAACGCGCTTGCTCTGCCAAGGCGCTCATCATATTTCACCACGAGCGCCTTGGCGCTGTGTATTTTGTTAGGATTATCTGTTTGCTGTAGGATCGTACACACTGCACATTTCCATCGATTGTAGCTAAATCGCCTCTTTTCTTTTCACCAAATCTTGGTTAAAATCCACAAGAAATGCCCTTGTGCCGCTGATTAAGTAGCAATACTGCGAGACACTTGTCCTCACCGATGCCCACTGGCTCACGACTGGCTGCCACGATGGCCCCAATTACAATTACGCAGCGCACTGACTGTTGCTTGTTAGGTATACGATTGCGGAGGCTGATTGACTACATCACAAACTAAGGCGAAAATTGCCCTGCTTATTGACGCCGACAATGCACCGGCGTCCAAGATTACTGCTATTCTCGCCGAGTTGGCGAAGTATGGGGTGGCAAACGTGCGGCGCGCCTACGGGAACTGGACCAGCCCAACCCTACAAGGGTGGTCGGACTGCCTGCACGAGTATGCCATCCGTCCCATCCAACAGTTTGACTACACGAAAGGCAAAAATGCCGCTGATACAGCGCTGATTATCGACGCCATGGATTTGCTCTACACCCAACAACTGGATGCCTTCGCGCTGGTGTCGAGCGACTGCGACTTTACGCCGCTGGTGATGCGCCTGCTCACCAATGGCCTCAACGTGTATGGATTTGGGGAGCAAAAAACGCCATTCCCCTTTGTGTCTGCATGTTCACGCTTCTTCTTCTTGGAGACAATTGCCCAAGAACACCTATCAGCACCTGCGAAAGCAGCGCCAGCACCTGCAAAAGCGGTGCCAGCGCCAGAATTGAAGAAGACAGGGGCTGAGTTAAAGCACGACACCAAGCTTTTGAATATGTTGCGGAGCGCGGTGTCCAGCACCCAAGACAAAGATGGCTGGTCGTTCCTTGGTGCAGTAGGCAACCATATTGCCAATCAATCGTCATTTGATCTACGCACCTATGGCTATGCAAAATTAGGTGCGCTTTTCGAGAGCATCGACGTGTTTGAGGTGCAGCGGCGCAAGCTCGTTGTGTACGTCCGACTACGGCCGAAAAAACAGAAGCCTGCCTCTAAAAAAGCATAACATTGCTTTCCAGGTGCTGCCGAACGCCGTAGATTGCGGTACTCGGCAGCTATCAAGCACATCACGGCGTAAGAAGGTAGGGTGTACGTCTTCTTGGTGCACAGCTGTGCCTATGCGCTGCACTCCAGCTGCACGTGTGGGAGCTGGCGTAGGGCGCGGGGCAGCTGCTTGAGCGCCGGACAGGCGAGCTTGAGCGTGCGCAGGTTGGTCAGCTGGCTGAGCGCGGCGGGCAGGCTGGTGAGGGCGCGGCTGGTGATGCTCAGCGTGTGCAGGCTGTGCAGGTTGGCGAGGCTGGCGGGCAGCGCCTGTAGCTCAAGGCTGGTGATGTCGAGCGTGCGCAGCTGGCTCAGGCTGCCGATCTCAGCGGGCAGCGTGCGCAGGTCGAAGCATGTGAGCTTGAGCGTGCGCAGGTTGGTCAGCTGGCCGAGCTGCGGCGGTAGTGTGCGCAGCACGTTGCTGGCGATGGACAGCGCTTCAATGTCCACAAGCATGCTGATCTCGGCGGGCAGCGTGGCGATGTCGTAGGGGCGCAGGTCGAGCTTGGCGCGCTTGACGATGTTGGCGGCGATGTGGTCGATGGCTCCTGGTGTCCAGCGCACCTCGGGGTTGCTGCGCACCAGCGCACGGAGGAATGGCTCGATGTGGGGGTGCTGGCGAATCTGCTCGGCGACCGCGCCGGAGCTACGGCGGGCGACGAGGCTGCGAAACAGGCGGGTGATGATGTGGTTCATGGGCAGCTTCCCTCGGTTGTATGTGTGTGACGTTGATTTGAGCTTCGCAAGCGGCGTTGGGCAATCGCAATGGCCGGAGTGGGACAGCAACGCAGCCGCCCGCAGGGCACGCTTGCCGCTGCTCACGTTTGAATGGACATACGCGCAGCATTTTCACTCAACAGTATGGCGCTGTGGCATCAGATCACGCCGATAGCTGACACACGATTGCTCATGCGTGGCGTGTATGTCAGCAATGCTCTGGCGCTGGAGCGCTCGATTATGGTGATAGAGTTCGCGTGACTGCCGCAGAAGCATGGGCTGAGTAAGGTGCGTGGGTTCATTATAGCGGCGGGGCTGGGGTTCGACAATAGATTTTGTCGCAGTTTTGTCGCAGCATTGTAGTGATATTGTTCTCCCTTGCGCTGCGGGGGCGGCCTAGGACGTATGGCTGCTAACGACGGCCGCCGGAGGCTTGTACGCCTCCGGCGGCTGTCAGCGCCGTGCTAGCGGTTGATATAGGGCAGGAAGATCGGCGCGGGCACATCGGTGGTGCGCGTCGGTGGCCGGTAGAGGCCAATCGCCGAGAGCTTGGCGTTGTCCAGGCTGCTGGGCTGCGTGGCGTCAAAGTAGATGTCGAGCACGCCGTCGGTGACCTCCACCGAGAAGCGCTCGACCTTGGCGCGTGCCGAGCCGCGGGCGCGGTTGGCGATATCGTAGTTCTGCAGCACCGTCGTGTCCTCAAGGCGCACGTCGAACGAGCGGCGGCCGTCGCTGGGACCGCTGATGCCGTAGAAAATCTCGGCGAAGTGCAGATCGACGACGTATAGGCCGGTTGTCGTGACCGGGATGGCATAGTGCAGCGGCGTGATGCTGCCGCCGTAGCGCTCGGTCACATAGAGATCGTCAAGGTCGGTGTTGGCGATCTGGCCGTCGAGGCTGTGATCCGAGTAGGTCTGATTGGGGTCGCCAGTGATCACGAAGGTGGTGTCGGAGACCCACGTGCTGCTGTTGCCGAGCGTGTCGGTGAGCACGAGCGTCGGCCCGCCAGCGTTGATGTTGATCACCGACTGCATGCCGATGTACTCAAGCGAGAAGTAGTCGAACACAAAGGCCACCGAGCCAAAGGCGTCGTGCGATGTGGCCTCAAGGCCGATGGGCAGGCCGTTGATGAAGTAGCGCACCAGCGTTGGGTAGTCGGCGGCGTGCAGCGTGCCCAGCAGCGTCCAGTCCTGTGGGTCGTCGCTGTCGACGCGGTAGTAGGCGCTGACGGTGAGCGCGGCCGGGTCGCCCTCCAGCCGCAGATCGACATTGTTCGGCCCTGGCATGGTCAGCGGAACATTGCCGCTGGTCGGGTTGGTCTGGAGCACGCCATTGGACTCGAGCGCCAGCTCGATGCCCGTCGTGATGCCCGCCGTCGTAGCGGCGCTGGCCGAGAGACCAAACTTGATGTAGTTATCCTGGTTGAGGCCGATGAAGATGCCGCCGGCCTGGTCGCCGTCGGGCTGCTTGCCGAGGAACGGCTGGGCTACGCGGGTCTCGGCGCGGAAAGGGCGCGTGGCGTCGAAGCCAAGCTGAAGCAC
>JABXJS010000039.1 GCA_013538855.1 Herpetosiphonaceae bacterium
AGCTGTTCTGGCCCGCTGGTGTGGTGTGATGAAAATGAGCGCTGTGTTGAGCGGGCGTGTAGCGTGCGGCAATCCGCAGCGGTGCTAGGTCGCTCGTGGGGGCGAGCTGTGGCGAGCTGTGGCGGGCTAGCGCCAGCAGAGGCTGGCGGACTCGCGGATGATCAGCTCGGGGGCGAAGTGGGGCAGGTCGGGCGGTGCGCCGCTGATCAGGCTGAGGATGGCGCTGGCGGCGGCGGTGCCCATTTCGACGGTCGGCTGGCGCACGGTGGTCAGCGGCGGCGTGGTGAAGGCCGAGCCAGGCAGGTTGTCGAAGCCGACGAGTGAGACATCCTCGGGCACGCGGATGCCGCGGCGATAGAGCGCCAGGCGTGCGCCGTAGGCCATCTGGTCGTTGGCGGCGAAGATGGCGGTGAAGGGGCTGGCGCGCATCAGCAGCGTCTCGACCGCCAGCATGCCCGACTGCTCCTGAAATGTGCCCTCGATGATCAGCTCGGTGTTGAGCGGGATGTTGGCCTCGTGCAGGGCGTGCTCGTAGCCCGCCTGGCGGTCGAGCGTGTCCTGGTGCGAGGGGATGCCGGTGATGTGGGCGATGCGACGGTGGCCTAGCTCGATCAGGTGGCGCGTGGCCAGGTACGCGCCCTGGAAGTCGTCGACGCGCACACAGTGGCGCTCGAAGCCGGTGATGTGGCGGCCAACCACCACCACTGGCAGCTGCTCGGCGACGGCGCGAATCTCGGCATCGGGGATGTTGCCGCCGAGCAGGATGATGCCCTCGGGCTGGCGCGAGCGCAGAATCTGCAGCGCGTCGTGCTCCTCCTGCAGCCGCCAGTTGCCGTTGGCGAAGATTGGGTGGTAGACGCTGCCGCGCAGGCCGTACTCGATGCCGCGCAGAATCTCGCCGTAGAACGGACTGGCGATGTCCTGGGTCAGCACGCCGATGACGGTGGAGGTGCCGCGCGCAAGGCCCTGGGCCACGATGCTGGGGCGGTAGTTCAGGCGGCGGATGGCGGCGGTGACGGCGAGGCGCTTGTCCTCGGCCACCGGCGTGGTATTGTTGAGCACGCGCGAGACGGTGCTCGGCGAGACGCCAGCGTGCCGGGCGATGTCGTGGATGGTGATGCGTTTGCCTGCGGTCATCGGCGGTGCTCCTTGCCTCTGCGGCGCTGTGGCGTGCGCCTCACGCTGAGCGCTGTGGCACTGTGCGAGCTGGCGCGGTTGATGCAGTTTGGATCGGCTAGCCCGCTAGAGTGCGGATTGTGTGTGTTCGTGTGGCTCCGGGGACCCAAGGTCGCGACCTTGGGTGGGCTGCGGGAGCGAGCGCGAAATGCTGCCATGTTGCCGCAGCGGGCGGGTTCCAGCTCCCGTGTGCGCTACGTTGCGGGTTTTGTGGTCGCGTAGGGCTTGCCGCTGCGGGAGCGAGCGCGAAACACTACTCCTGTTCCAGCTCCCGTGTGCGCTGTGTCGGCGCTAGATGTGCCGCGCATACACGCGGGTTTTGTGGTCGCGTACTGCATGGCTACGCTGTAGCATAGCTGATCTTGAAAGCGCTGTCAAGATATGCGGCGCGGCTCGATTGTGCCGAGAAGCGGGGTTGCGCACGTGTGGCCCCGCTGTGCCGAGCTGTTGTGGCCGCCTGGCTGTGTGCGGAGTACTGTTTCCTCGTGCAACCCTGCACCTAGAATGCGCAATGTGCAAGCCTAGTACTATCTATTTTTCTGAAAACGGTTTCAATAAATTTGACATGATTGTGTCAAAATATGCTTGCTTTCTGAAAAAGCATGGCAGTAAGCATGATTTTATATTTTATACGCATGGAAATTGTCCTATGCGCTTGACAATTCGGCTGATCGCATGGTATTTTCTTTTGAAAGCGATTTCAGAAATACCTATTTTTCAACCCATCCAACGCTACAGGCAGGTGGCCCAGGCTGGATTCAAGGACGAGGCCAGCCCCACAGGCGGATCCACCTACTCAGACCATCGGAGGTTCGCAGTCTAATCTGCGCCAGCGAGAGAGCGCAGCGGCAGAAGGGACAGCTCTGGCCAGAGCAGCGTTGTTCGACCAGTGGGATACGGCATTTCGCTTCTTCTTCGCCGACGGGTTCAGCCCATTATTTGACCATGGCGAGCCTTATTCCGATCTTCGGCACCAAAACTTAATCATCAGGCTGATCTGAAAAGGAGACCATGATGGACTCTTCCCGCCCGTTTTTGCGGCGCGCGCCTGCGCGCATGATCTCGCTCATGCTGAGCGTCGCACTTATCCTCGGTTTGTTTGTTCCGCTCTTTGCCCATCCAAAACCAACTAGCGCGGCCTCCAGCGCCGCCGATAAAGCCTATGGCTGGCTGACCGCGCAGATGAAGCCGAGCGGCCTGGTCGAGAGCTTTGAGAACGGCGGCAGCGCGGCGAACCTGTGCGTGGTCTACGATCAGGCGGTGGCCGCCGAGGCGTTCGTGCTCATGGGCGACCTCGACCGCGCCCGCACGGTCTTTGCTACCCTGGCGAATCTGCAAGCGCCCGACGGCGGCTGGTACAACATCTATGCCTGCGATAACCGCAGCGTGGTCGAGTGGCACCGCGATGTCGGCCCGGCGGTGTGGGTGGCGCTGGCGGTGGCGCAGTACGAGATCGCCACTGGCGACACCGTGACCTTCCACGATATGGCGCTGCGGGCGCTGAACTACGCCTTTGGC
>JABXJS010000040.1 GCA_013538855.1 Herpetosiphonaceae bacterium
CCGTGGTTGTGCGCCAGGAGTGGCTGCGGGCGCGAGCTGGTGCGGCGTCCCGTGCGCAGAATGCGTGGCGCTCGGTGGCGCAGCGCGGGGCGGGCATGCGATGGCGAGCGCAGTGGGCTGAGGCTGCGGGCGGAAAGGCTGCGTCGTGGTTGTGCGCCAGGAGTGGCTGCGGGCGCGAGCTGGTGCGGCGTCCCGTGCGCAGAATGCGTGGCGCTCGGTGGCGCAGCGCGGGGCTGGCATGCGATGGCGAGCGCCGTGGGCTGAGGCTGCGCCGTGCCGTGGGGCTGCGCGATGGTGCTGGTGAGCACCACCCGCAGCTACGGCATACCACCGGTGAGCGGTCGAGCTAGCACCAGCGCTGCCTCTGTTGGCTGAGCTGTGGCGCTGAACCACGGTGGATTTTTTCTAAAGTTTTAGCCGGGGGAGCGCCTACTCGACGCTGGCGGCGAGCTTGTCCAGCGACTGCGCCCAGCCGATCTTGGCACCGTCGGTCATCGGCGTGTCGGGCTGGTTGGCGTGGAAGATGGTGAGCTTGGTCTGGCCGTTGACATCCTCAAGCTGCACGGTGACGAGGGTTTCGAGCGGATAGCTGGCGTCCATGCCGTAGTAGCTGGCGGGCACGACGTTGCCGTGCTCGTCGGCGAAGCAGTCGGTGTAGACGATGCGCTCGTGGGGCACGATCTCGCGGTAGACGCCGGTGCTCCAGAAGTCCTGGCCCTCGGGCGAGCGCATGCAGAAGAGGTAGGAGCCGCCGACGCGCAGGTCGATGCGGCAGCTGGGCGCGGTGAAGTGTTGCGGCCCCCACCAGCGCATCATATGCTCGGGATCGGTCCAGGCGTGCCAGACGCGCTCGCGGGGAGCGTTGATCAGGCGCGAGACGACGATCGTGCGGCTGGCGGCGGTGGCTTGCTGCTGTTCAGTGGTCATTCATCTGCTCCTTCAGCGGTATCAAGCGTGCGCAGATAGTCCTCCAGGCGGTCGAGGCGCTGCTCCCAGAGCTGGCGATAGCGCTGGAGCCAGCGGTCTACGCCGGCTAAGGCGGCGGCATTGAGGTGGTGCTGCTTTTGACGGCCCACCTTGCGCGTGCTAATGAGGCCGGCTTGCTCTAGCACGCCGAGATGCTTCATCACGCCAAAGCGGCTTAGCTCCGGCACCTGGTCACAGAGCTGCGTCAGCGTCTGCCCGTCGGTCTGCGCGAGCGTATCAAGAATATGGCGGCGGTGGTGATCAGCCAGCGCCTTGAACACGTGTTCTAGTTGCATAGCACCAGTATATGTTACCTTATGGTCACATGTCAAGCATACACCAAGCTACAGCTCTAAAGCCATAAACACGCTGTTGGGATCGTCGGTGTAGCCGTTGAAGGGCGGGCAGGGCTGGAAGCCGTGCTTGGCATAGAGCGCGCGGGCCGGGGCAAAGAAGGGCATCGCGCCGGTCTCCAGGCTCAGGCGCTGGTAGCCCCGTCGGCGTGCCTCGGCGACGATGAACTGGAGGATGTGCGTGGCCACGCCGCTGCGGCGCACGCTGGCGGCGGTGCGCATGGATTTTAGCTCGGCGTGCGTGGGGCTGAGGTGCTTGAGCGCTGCGCAGCCAACCAGCGCGCCAGCGCTCCAAACGCTCCAGAAGGTGATCTCGGGCTGGCGCAGGCCGTCGAGATCGAGGGCGTGCTTGCTCTCGGGCGGCGAGACCGCACGCATATCGCTGATGTGCTCGGTCAAAAACTGCGCGATGCGCGGATCGGATAGATCATCACCATGAATTTCAAGCTGCATAGTGGCTTCCTTTGATGTGTGTGGGTCTGTTTGCGCAGCATAGCATGGCCGTGCGCGCCACAGCAACAGCCGCCTTGATGGCGCTAGAAGGTCGTGGGTGCAGCCGCTCCCCACACGCTATGGTCCTGCCGCCCACTGTGGTGGAACTGTGCGGGGCGCTGGCATCGATTACGCGGATGGCACTTGACACTGGCGCGTCAGGCCGTGTCGGCCGGTGCTGGCACCATGCGGATGGCGCTTCATGCTGATCCTCCAGCCATTGTCGGCAGGTGCGGGGCGCTGGCACCGACCACGCGGATGGCACTTGACGCTGATAATGCAGCGATTGTCGGCAGGTGCGGGGCGCTGGCACCGACCACGCGGATGGCACTTGACACTGATAATGCAGCGATTGCAGGCAGGAGTGGAGCGCAGCGCCACGCCCCCGGCAGGGATTCCCACACCCAGCCTATGAGGTGTGCAAATGACGATCCAGAACACCATTCTTGAATGATCGGTAATAAAAAATGTCTATAAAAACAATTAAATAAATAATGCCAACAACAAATAAAAAAACACATAAAATATGGATTTTATGGAAAATGAAGGAAAGATCTCATGATATACTGCGTCTTAAGAGCACATTGCATACACGCAGCATAGAAGCTGCGCCTTTTTGCAGGGGGATTGATAAACATCGGCATTGGTGGTGCTATGATAAACCATAGCTCACTGCTAATGAAGCAGTCGTCTATGCTGCGTTTGTGCAGTGGATGGCGCGATACATAATCACTGATGTTGATTATGGATCGTATGGACATTTTCAGACACGGAGGTTTGAAGGATGAGAAACTGGCTGTATCGTGGAGTGTTGCTGGTGCTGGTGTTGGGGCTGTTAGCGGTGGGCGTTGGCCCAGGCAGCGCCCTCGCGGCCAAAGAGGACATCAAACAGGCTGATCCGGCCCAAGCAGTCGGCGTCGAGGTCATGACCATCTCCGAGCAGCAGCGCCAGAGCGCCGAGCGCTACTGGACGCCTGAGCGGCTGGAGCAGGCCAAGCCCCTCGACTTGAATGTGCAGACCGATGGCTACGACGACGAGGCCGACAAGGCGCACGGCCCGCAGCCCGAGGCCAAGGTTGGCAGCACCACACAGCAGGCCCCGGACCCGGCGGCCGTGCGCCTAGCCCAGCAGCAGTACCCCGACGCTTGGCGCGGCGCAACAACCGATGTGCAGGCGATTGAGTCAACGCCCAGCACCAACTATCTGGCCTACACGCGCTACATCATGAATCAATACTCGCCGCTAAACTACTATCCGTTCTCGGCGATGGGTCGGCTGTTCTTTACGACCGCGAGCGGCTCACCGGCCTCGTGCTCGGCCTCGGTCATCGCCAACCGCGGCCTGATCACAGCGGCGCACTGTGTGTACACCAAGGGCAGCGGCTGGCACCGCAACTTCGTGTTCTCGCCAGCGCACCGCGGCGCGAACTCGGCGGTTAGCCCCTATGGCCGCTTCTACGGCACGCAGGCGGTTATCCTCTCCTCGCGCACCAGCGAGACCACCCGCTACAACGATGTGGCCATGATCACCATGGCCGACCGCAACGGCTACAGCATCGGCCAGTACCTTGGCACGCTGGGCCTGAAGTGGAACGCCGGCCCGGCGCAGAACATCTGGTCGTTTGGCTATCCAAGCAACATCGGCAGCGGCCAGTACCTGGTGGCCTGCCACGGCAATAGCCAGCAGTGGGAGACCTCCGGCGCGCTGTGGTGGAAGCGCACGCGCTCGATCAAGATGGGCTGCGACATGACCTACGGCTCCAGCGGCGGCCCATGGCTCGTCAACTACACGCCTAGCTTCAACGCCTCTGGCAACTATGTGAACAGCGTGGTCAGCGGCCCGGCGACAACAGCTGCGGTGCCTGAGTTCCAAGGCCCATACTTCGACGACGACAACGTCAAGGTGCTGTGGAACTGGATCAAGAATAAGTAGGTTTGGCTCTAGCAGCGGGCGGCTGGTGTCTCACTGGCCGCCCGCGCTGTGTTTTAGCCGTGTCGCGAGCAAGGAGGGTTGTATGCAGCATTGGTTTCGACGCTTGATCCATATGCGCCAGTGGCTGCGCGGACAGGCCACAGCGGTCGAGCCGCCGCCAGACTGGCGCTGGGCCGTCGAGGCCGCCTACCGCTTTAAGCTGGCCTACCCGCCCCACTACGTCTGGTCGCCGCTGCCGCCGCACGCTGCGCTTCAGCCTGCGCCGCTGGCCCAGTGGTCGCTCCAGCCCGTGCAGGCCGCTGAGCCGGAGCAGCCTGCGCCGCTGACGGTGCGCGTCTACGCCAAGCCCGCCGCGCAGCCGCTGCGCCCATGGCTAGAGCAGTCAAAGCTGCTGCTGCCTGCGGCGGGGTGGAGCGTGCAGCCCTACGCCTGGCCCTACGGCAGCGGCTTCGCTGTCGACACGCACACCTTCATGGCTCCTGGCCGCCACATCTACCTCGCCGCCGCCGCCTACGTCTACGCCTGTACGCCGCTGGCCCCCGATGCCGATGCCTGCATCGCCACGCTGCGTCTCGTGTGATCGCTAGCGCTCGTGCGGTGGTGGGCGCAGCGCGGTGCATAGCCGTGGCGGTGCTGGATCGGCGCAGCGGGCGCGTGCGGGCTGGCCCCGGCCGCTGAGGGTCGATGGCGCAGGCCACGCAGG
>JABXJS010000282.1 GCA_013538855.1 Herpetosiphonaceae bacterium
ACCGCGCGCTCGCGGCACCGCCGCCCAGCCCACTGCGCGCAGCATCAACCAACGCACTGCTGAAGCCAGCGCACCGCTGCGAGAGGCGCGGCCAACCAGGCCACGCGCAATCATCGGGCGGGACGCCGCACACCGCGCGCTCGCGGCACCGCCGCCCAGCCCACTGCGCGCAGCATCAACCAACGCACTGCTGAAGCCAGCGCACCGCTGCGGTCGGCGCGGCCAACCAGGCCTCGCGGAAAATAGCGGGCGGGACGCCGCACACCGCGCGCTCGCGGCACCGGTGGCGGGTTACACGCGCAATTTTTCCACATACACAGCGGAGACGCACGCAGAATGACGGGCTTGTGCGTGCCGCTCGCGCCTGCGGAGCAGCGCTACGTGCGCTCCTGGCGGCCGCAGCAGCTCGGCGCGCTCAGCTTCAATAACTGGGATTGAGCGTGCGCTAGTCGTAGCTTTGGACACCGTGGAGCTTATCGAAGCCGCGCTTGATAATCTCGCCGGCGACTTTATCGACAATCGTGCCGGCGATGGGGTTGAAGGTCACAAACGGCTCCAGCGTGAGATCGCCGAGTACGGCGTGGCCCTGGGCATGAATCGAGATCGAGATTCTATCGGTAAAGACCGTGCCGCTAAGCGGCGTGGCGCTAAAGCGCGCCCAGAACTTGGTTGGATCGGCCTTGGCCCACTCGCGGATCATATTCTCGTAGGGAATCATATGCGAGTTGGTCACAAAGAGGCCAGGAACGAGGTTGCCACCGACCGTCTGGCCGCCGATCTGTGCGCCCTGGATGTGCAGCCACTCCCAATTTTGATTAAGGTTGAGGCTGTAGCCGAGCGCGTGGTTGCCCCAGGCCGCCGCACCAAGGGCGTTCCAGTTTTTCATGGCCTTGGCCTGGCCCTCGCCACGATCAACCGTCGTCAGCGTGGTGCCGGGCAGCCAGCCGGTGCTTTTCGGCGGCGTCAGCCCTTTGAACGAGCCATCGAGCAGCGCCTGGTTGCCGCCGATATTGGAGAAATCATCGGCGAAATTCATGCCCGCGCAGGTGACGCGGCTATTTTTCGAGCGCGTGGCCGAGACCGTGGACACATAGATCACATCGGCGGGCGTGCGGCCAAGGCCCAGCTGAAACAGATTCGCGCCACTGGTCTGTGCCTCATTGAGCACATAGCCGAGCATCTTTTCAGCGACCGGCTGCAGCTGTACGCTGGCGAGATCGGATTTATCAAGGCCGAGGAGGCCAAGCACGGCGGCCTCGGGCAGCTCCTTGTTGTAGTAGAGCGTGCCTGCGCCCTTGGGCAGGCGCGAGCCGCCACCGACGTTCCAGTATGAGGCTCCGCGCTCCACCGCACCACTTACCATCTGCGACACCAGCAGCTGATCGGCGTAGTTGGCCAGATTGATCGCGCGCGGGATCACTTTGCCAGTAACATCGAGGGTGTAGATACTGCCGAGATCGTTGATCACGCTCTGGGCATCGGTATTGCCAGCGGCGGCCTGCGCGGCGAGACCATCGAGCGTAAGATTAAAATCGCGTGGCTTCTGCGTCTGCCGCCAGGTATTAATCGCCGCATTCTGCTGAAGCTTATCGACCCGATCGTACTCGATAAAAAACGGCACCTGCCCCTTGGTGATGTAGGCATAGTCGGCGTTGGGATTATCGGAGTCGCGGTAGATATTGTCATCGGCATTGGCGAGATACATGGCGCGCTGGATCAGCGGCGGCTGACGGCGTGCGATGATCTGCGCCGTTGACTGGTTGCCGAGCGTGCGCTGCAAGCGCAGCAGATCGAGCGGCCCAGTCAGCGTTGGCGCAGCAGCGGGCTGCGGCGCAGCGGTGCGCTTAGATACCTGAGCAGGCTGCTGCGCGGGCGGCTTCGAGCGCTCCTTCATGGCGATGTCCTCCAGCTACAAACCAGCAGAGCTACAGCCACTATAGCAGGATCACAGCCCGTGCGCCAGACCTCCGTGGCAGACCAGCAGCACAACCATACAAGCGTCGTCGTAATTGAAATCGTTAGCACAAACAGCTAGACTAAGGATCATACCAATTCCCCTTGGAGCGGGTGCAGGGTGCACCCCTGCCGAGGCTTCCGCTTGTCCATGCCGCGTAGCCAACGTGAATAGGTATACTTCATGCGCGTTTAGTTTTACAGGAGCGTTGTATGTCCAGCACCGCGCAGAAACTTGGTTCGATCATTGTGTACACCGCCGAGCAGCAGGCGCTGAAGTTCACCACGCTCTGGGAGGACAGCGCGCTGCTGCTGTTTTTCTTGCGCAACCCTGGCTGCGCGATCTGCCGTGAAAACCTGTTTGAGCTAAAAAAGCACTATGCAGCATTCGCCGACGAGCACGTGCGCGTGGCGGCGATCTCGATGACCAAGCCGCTGATCACGGCATCGCTGGAGCAGCAGTACCAGCTGCCGTTCCCGATGTACAGCGATGCCAGCGGCAGCGCCTACAAAGCCTTTGGCTTCTACGAGACGACCATGGAGAAGTTCGACAGCGACCCCGAGGTAGCCCGGCGCACCGAGCAGGCGATCGCGCGCGGCTTCGAGCTCGGCGATCTGATGGGCGTCGCGCCAACGCAGCTCGGCGGGCTGGTGCTGTTTGCCAAGGGCGCGCAGCAGCCGGACTTTGTGCACGTGGCCGACCCAATCTACTACTACCCGCCCTGGGATGCTGTGCTGGCGCAGGCGGTGGCCAGCGTGCGCGCCAGCAGCTAAATAAACTCAATCTCAGCAGGGCACCATGCGGCTAGCAGCCACAGCTCATTGTGCAGCAGCAGCGAGTGCGCTAGCATCAACCACGTTGCGGACAACTCCGCAGCGTGATTGTTTTAGGAGGAGCCAATGGACTTGATCAGCCTGCACGAGCGCGAGCAGATTCGCGCCTACCTGAGCCGCGACCGGGCGCTGCACGTCTACGAGATCGGCGATCTCGACCCGTTTTTCTGGCCGCGCACAGTGTGGTATGGCCTGAGCGACGCCGCCGCGGTGCAGGCGCTGGCGCTGCTCTACATCGGCGTGGAGACGCCGGTGCTGCTGGCCGTGAGCCGCAGCGAAAGCGCAGCGCTCCAGGCGCTGGCCGAGCGACTGGCGGCGGTGCTGCCAGCGCGCCTGTACGCCCACCTCGCGCCGTGGCTGCTGGAGCCGCTGAGCGCGCACTACCACATCGCGGACCACGGCACCTACCACAAAATGGCGCTGACCGACACAGCCAGCGTCGGCACAGTGGACACGAGCGCCGTGGAGCAGCTGACGCCAGCGCACGAGCAGGAGCTGCTGGCGCTGTACGCCCACAGCTATCCCGCCAACAGCTTCGACCCGCGCATGCTGCACACCGGCCACTACTACGGCGTGCGCCGCGACGGGCGGCTGGCCTGCAGCGGCGGCGTGCACGTGTACGCGCCAGACGAGCGCGTGGCGGCGCTGGGCAACATCACCACCGCGCCCGAGCAGCGCGGGCAGGGCCTGGCAACGCAGGTGGTAGCCGCGCTGTGCCAACGCCTGCTGCGCGAGGTCGATGCGATTGGCCTGAACGTGAGCGCCGCCAACAGCGCCGCGCAGCGCTGCTACACGCGCCTCGGCTTCAGCCACATCGCCGACTACAACGAGTGCACGCTAGAGCGCAAGCGCTAGCCAGCCCAAGCTAGCGCTTTAGCAGCGGTAAATAGCCATTGAACGTGTTGACTCCGGTGCGCGCACTGCGTACATTGCCCGCACTGTCGGTGATTTGAAGGCCGATGAAGCCGCGATAGCCAGTCGGATAGCTGGCCGTAAAGTGGGGCACGGAGGTCACATGATCATAGTAGCCATCACCGTCGAGGTCCCAATCATAGGCGGCAATCGAAGCGCCGAGGGCCTGTGATCCACTGGCGTCGAGATAGACACGGTTACTTGCATCGGTAACGTATGGGCCACCAGTCCGAATGATGATGCCGTTCTCAAAGGTATGCCCGAGCACCTGGATGATACCGAGCTGCGCAAACGCGCTATCATAGTTTTCAAATACAACACCGTTGGTAGCTTGGGCAATCGTTTTGATTTGGGCAGTTTGGTTGGTCAGCATAACGCCTTGCACACTGATACCAGCGCCGCTTGTACCACGGGCCTGCGCCTGCAGCAGCTGAATGATCTGCGCAGCAGTGTAGCCTGTGTTTGGCTCAGGGTCTTTGGGTGGAGCATCGGAAATAACGATAATCAATTTTTGAGCGCTTGGCGACCAGCTCAGCTGTGTTGCCGCGCTGACGATACCAGAGTACATGGTCTCGGCAGGCTCAGCGCCGCCATAGCCAATCTCATTGGCGAGGCTGAGAAAGCCGTGCGTAATTGCAGCACGGTCGGAGCTAAAGTCGAACATCACTTTTGATGGGTAGTCATTGACGCCATCGCTGCTCCCTGGTGGCTGCGGAAAATCTTGAAAGCTCACGAGCGCGACACGGTAGGAATTCTGCTGCTGATCCAGCAGATCGAGGGTCGATGTTATGCCATCGAGCACATTCCACAGGTGCCCATCCCAGTCCATGCTGTTGGTCGTATCGACCACGAAGGCTAGCTCTAGCGGCCGGATATAATAGTCAGGCGTCGGATCAACACGGCTACACTGCGGATTCGCAATATTGACTGTGCGACGATAGTCCTTCCAATTCCCAGTAGCCGCAAGCGGCAGCTGCACGCCGCCAGCGAGCGTATGCTGAACATCAAACACGAGCGTGCCAGGCCCGCAGTACTCAGCGGGTACATCATCAATAGTGACACGTGCAAAGCTGTGGTCGCCAGGCTGGAGATCACACAGGCTTGTGCCACTCTCGAATACGGTCTCAAATGGCTCCGCCCAGCGGTAGGCGAGGGTGTAATCGCTGCCATTGGAACATGTCCACGGCAGACTGCCTGTATTGCGCGACCATACATCAAGGGTGTAGCTTGTACCAGCATTCAGCACCTCGGGCTGCGCATGATCGGCAGCACCTGGAGTCCACAGTATTTGCAGTGGATTCCAGCGCAGCGCCTGTGTGGCCTCACCATGATCGCCAGGAGTAAAGCGCAGATCACTATCGATGTAGTAGTGGGCCAAGATCTGCTCAGGCCGATCCCACTGGATGCTCCACAGATCAAGCGGGTTGCCCGTGGCACAGCGATTGCCGCGCGCCCAGCGGCTGGCACCAAGCTGCGTCATGCCAGTTCCGTTGCTGCCAGGATGCGCATTGCAGCCAGCGGTGCCTGTCGTGCTAATTGGATCGAAGACCGGCACACCTGTTACCGCAGGCTCCCCATCGATAAAATCCTGCTCAAACTGCGTGAACGTCGGGTAGTCGCTTTGGGCTGCGCTAAATACCACGGCTGATATAGTCCTGTGCACACAATACGCTGATACGAGGTAAGGGCATAGACGTAGCGACGACTACATGGATCATCTGGATCAAGCGGCTGGTTGGACACCCCACCAGCAATCACCATTTTGTAAGGCATAAAGACTTGGTTCGTTTCATCGTTGATGATCGTTGCATGCTCAATAACTTTTGTGTAGGCCCATCCACGGGCGGCAACCGCCTGGGCACCGACCGCCGCCGGAGCGATCTCAGCCGGGTTCGTCTCCTGCGCCACCACATCAGGCAGATAGTCCGTCGCAAGATCAAGTGTCGGCATAAAGCTATCGTAAGGGTAGAAATACGTATAGACACCTGGGATCGCCGTGCAGCCACGCCGATCACGAGTATCTGGATTACTTTTGCTACATGGCAAACTAGGATCTGCCACAGATGTCCCTGGTTCAAACGCATACAAATGAACCGGAATCATATCTGGTAAAGTGACAGTAGTAGGGAGTGTTGCCCGAGCTACATGAACAGTCGCACCTAAATAGATCACGAGTACAATAATCCCTAGTTGGGATATTCGTCGCATAATATTGTCTTCCTTATTATTTAGAATAGCTAATGATTTGCAGTTTGATGGATGCATCTATGTTACGTACAGTGTAGGCAATCGTTGAATCCGACACTGCAAACGCATGAGGACCAATTGCAGGATTATGATACACATCAGCGGCTTGGGGCAGCGGCACCACCGTTCCAGTCTCGGCATTCAGCACCGCGAGCTGCTGCACCTGATACGGATCAGACGCTGCGGCATAGTCGATCAGCAGGTTCTCGGCGTCGAGCCAGGCCATGTCGTAGGGCACCTGCTGCGCCAAGGCCGGATAGCGCCGCAGCGCCCCGGTGCCGAGATCGAACAGTGCCAGCTCCTGATACAGCGCCTCCGATGGATAATCCGGGCTTTGCCGCGATAGCCGCAGCAGCACACGCTGCGGGTCATCCGGGCTGAAGCGCGCCGCATCCACAAACAGCGGCGCAAACGGCTGTGCCAGCTCACATAGCTTCGTCCCAGCGTAGTAGTACCAGCCCGCCTTGTTATAGAACAGCGCCGTCGCGTGCTGCGCATCCCAGGCCACCTGCGTCGACAGGTGCGGGGCCACAAAGATCGATTTGGCGACCGGCGGTATGCGCAACAGCGGGCGCGCTAACGCCCGCGACTGAAGATTCAGCGGCTGCACCGCGCCCGTGTCATTGCTGATCAGCGTCACCGTTTGGTCGTCCACGGACAGATACGGCGCATCGAACACCTGCCCATCCAGCAGCACTGTATCGTTGGCGCTCATCAGCAAAGAGCCGGTTCTCGTAATGTTCATCCAGATCGGCACCTGCTGCTGCGCATCCCAAAACGCATCGCCGTTGCTCGTCACTGAGCCGAAATCGTGGCGTGCGCCAGTCTGCACATTCAGGGTGCTGATCTCACTTTCTTCATGGCTATCAGAAATATTGAGCAACAGCGTATGCGCATCGATCCAGCGATAGACATCGATCAGCGTGGCTGTATAGACACTCGTCGGGGCTGAGAACTGATAGCTGGCCGGGTCGATCTGCGGCGCGGCGCTGCTGAGCGTGGCGCTGATCGGCGTCACGGCGCAGGGGTCAATCGCCAGCGCAGGCTGATTCTGGCCGACCAGCGGGCTAGGCGTTGGCGTGGCTGGTGGCGCCGGGCTGGCCGTGGGCGCAGGCGCCGCAGGCGGAGGTGGCGCAGTGGAGGTCAACCTTGGCGCAGCCGCCGCCTGCGGCGACGCCGGTGGCACGTCCGCCTGCCCGCAGGCCGCAAGCAGCAGCGCACCCAGCAAGCCCAGCAGGAGCCATAATCGCATCCGTCGCATATGCTGTTCCTCTCTAAACTCTAAAAGAATACTCAGTAGATCACAGGATTGGCTCGGGTGGCGTGTAGGGTCGGTACGGTGCGAGCGGGATAGCCCGAACCATGCCGTAGATGGCCGTTACGGCAT
>JABXJS010000041.1 GCA_013538855.1 Herpetosiphonaceae bacterium
ATCGAACAAACCGCGACCGCTGCGAGGCGGCCAACGGCGGCTACGGGCTAGGCCACCTTTGATGGGACTGCGGCCAAGAAATCGCGCTCGCCAGTCTGCACGCGCCAGAGCTTGGCGTAGACGCCGTTGCGGCTGAGCAAGTCCTCGTGGCTGCCCTGCTCGCAGATGCGACCGGCGTCGAGCACAACAATGCGGTGGGCATTGCGCACGGTCGAGAGGCGGTGGGCGATTACAATCGTGGTGCGGCCAACGGCGATGCGCTCCAGCGAGCGCTGGATGGCGGCCTCGGTCTCGTTGTCGACGGCGGAGGTGGCCTCGTCGAGAATGAGCACCGGCGGGTCTTTGAGCACGGCGCGGGCGATCGACAGGCGCTGGCGCTGGCCGCCGGAGAGCTTCTGGCCGCGCTCGCCAACGATGGTGGCGTAGCCCTGCGGCAGCTGCTCGATGAACTGCTGCGCCTCGGCGACCTTGGTGGCGGCTTCAATAGCGGTATCGCTGGCCTTGAACGAGCCGTAGGCGATATTTTCGCGCACCGTGCCGTGGAAGAGAAAGACATCCTGGCTGACCAGGCCGACGGCGGCGCGCAGATCGCCAAGGTCCAGCGTGCGAATATCGACGCCGTCAAGGGTGATCGTGCCGCTGGTCACATCGTAGAAGCGCAGCAGCAGCTTGACCAGCGTGGACTTGCCGGAGCCAGTCGCGCCGACAATCGCCACCGTCTCGCCAGGGCGAATGGTCAGCGACAGATCCTCGATGATGGGCTGATCGGGGCTGCTCGGGTAGGCGAAGGTCACGTGGTCGAAGCGGATCGAGCCAGCCACGCCGGCCGTGCCCATGCGCTCGGGGCCAGAGACAATCTGCGGCTTGGTGTCGAGCAGATTCAGCACGCGCGTGGTCGAGGCCATGGCGCGCTGGTAGAGATCGAAGGTTGTGCCCAGGCGGGTGAGCGGCCAGAGCAGGCGCTGGGTCATAAACACCAGCACCGAGTAGATGCCAACGTTGAGCCGCCCCTGGAGCGCCAGCTGCCCGCCGAAGATCAGGATGGCCGTAAAGCCCAGCACGATGATCATGCGGATGAGCGGCACAAAGGCCGAGCTAAGCGCGATGGCCTGGCGATTGCGGTCGCCGTAGTCGGCGCTTAGGCTGCGGATGCGCTCGCTCTCGTGCGCCTCGGCGGTGAAGCTCTTGACGGTGGCGATGCCAGAGATATTGTTGGCGAGCTGGCTGTTGAGCAGGCCGACCTGCTCGCGCACAGCGGTGTAGCGGGGAGCCAGCCGCTTTTGGAAGCTCAGCGCGCCCCAGATGATCAGCGGCATGGGCAGCAGCGCCATCCAGGCCACCGTGGGCGCGAGGAACAGGAAGATGCCGCCGATAACCACCACCGTGGTGATCAGCTGCAGCAGATCGTTGGCCCCTGAGTCGAGGAAGCGCTCGAGCTGGTTGATATCGTCGTTGAGGACAGAGAGCAGGCCGCCGGTTGAGCGATCCTCGAAGTAGGCCAGCTCCAGCTGCTGCACATGCGTGTAGGCAGCGTTGCGCAGCTCGTGCTGGGTTGTCTGCGCCAGCGAGCGCCAGCGCACATCGTAGGCGTACTCGAAGACCGACTCGCCAGCCCAGACGAGGATCGTGACGCCGCCGAGCAGCCATAGCTGCGTCTGCACATCGGTGACGCCCAGCTTGGCCAGCAGCGAGTCGCTGCGCGCGGTGACAATATCAACAGCAACACCGATGAGCACTGGCGGCGCAAGATCAAAAACTTTATTGAGAATTGAGAAGATAGTCGCCACCCAGACCTGCCGCCGCGCATGACGCAGATGCTGCAGCAGACGCACGAGCGGATGGCGGGTATGCGAAGACGCAGGCTGCATAGAAACCTCGTGTGCTAGACCTCTGTGACCGGCGTGAACACGTGTAAAGCGCTAGGCGATGGTACCTGGAATCGCTACGCTTAAGCAAAAAGCGCGCCAGGGTCTACGGCTCCTGGCGCGCCACTGGTTTTAGCTCAACGTCTCATCACCTTGTGGCGTGCTGGCGGCACGCTGGGTGCGGCGGCGCGGCGGCTTCGGCGCGGTTGGCTCGGGCAGCTGGCGCTGCGTCTGCAGATCGACCAGCACCGCGACTGGGAAGTCCTGGAGCAGCTGGGCCACCGGCAGGGTCGGCGGGGTCTGCTTGGGCACAGCGAGGGTCGCGCCAGTCATGATGTTGAACAGCGTGGTGCCAGCCAGCTGCTCCGGCAGCTCCAGCTGCGTTGCGCCCCACACCTCCTCGCCGAGCGGCGGCTGCTCGATGCCATCGGTGAGGCCGACGACAAGGCGCGGCACCAGCACAAGCATGGAGTGCTGCTCGTCTTGGCGCAGGAAGGCCAGGACGTGGCGCTCGCGCTCGCCAACCGCCTGCAGCGGCTGGTAGTCGCTGCGGTTGAACAGCGCGGCGACGTGGCGGCGCACCTGCAAAATACGCTGGGTGACAAACAGCTTGATCCAGCCGGTGTCGATGCCCTCCAGCAGCTGCTGGGCGAGCGAGGGGCTGGCGTGGGCGTGCTTGAGCGCATCGAGGGCCGCCTGGCGCTGCTCGTAGTCAACCGGCCGCCGATTATCGGGATCGACCAAGCTCCAGTCCCACAGCTCGTTGCCCTGGTAGATATCGGGCACGCCCGGTGCGGTGAGCTTGAGCGCCACCTGGCTGAGGGCATTGAAGTGGCCGTAGTAGGCGATGCGGCGCTGCAGGCGCAGGAAGTCGTGGATAAAGCCGCGGTTGCGCTGGCGATCCAGCACGCGCTCGATAAACGAGCGCACGGCGTCGTCGTAGGCTTGGTTGGCGTTGACCCAGCTGGTGTGGACCTTGGCCTCCTTGGTGGCCTTCTGCATATAGGCGACGATGCGCTCGCGGTAGGCGGCGAACTGCTCGGTGTTGAGCGGGCCAAGCGGCCAGGTGCCCAGCAGCGTCTGGTAGAGCAGGTACTCGTCGTTGCGGTCGGGCGCGACCGCACCATCGTCGTCCAGCTCGACCTTGAAGCGCGCGTTGGTGCGGCTCCAGCGGCGCAGCGCCGTCTTCCAGTCGTCGGTCAGCTCGGAGAGCACGTTGATGCGCGCGCGCACATCCTCGCTGCGCTTGGTGTCGTGGGTCGAGGTGGTCAGCATGGTGTAGGGCCACTCGCGCTGCATCAGGCTGTTGTGGCGGTGAAACATGCTCACGGTGGTGCCGAACTCCTCGGGGTGGCCCCCGACCTCGTTGAGCGAGACGAGGCGGTTGTCGATATAGAACGCGGTATCTTCGACGCTCTTGGCCATCACCGGGCCGGTGATCTGCTGAAACTTCATAACGAACTCGACCACGTCGTCGCGGTCCTCGGGGCGGAACTCGTCGAGGTTGCGCAGCAGCAGCGTGTCGCCGATAAAGTCGAACAGCGCCCCGGCGGTCTCGGGGTTGCGGCGCTTGGCCTCGGCGACAGCGCGGCGCACATAGTACTGATCGCGCTCGGAGACCTCGCGGCTCTCGGTGATGTAGGTGCGGTAGATGTCGAGGCAGGCGATCACCTCGCGCAAGGTGGCCGTCAGGCCGTAGAGTGTAAAGTCGCGATAGCGCCGGTTCTTCTCGGTGATGCGCTGGAGGCGGTGGCTAAGCGCGTTCATCTCGCTGACCAAGGCGCGGCGCATGATCATCTTTTTCTTGTCGATGATCAGGTCGTCGAGCGGCTGGTGCGGCCCGATAAAGCTATCGTAGATTTTATCGAAGGTCTTGCGCCGCCGCCGATCCACAAAGATGCCGTTGGCCATGTTGAGAAAGTCGTAGCCGGTGGTGCCAGCGATCAGCCAGCCCTCGGGCAGCTCCTCGTGCTGGGCGAGGATCTTCTCGGCGACGACATAGAGCGCGCCGGAGCCGCCACGGGCGGCGCGGTAGGCCGCCTGAAGCTGCTGGAAGTAGTCCGGCGGATTCCACAGGCCGTCAGGGTGGTCGATGCGCAGGCCGGTGATCTGCCCCTGCGCCACGAGGTCGAGGATGAGCGCGTGGGTGGCGCTGAACACGTCTGGCTCCTCGATGCGAATGGCGGCCAGCTCGTTGATGTCGAAAAAGCGGCGGTAGTTGATCTCCTCCGCCGCGACGCGCCAGAACGACAGGCGGTAGGGCTGGGCGTTGATCAGCGCCTCAAGCTTATCGAACGACTCGGGCTGGCCGATCTGGCCGTTGTAGATATCGATGGTCTGGTCGATGGCGGCGTGCACCTCGGGGTAGCTCTCGTAGGCGGCGGCGAGGCGGCGCTTGATGATTTCCTTCTCGCGGGTGCGCTCGACCAGCCGCTCGGGGTCCTGCTCCATGCGCGAGGGCAGATAGCCAATGGCGGTGAGGATGCTCTGAAGCTCGAGCAGGGCCTCGTGCTCGGCGTCCACCTCGGCGCTAAGCAGTGCGATGGCCTGCTCGACCAGCGGCTGGTAGGTGCGCGGCGCGATCGGCAGGCGCAGGCTGTAGTGGTAGACCACAAACGCGCCATCCTCGAACTGGAGCGAGAGCTTGCCGCTCTCCAGGGCGATGCCATACTGATCCTCCAAGATCGGCAGCAGCACCTTGTTCTCTAGCTCGCGCTTGACCGGCGACCAGTCGATGTCGAAGTAGTGGGCGTAGGCCGAGCTAGGGCCGTTCTCGAGCACGTCCATCCACCACTGGTTTGTCTGCTCGTTGATGCCCATGTGGTTGGGCACCACATCGACGAGCAGGCCCATGCCGTGCTCTTTGAGCGCAGCGCAGAGCGCGTCGAAGTCCGCTGGCGTGCCCAGGGCCGGGTTGAGCTGGGTGGGATCAGCGATGTCGTAGCCGTGCATGCTGCCCTCGCGCGGCAGCAAAATCGGCGAGGCGTAGCAGTCGCTGATGCCTAGCTCGTGCAGATAGGGCACAAGTTTCAGGGCATCCTTGAACGTCCAGTCGCGGTTGAACTGGAGGCGGTAGGTGGCGACCGGGATGCGGTCGGGCTGCCAGCGCGCGCTGTTCTGCTCCTCATCAGGCTGCGGCTGCGCGCCGAGCATGGTCTCGTCTAGCTCAGGGGCAGCGGGCGGCTGCTCAGCGAGCGTGGTTGGTTGCGCTTCCGTCATCATCCCTCCTTTATCAGAACCAGGCACGCATACGGCTGGAGGTCAAAGCTGAACGATCCAATCGAGGTGAAGGTAGCGGGCAGGCTGCTGCCGTCGCCGCCCCACGCTGGCGTGGCGTTGTCGAGGGCCACGGCCCAGGTGCCACGCGGCAGCGGCAGGGTCAGCGTGGTGGCGCTGGCGTCGAACGAGGCCAGCAGCCACACCTCGTGCCCGGCGTGCCAACGATGCAGCAGCAGCAGGCGCGGGTCTTCCCAGCCCAGCACCTCCTGAGTGCTTGTGTCGCCCACGTTGAGCGCCGGGTTGGTCTTGCGCAGGCGCATGAGCGTGGTGTACCAGCGCAGCAGCAGCGCGTGCTCGCCCTGGGTGCGCAGGCTGTGGTTAAGCTTGGAGCGCTCGAACGTCTCCGCCGCCTGTGGGTCCGGCGGCTCGCCCTGCCAGGCGAAGGCGGCGAACTCGCTCTTGCGGCCACTGCGCACGGCGGCGACGAGATCGGCGTCGGAGTGGTGCACGAAGTACAAGAACGGCGCAGGCTCGCCGTACTCCTCGCCCATAAACAGCATCGGCGTGTAGGGCGACAGCAGCAGCACGGCGGCGGCCACCTGGCGCTGCGCCAGGCTCAGCAGCGCGCTGAAGCGCTCGCCGAGCATGCGGTTGCCCACCTGGTCGTGGTTCTGCACGCAGACCACCAGCCGCTCGGCGGCAAACTCGCGCGATGAGCCGCCGTGGCGGCGTCGCCGCACCGCCGAGTACTGGCCGGTGTAGGCGAAGCCGTCGCGCAGCGCCTTGACCAGGTAGCGCAGCGGCACGCGGCCGTCAGGATCACCATAGTCGGCGTAGTAGCCGTCGGTCTGGCCGGTGAGCAGCGTGTGCACGGCGTGGTGGAAGTCGTCGCTCCACTGCGCATCAAGGCCAAAGCCGCTGCGATCAGCCGAGCGCAGCAGCCGCGGGTCGTTCTGGTCGCTCTCGGCGATCAGGTACATGCGGCGGTTGAGCAGGGCGCGCTCGCGCTGCACGGCGTGGGCCAGCTCGGCGAGAAACGTGGTGGCAGAGAAGTCGAGCAGCGCGTGGACGGCATCGAGGCGCAGCGCGTCGATGCGAAACTCGCACAGCCACATCAGCGCGTTCTCAATCAAGAAGCGGCGAACATCGTCGCTCTCGGGGCCGTCGAGGTTGACGGCCGCGCCCCACGGCGTGTGGTAGCGCTCGGTAAAGTATGGCCCGTAGCCCCACAGGTAGTTGCCCTCGGGGCCAAGGTGGTTGTAGACCACGTCGAGCACCACCGCCAGGCCGCGGGCGTGGCAGGCATCGACGAGCTGCTTCAGGCCCTGCACGCCGCCATAGGCCGGGTGCGGCGCGTACAGAAACACGCCATCGTAGCCCCAGTTGCGCTCGCCGGGGAACTGCGCCACCGGCATAATCTCAATCGCGGTCACGCCCAGCGCCACCAGCTCGTCCAGCTGGTCGATGGCGGCGGCAAAGGTGCCCGCCGGCGTGAAGGTGCCCACGTGCAGCTCATAGATGATGTAGTCGCGCAGCGGCACGCCCGGCCAGCGCGGATCGCGCCACTCGAAGGTGGGATCGACGACCTGCGACGGGCCATGCACGCCCTCAGGCTGCGCCTGCGACGCCGGGTCGGGCAGCTCCTGCTCGTCGTTGAGCCGATAGCGGTAGGTGCTGCCCGGCGGCACATCGGGCACGGTGGCCGTCCAGTAGCCAGCGCCCTCGTGCTCCAGGGCAACAGTGCGGTCGGTAGGCGTGAGCAGATGCACCGCAACATCGCGTGCTTCTGGTGCCCACACTCGAAAGCGACATGTCGTCGGATCGAGCAGCACTGCACCTAGGGTACGACTCCAGTGATTCAGCATAACGCCCCTTTCCTCAATTGTTTAGATTTGGTTGCATGGTACCACAGGCGCGCAGCCTTCCGCCGCCGCCTGCATAGATGGGGTATGTTCCACAACAGCACCGCAGTTCTGAGCAACCAGCGTGCCGCTGTCGATGCTTTAGAGCAAGGGGCTATGCCAGCGGTTCCAGCCGCGGCTCCCCCAGCCCAGCGCGCTCAGGAAAAACAGCAGCGCGCCCGGCTTATTGCTGAACAGCATCGACAGCACCGCCAGCAGCAGCCAGAGGCCCGCGCTCCAAAACGCGCTCACCGCCGGCTTGTTCGCAATCGGCCCAACCTCAATCCAGACGCGCCCTAGCTCAAACAGCATGTCCAGCGCCACCGCCAGCCCAAACAGCACCTGTAGCTCGCGCACGCTGACCGTAGCCCAGTCAAACCACCACAGCACCAGCACAACAATGCTCACCATCGCCACGGTGAGCGCCACATTCCAGAGCGCCTTATGCGCCGCCTGTCGCCACTGCATTGCCGCCTCCTTCGGGTAGAGTGTTGCATGATCGTCTGCGCCGTGGTCCATCTGCGCACCAGCCTGCCTAGGCGTGGCCCAGCGCCAGCGTCGCCAGCAGCCACGTGCTGCGCCAGCCCGCCCCGTGATGCCATGCGCCGCGCCGTGCGCTCACCAGGCCCTGCCGCAGAATCA
>JABXJS010000042.1 GCA_013538855.1 Herpetosiphonaceae bacterium
ACGGTTCCTTTCTTGGTTGGCACCACAAAGGATACCGCACGATTCGGCCGCCACACCGTTTACCCTGGCCCCAGGGAGTCCTGTGATCTACTGATTATTTCTGCTATTTATACCTGCTACTCATGGTTAGGATATATTTTGTTGCAGATTGATCTAACCGTCTGCATTCGCCCACACCTAATTCTTTTGCCTGCAATTAGGAGAATGTATGCTTCATTCACTACAACAATGGCTTAAAAATATCAAAATAGATGATCCAATCGAGCGTGAACAAGCATATCTGCTGCAAATCATGATGATTGGCCTGTGTACGATAACATTACTTTCCATGCCAATGTCATTTGTTGTTTCTAAGACAATAGGTGAAGGTATACGCACCAATATAACAATTGCTATTATATTTTCTTTTTATCTTGTTTCTTTGTTTGTTATTAGAAAAGGTGAAGTTCGTAGATCAGTTATTATCGCATCTACAGGTCTGTTGTTAGGCTTAAGTAGTTTGCTTGTTTTAGAAGGACTACGGAATAGTGGATGGGTACTGTCTGCTTTTATGATGCCTATTACATTAGCAGGCTTACTAACAGGTAGAAAAGGTATTATTATTGTAGGTGCTTTGAGTATTTTTGCTATCACTGCTATTGGTGTGCTCCAGCTTATAAATGTTGCTTTTATTGGGGCTTTTCCTCGTAGTGAAGACACGTTGCCCTCAACTATTAGTACATTTGTTTTAAGCACACTTGTGGTTGTATTCTTTTTTCATCGATTTAGCGCTTCGCTGCGTGATGCATTAAATAGAGCGCTTGAACGCGAAAAAGAGCTAAAGCAAATTCGTGATCGGCTAGAGGTGCTTGTCAGCGAGCGCACAGCGGCCCTGCAAACTGCCCTCGACACAGTTAAAGATCGCGAGTCTAACCTGGCCCAAACGAATGTCGAGCTAGCAGCCGCCAAGACAGCCGCCGAAGAGGCGAATCAGATGAAGTCGCGCTTCTTGGCCAATATGAGCCACGAGCTGCGCACGCCGCTCAACGCGATCATCAACTTCACCGCCTTCCTTGACCGCTATGGCGATTTCTCCGAGCGCCAGTTTGACCTCCAGAAGCGCGTGCTGCACAACGCCGACCACCTGCTCGGCCTCATCAACGATATCCTCGATCTATCGAAAATTGAAGCTGGCCGCATGGAGCTGCTGTACGATGCGACAGAGCTGCACCCGCTCATCGAGGGCGTGATGACCACGGCCATCGGCCTGACCCGCGATAAGGGCCTCGAGTTGATCTTAGACGCTCCCGAGGATCTGCCGCTGGTGGTGATCGATAAAGTGCGCATTCGCCAAGTGCTGCTCAATCTGCTCTCCAACGCGGCCAAGTTTACCGAGCATGGCTCGATTACGCTCGCCGTTGCCCAGCCTGATGCGCAAACGATCCAGATAGCGGTCAAAGATACCGGTGTTGGCATCGCTCCCGAGAATCAAGAGCGCATCTTCGAGGAGTTTCAACAGGTGCAAAATAGCGCTGTACCCCAGTATCAGGGCACAGGCTTGGGCTTGCCGATCAGCAAGCGCCTCGTTGAGATGCACGGCGGGCGCATGTGGCTCGAGAGCGCTGTTGGCCAAGGCTCCACCTTCTTTTTCACGCTGCCATTGAACGCCTCGTCGCCAGAGGCTGATGTAACCAGTACGCCTGCACTGCTTTTGTCGAGCAATGGTGCGGCGAACACAGCCGATGTGCTGGTTGTTGATGATCACCCGGATGCAATCGAGACGTTTCGCCTGATGCTTGAGCCAGCCGGGTACAACATCCATGGCGTGCAAGATAGTCGCCAGGCTGTCGAGGCGATTAAGCGCATCCAGCCGCGCTTGATTATCACCGATGTCCAAATGCCGCACATCGACGGCTGGGAGCTGCTGGCGCAGATCAAAAATGATCAGTCTATCGCGCATATTCCGGTGATTGTCTGCTCTGTGGTTGATCAGGGGACCATCGGCTTGGTACTCGGTGCCCGCAAACATATCGTCAAGCCTGTGCGCGAGGATGTGCTGCTCGCCGTTGTGCAGGAGTGCGTGTCGCATTCAGCCCAGGTGCTTGTCGTCGATGATAACCCCGACGCCCGCCACGTGATTGAAACGATTCTTACCAATCGCGGCTATCAGCTGGCTGCGGCGGTAAATGGCGTCGAGGCGCTGAATAGTATTCGCAACCATAAGCCCGATCTTATTATCTTGGATTTGATGATGCCGGAGATGGACGGGTTTGAGGTGCTCACGTATCTGCGCAACCACGATGACTACGCGCAAATCCCGGTCATTATTGTCAGCGCGAAAGATCTCGAGGCCCATGAGCACGAGTGGCTGATGACGCGCACGCAAGGCGTCATTGCCAAGCGGCAGCTGAATGAGGCCGAATTCCTCAATCGTATTCAAGGGATATTCCAGCAAGGAGCATAGTATGCCTGTCCAGCCGAATGAAGCGGCAGTTATTGTCATCGAAGACAATCCCGATAACCTTTTTGTGATGGAGATTCTGCTGCGTGAAGATCTCGGGGTGAAGTACTACAACGGTCGCGCATCTGGCCGCCAGTTTTTTAAACTGCTCGAGTCGCGACCACAGCTGCACCCTGATCTTATTCTGATCGATATTCAGCTGCCCTATGAGGATGGCTATACTGTTTTTACCAAAATGGCCGGTGTGGCACAGCTGGAGAAAGCCCGCATTGTTGCTGTAACCGCGAACGTGATGCCCCAGGATGTGGCGCGGGCACAAGAGCTGGGCTTTCACGGTTTGATTGGTAAGCCGATTGATCGTAAACGGTTTCCTGATCAGATCAAGCGCATCCTGAGCGGAGAGACGGTGTGGGAGCCATATTGATACACCCGTCATAACAACGAAAGGAGCGGTGCTGAGCGTGCGGCGCTCACTGTGGCTCAGCACAATGTATCATGAGCATGATTATTGATATTCTCGTTGACGACCTTCGTGCCCTGATCAAAGATCTCTGTAAAGATGGCGGGCTGATGAGCCCTTCTGTCTACGATACGGCGCAAACCTTGCGCATGTATCCCGATGAAGGCCGCGTCTGGCCCGCTGTGAACTGGCTGCTCGATCAGCAGCAGCCCGACGGCGGCTGGGGCAACCCCTTTATGCCGCTAAGTCGCGCTGTGCCAACCCTGGCCTCCGTGCTTGCGCTGCAAACCTACTGCACCCGTCGCACCACCATCGAGGCGCTTGAGGCGGGCAAGACGTTCCTCCGTCGTCAGCTCAGCCACTGGTCTAAGCCGCTGCCCCACGATCTGCCTGTCGGTGTTGAGCTGCTGCTGCCCCATTTGCTCAATGAGGCGACCATGATGGGCGTCCCTATTCGCCAAGACCCGTATCAGGAGTTGATCGACCTCGGTCAGCGCAAGAGCGCCACGATCCGCAAGATTCAACCTGGTAAGGGTACTGCCGCCGCCTACTCCTGGGAGGCCTGGGGCACCACTCCCGATCCGGCGATTCTCGATGCGACCGGTGGAGTTGGGCATAGCCCCGCCGCTACCGCCGCTTGGTTGCGCGCAGCGGAGCGTAACCCTGAGTTTACCGATCAGATCATCCGCGCTGAGCAGTACTTGGCCAACGCCGCTATCGCTACCTCCGAGCAGACACCTGGCGTCATGCCGACGGCGTGGCCGATCACCCGCTTCGAGCAGTCGTTTAGCCTCTATGCCCTGGTTGTTGGCGAGCTGCTGGGCCTGCCTGCGCTCCACGACGTGCTCCAGCCGCAGCTGCATGACCTGAGCGCCGCGTTGCTGCCGACTGGCATTGGCTTCAGCGATGATTTCATGGCCGATGGCGACGATACCGCTGCCGCTGTGGCTGTGCTGCTCGCTGCTGACATGCCGGTTGACCTGGGAATCTTGCGGCAGTTTGAAACGCCGGATTTCTTTGTGGCCTACGCTGGCGAGCTACAGCCCTCGCTGTCGCTCACCGCACGGGCGGTGCATGCCCTCGATCTGGCTGGCGAAGATATCTCGGGCTGGTGGCAAACCTTTATCGATCACCAGGAGCTTGATGGTAGCTGGCAGGGCGATAAGTGGAACAACTCCTGGCTCTATACAACCTGCCACGTGCTTATCGCCCTTAAAAACTCGCCCTATCGCGATCAGATGCGTGAGGCGATCAACGCGCTGCGCGTCTATCAGTTCGCCGACGGCGGCTGGGGCATGATCAATCGCTCGACGACGGTCGAGACGGCCTACGCTGTGCTCGCGCTCCACAGTCTGCGCGATCAACAGATCCTCGACGAGGACGACTACCGGATGCTGCGCCGCGGCTACGATTGGCTGTGCACCCACTATCGACCATTCCGCATGAAAGAGTACCGCTGCTGGCTGAATAAAGAGATCTACTGCCCTCAGCGCATCGACCGCGCCTACGAGCTGAGCGCCATGCTAGCCGTAACGCTGGAGGATCTGCGCCATGGATGATGTTGCTCCAACTCTTGAGGAATTTCTTAAAGCTCCACGTGATACGGTTGCTCAGGTTGCTCCTGCTACGCTGATCTATTCAAACGGCGGTAGTCGGCGTGCTGCTGCACTAGCTGGTAAGTCGAAAAGCGAGTATCCACAGTGGTCGCTGTCACAGATGCAAAGAGTTATTCGATTGGTCTTTGATTACGATGTTCAGCATCTCTTCATTCCCATGCTCATGCCGAATCAGCTCAGCGAAACCACCCCTGGCTATCGCGAAAACCTTGAGCGCTGGGTTGATCGCGGCCTGGCTGGCCCAGAGACGCTGGCGCAGTGGCAGAGTCACGGCTGGCGCGTGCGCCTGCTTGGCACCGAGAGCCTGCCGTTCTTGCAGCCCACGGCACAGCGCCTGTCTGCGCAGACTGCCCAGCAGAGCCGCCACACGGTCTGGTTCTACGTTGTCTCCGAAAGCGATCTGCCCTGGGAGTGGGTGCTGAATGCTGCGCATACGAGCCAGGCCCGCACGCGCGCCGAAGCCGTCCGCGCCCTCTACGGGGAAGATATTCCCCTAGCCACATTGTTTCTCTCCTTTGGCAAGCCACTGATTAACCACGACCTGCTGCCGCCCCTGATCATTGGCGACCTCCAGTGCTACTGGGATCAGAAGCCTGGCTACAGCCTTACCGATCAAGATTTTCGCCGTATTCTCTATGATTATGCCTATCTTCGGCAGACTTGGACAGCAGATAAGGCTGATCGCGAGCTAAGCGCGCTTGAGCACCGCCATGCCTGGGAGCAGGCTCCAATTTTAGGGCTTGGGCAGCGGCTTGGCCCCTTTTGGTACCCACAGTCCGCCCAACCCGAGCGCTAGCGCTAGCCATCCCCAGTTTGTAGCCACATATCCTTGATAGGGGGTCCACGATGACACAACCACCACCGCCAACGATCGAAGATGTGGAAGCCTACTATGATCGCATGGATCAGTTTTACAAAATTGTTTGGGGCGAGAGCCTACACGGCGGCTACTGGCCTGATCCTGCTGTAGATCTTTCGCTGGCTGAGTCGCAGGAGGAGCTGACCAAGCTCATGATCCAGAAGACGGGCCTCCAGCAGGGTGACTGGCTGGTGGATGTTGGCTGCGGCACTGGTGTGCCAGGCATTCGTGCCGCTCAGGCGACCGGCTGCCACGTGCGCGGTATCACCGTTGCGCACTCACAGGTGGCACAGGCCAATCAGCGCGCCGCCGCCGAGCAGATCAGCGATCTGGTGCAGTTTCAATGGGGCAACGCTATGAAGATGCCATTCGATGCTGCGGCCTTTGATGCGGCCTGGGCCTTTGAGTCGATTTTTCATATGCCGGATCGACTGCACGTGCTCGGTGAGATCGCCCGCGTGCTCCGTCCGCAGGGCACCCTGGTGCTTACCGATATTGTTGAGACGCAGCCGATCAGCGCTGCCCACCGTGCGATCTGGTATCCCTCGTTTCAGATCAACTCGATCACCACGCTCGAGAACTATGCTGCGCTCTTTGACCAAGCTGGCTTTGCGCAGATCGAGTGCTTCGATCTTACACAAGATATCGCACGAACCCTGGAGAAGACGAAGCAGGCGATCGAGGAAAAACGCGCCGAGCTGGTGAGCGTCTATGGCGCAGAGATGTTCACGATGCTGGATCAGGTCTGGGATGTGACAGACACGGTCTATTCCAATCATATTAACTATGTTCTGCTGGTAGTACGCAAAGTCTAGTTCAAGCCTGCGCTCGTATCGCGCGCTTGTGGCGGTTCTTCAGCTTGGAAGAGCCGTCTTTTTTATGGATGCTGCGCTGGATGTGGCCGCTAGGTCTGCTGTTTTTGCCAGGCGATGAATACATCGACGATAGCAGGCGCGAACTGTGTGCCGCGATGGCAGGTGATCTCGCTGAGCGCGTAGTCGATCGTGCGGGCCGGCTTGTATGTGCGGTGGTGGGTCATCACATCAAAGGCATCGGCGATGGCGACAATCTGGCCAACCAGCGGGATGTCTGCGCCTGCAAGCTGGCGTGGGTAGCCCTGGCCATCCCAGCGCTCGTGGTGTGTTAGGGCGATGATCTCGCCAACTTGCAGCACCGGCACGCGGCTGCCCTCTAGGATGTGTGCGCCAATCGTTGTGTGGTTGCGCATCGTCTGCCGCTCTTCGACCGTTAGCGTGCTGGCTTTGAGCAGAATTTGATCGGAGATGCCGATCTTGCCAATATCATGCAGCGTTGCAGCTTGACCGATTAGCTCAGCTTCAGCAGGCGCGATATGCATGCGCAGGGCTAGCTCCTGCGCAATTTTGCCAACGCGCTGGGTGTGCTGGCCGGTCTGATCATCACGGTACTCGGCGGCGCGCGCTAGGCGAAAAAGGATCTCCATGCGCGCCTGCTCCAGGTCTTGGGTGCGCTCACTGATCTGCTGGGCCAGAATTTGATTTTGATGGGCCATATAATCGTGGGAAAAGTGCACGTGGAGAATATTGCGAATGCGCAGAATCGCTTCAATTGGATCAAGCGGCTTGGTAAGGAAATCTTGCGCGCCAAGGGTCAGCGCTTGGCGCTTGGTGGCTGGTGCAAGGTCGGCGGTGAGCACGATCACTGGTAGGTAGTCCTCCGGCCTGGTGATCTCTTGGAGTTGCTTGAGCACCGCAAAGCCATCAAGGTGCGGCATGATCAGATCAAGCAGCACAAGATCAGGCTTGGTCTCTTGATACAGGCTGAGCACTTGGCGCGAGTCTGTTGTTGTGATGAGATTGTTGAATCCCTCAAGTTTTAAAATGGTCTCTAGCACATGAATGTTGTGTTTTTGATCATCAACTATGAGTATTTTTGCCGTTGAGAAACGGTCGGTCCACATGGTCTGCTCCTTAGCTGCGCAGAAAATCTCGAGAGGCAAGGAGAAAACACTAGCATGCTGAGCGGCTGACCTTGCTAGCGCATACGACTCACTGCGTTCTACAATGAAAACATAGGCTGATTCTACCCCCTACCGACAATCTTGTCAGCGGGTTTTTACCGCTATTTGTGCATGACGCATGCCCTCGGCGCTTAGCTGGCGCTAAGGTGCGAGCGCGTATCCGTCTTAAGTGCGATGACTATTATCGCTATTGATAATATTATCAATCTAGAAAATGAAAGAAAGGATGCCATATGTCCAAGGCTGATCTGATTATGCATCCGGTGCGGCTACGGCTGCTGCGCGCGCTCAGCGCAGGGCCACAAACAGCGCAGCAGCTGCTGGCGGGCCTTGATGTCGCCCAGGCCACGCTCTACCGCCACCTCAACACGCTCGAGCAGCATAACCTGATCGTGGTAGTTGAGGAGCGGCCAGTGCGCGGCACGGTCGAGAAGGTCTACGGCCTAGGCCAGCCCGAGGCGCTCTCTCTCTCCGCCGATGCGCTTGCCAGCGTCAGCAAAGACGATCATCTGCGCTACTTTCTGACATTTCTCGTGATGGTGCTCAGCGACTTCGAGCAGTACCTGCAGCGCACGGCGCAGCCCGATCTGCTGGCCGATGGCGTGGGCTACCGTCAGGTGGACCTGAATGTGTCCGACGCGGAGTTTATGGCTATGGTGCAGGCGCTCAATCAGGCGCTTCAGCCGTTTCTGGGCCTTGCACCAGCGCCCGAGCGCCGCCGTCGGCGGCTATCAACGATCGTGATGCCCGTTACGGGCGATGACCAAGGAGCTGACGATGACTCTGCGTGAGATGCTGCCTATTTTGCTCCCGATCCTGCTGGTTCAGTTAACGTTGATCATCTTTGCCCTCCGCGATCTGCTCAAGCCAGAGCGGCACGTGCGCGGCGGCAACAAGTGGGTCTGGGGTCTGGTGATTGTGTTCGCGAATATGCTCGGCCCAATCCTGTACTTTCTTCTGGGCCGTGAGGAGGCCTAAACACCATGACTCTTGCGATTGAGTGCACCAACTTAACCAAGCGCTATGGCCCGTTGACCGCCGTGGACGCGCTGAACTTGAGCATTCCCTCCGGCGCAATCTTTGGCTTTCTCGGCCCCAATGGCGCGGGCAAGACGACGACTGTGCGCATGCTCACCGGCCTGGCCCAGCCCTCGGCGGGCCAGGCCACCGTCGCTGGCGTGTCTGTGGCCCAGAATAGCACCGCGCTGCGTCGCCAGATCGGCTACCTCGATCAGCAGCCGCAGTTCTACGCCTGGATGCGCGGCCGCGAGCTGTTGGAGTTTGTCGGTGAGCTGTTTGGCCTGCACGGGGCCGCACTGCGCCAGCGCGTCGCTGAGCTGCTTGAGTTGACCGGCCTGGCCGATGCTGCCGAGCGGCGCGTCGGCGGCTACTCTGGCGGGATGCGCCAGCGGCTCGGTGTGGCGCAGGCGCTGATCAACCGTCCGCCGGTCTTGTTTCTCGATGAGCCTGTTAGCGCGCTTGATCCCGCTGGCCGCCGCGATGTACTCGATCTGATTGCCGCCCTGCGTGGCCAGACGACCGTATTTATGTCCACGCACATCCTGGGCGATGTCGAGCGCGTCTGTGATCACGTGGCGGTGATCAATCACGGCAAGCTGGTGGTTGAGGCCAGCGTGGCCGAGCTACAGAATCAGTACGCCCAGCCGCTGTTTATGCTCGATCCGGAGCCGAATCAGGCTGCCGCTGTCCAGCAGCTAACCAGCGCCTTGCGCGCTCAAGCGTGGACGGAGACCGTTACGTTTGAGCATGGCCTGCTGCGCGTGCAGGTCAACGATCCGGCTCAGGCCAGCCAGGCGATTCTGCCGCTGGTGGCCCAGCACGGTGTGGCGCTCGTGCGCTTCGAGCGTGCGCGACCATCGCTAGAGGATATTTTCCTGCGCTTGATTGGTGATGAGCGTGGTGTGGCTGCTACCGCCAGCCAGCCTAGCGCTAAGGAGGTCGGCTGATGCAAACGTTTGCTGTACTAATGCGCAAGGAGCTGCGCGAACAGTGGCGCACCTATCGCCTCGGCATTGTGGCCGCTGTGGCCCTGCTGTTTGGCTTGCTCTCGCCAGTGCTGGCGAAGTATCTGCCAGAGCTGCTTAAAAACGCTGGCGGCTCGATTCAGGTCATTGTGCCCACCCCAACCGCCGCCGATGCTGTGGACCAGACGCTGAAAAACCTGGGCACGAACGTTGCGACGCTTGCCGCTATCCTCCTCGCCATGAGCCTGATGGCGCGCGAGAAGGAGCGTGGCACGGCCGCCCTGGTGCTGACTAAGCCGGTGAGCCGCGCTGGGTTTATTGGCGCAAAGTTTTTGGCGCTGGCGCTTACGCTGGGCGCAGCCCTGCTGACTGGTGGCGTGGCCGCCTACGGCTATACGGCCTGGCTGTTCGAGCCGCTGACCGTGGCTGGCTTTGGCGCAAGCCTGCTGCTGCTGTGGCTGCTGAGCCTTGTCTATGCGGCCATAACGTTTCTCGCCAGCACCGTGCTTAGCTCAACTCTGGCGGCGGCTGGCGTGGGCATCGGTGGCTGGATTCTCCTATCCGCGCTTGGGGCCGTGCCCGCCCTGCGCGGCTGGCTGCCCGATATGCTGCTGGCTCCTGCACGTGCGCTCGCGCTTGGTCAGCCAGTCGAGGGCCTGTGGCAGCCGCTGCTGGTGGCGCTTGGCATCATCGGCCTGAGCTTGCTGAGCGCCTGGATGCTGTTTCGCCAGCAGGAGCTGTAGTCCGAGCACCACGGCCAGCATTAACTGAACGACAGCGCATCAACAAAAGCACAGCCCAATGCAGCCAACGCGTGGCCGCCCCACGCTCAGCTGCACTGGGTTGTCTGCTCTGTGCCTGTAGGCGGGTAAGGCAGGTGCGCCACCTAGTCTGCTAAGCGACCACTCCAACCACCGCGTTGCGGCAGTGCGTGCCTAGCACAAGCCGCCTGTGGTGGGTACGCAGTCGGCCAGCCTGGCGCTAGCCCCAGCCCAGGTCGTCGTGGCCGCCGCTGGGGGCCTCGCCGCTGTCGCCGTTCATCTCCTCCTCCAGCATCTGATCGACCATCTCGTTCCAATCCTCGCCGAGGTCGTCGCCCATCTCTTGGCCCATCTTCTTGGCCCAGCGGGCGACGGAGCGCGGGTCGTTCTCATCGAGTCCGCTGAACATCGCCGGGTCGGCCATGGCGTCGATGCGGGCATCCTCGGTGCGCACGACGGCAACGCGCGAGACTGCGCGGCGCACATTGGTGTTGTGGCAGCGTGGACACTCCAGCTCCTCTGGGTCGTGAAAGCCGCGCACGAGCTTGGAGAAGCGCGCCCGGCAGGTATCGCACAAGTACTCATAAATTGGCATGTTTAGTCCTCCAGCGAAAATTTTAGAACGTGCTGTATGTAGTCTTCTAGCGCCGATACGTGTTTTGGCAGCAGGGGAATGACACCGACGGTGCCGTAGTCCTCGGCAGCGCGCTCGGCAGGATAGCAGATCACAGCGTGGTGCACGCGGCTCTGGCCGTTGCTGCCCAGGCTGCCGCGATAGGCGTAGGCATCGTCGAGCGCGTCCTGGGGCGCGCGGCCGTCAGGTGCGCGGCGATACTTTGCATCAAACACGATCAGCAGCGGGGCGCGCTGTGGATGTATGATCTCCAGCACGACATCGGGGATGCGCACATAGCCGTCGAGCGCCACAATGCCCAGCGCATCGGGCTGACTGGTGTAGCGCGCCTGGTAGCGCAGCCGATAGTGGACGCCGCTGATCGCGATCTCAAGCAGCGGCGCGTGCGGCGTGAGGCTGAGCGTCCAGCGCTCGCGGGCTGTATCTTCAACCAGCAGCTGCTGCTGCACGATCTGCCCGCCCTGGCGACACAGCACGTCCGCAATCATTAAGCAGCACCACTGCTCATAGAGCGTCGGCAGATCGTTCAGCGGCAGGCCGAGTGCGCCAACCTCGAGTGTCAGCAGCGGCCCAGTGCGCAGGGTGCTCCACAGCCTACGGAGCGGCCGATAGCGCTGATCGCGGGCCAGTAGCTGGCTATTGCTTGGTGGGGCGCTGCGCGGTGGCAAGTTGATGAGCGGTGGCTCACTGCGCCAGCGCCGTAGCTGGGCCAGCATTCGCTCCAGCCGTGCCGCTAGCTCGGCCAGCGTTGTTTGCAGCCGAGCCGATGTGCCGCGCTGCTGCTCGTGCTCGGCCAGATTGCGCAGCGCCCGCCCACGCCGCTGAAGCTCGGCGATGATTCCGACGAGCCAGCGATGCTCAGGCAGGTCGAAGCTCGCGCTGGCGTGTTGGGTGCTGATGCTACGCGGTAGCCCACCAAGGCGCTGATGCAGCGCGCGCAGTGCCTGTGGAACCTGATCTTCAGGGAGCTGCTCAAGCTGCTGCGGTGGCTGGGCATGTGGGCTAGGCGGATAGCGCAGCGTGGTCAGATCGTCGCGCTGTGCTGTTGGCTTAAGGCGCGTGGCCGGATGCTCGCGAATGCGCTTGATGCACACCTCCAGCTCGTGCTGATGATGCTCTAGCAGCAGCAGAGCCTCCTCCAGCGGCGTGCGCTCGCACTCCCATAGCGGGACCAGCACCGCCTGGGCAAAGGCGCTGCCGCCAAGCGCCATGGCGACAGAGCGGGCATGGTGGGCCAGATCAGCGAGCAGCTGTGCCCATGTGTGCTGATCGAGCAGGCGCGGCACAAGGTTGAAACGAAACGTGTGCTCGTGCTGTAGGCCGGCAGCGTCGATGATCGTCACACAGCCGTGAATGGTCCCGGCGCTGCCGCGCGGCTGCCATGTCCAGCGCCATAGTGGGTCGAACGGCGTGGTCGTGGGCGCGCCAAGCTGCTCACCACCGATGGTCAGCGTAGCCGACAGGGCGGCGCTTGGCGTGCAGGTAATTGTTACCGGCGACCACTCGGCCCATGCCTGGGCTGCTAGCTCGGGAGTAGCGTCGGCGGGTATGTTGTTGATCGTGATTGTTGGCACGATGGGCACCTGGCGCTAGCGGGCGTGTAGCTCAATCGGCGACGTTGGCGAGGGAATGGCCGCCAGCTGGCCACAGGCGGCGGCGATCTCGACACCGCGCTCGACGCGTACCGTGCATGGCACGCCGGCGGCCTGCACACCCTGCTGGAAGGCCAGCACACGCTCGCGATGTGAGCGCTCTAGCGGTGTGCCTGGCACTGGATTCCATGGAATAAGATTGACGTGGCAGAGCATGCCCTTGAGCAGCGCGCCTAGCTGAGCCGCCAGCTCAGGCGTATCGTTTTTGCCCTCCAGCAGCACATACTCAAACGAGACGCGCCGATTTGTGCGCTCGATATAGTAGCGCACTGCATCTAAGAGATCATCAATATCAAAGCGATCATTGACTGGCATCAGCGCCGAGCGCAGCGCATTATTGGGCGCATGCAGCGAGACAGCGAGATTAATCTGTAGTCCCTCATCGGCCAGGCGGCGAATGCCCTGGACCAGGCCCACCGTCGAGACGGTCATATGGCGTGCGCCAAGGTTGAAGCCCTGCTGATCGTTCAGGCGCTCGACCGCGCGCCACCAGCGATCATAGTTGGCAAACGGCTCGCCCATGCCCATAAACACCAGGTTGGTAATGTGATCAGGGATCGGCACGTCTAAACGGTGGCTTAGCTCGGCGGCGTGCTGGCGCAGGTAGCGCTCGAAGAAGATCACCTGCTCAATGATCTCGCCTGTTTCGATATTGCGCAGCAGGCCCAGCTTGCCTGTCGCGCAGAAAACACAGCCCATCGCGCAGCCTGCCTGCGTGGAGACGCACACAGTGGCGCGGTCGGGGGGATAGATCATCAGCACACTTTCAACCACTGCGCCGCCAGGCAGTGACCAAAGTACCTTACGCGTGAGGCCATCATCGGCGGTTTGCTCGCGCACACAGGTTAGATTGCCAATGGCTGCGCGGCTGCTCAGCTCATCGCGCAGCTTCTGCGGCAGATCAGTCATCTGCTGTGGATCACTGGCGAGCTGGCTGTAGAGCTGCTTGTAGAGCTGTTTGGCACGAAAGGCTGGCTGGCCCCATTCTTGCAAAACTGCTTTTAGCAGCGTTTGATCGAGTTCATAGAGAGAAACATGCATATCTCAACCTTTGGTAGTACTTCATTCCTGACATCAACCCTAGGAGGAACTAGGGTACCCCAGGAGAATCGAACTATTTTTCTATTGACGTTGCTATGGCGATCCAGCATAATGTTGTCATAATTATACCTGTTTCGCTATTGTCCTACCGTATTTTACCCAGCGAGGCATCCCTATGTATCGAGCAAAGTATTATTTGCGCGCGGTTTGTCTTTTAAGCCTGATGCTGGTTTTCTGCTTGCCTCGACCATCAGGCGTTTATGCCAAGCCTCGTACAGTCCAACCTGAGCTACGCACCTCGGCGGCTCCCGCTAGCGCGGAGACATTGTGCAACCCGCTGACTGATTTGTCCGGCTGGTTTGAAGGCAGCAATATCGGGCGTGTGATCAATAGCTCTTCGACATGCTCTTACCAGATTGGTATGGCTGCCTACCAGCGCTTTGACGAGTACATCGACCATCAGAAAATATACTACTCGACCACAGCCACGATTGGTCCCAATCAAACCTTCTACCTTTCAGTAAAGGTACCAGCATGTTCGTCACAGGTCGATTTATTCTATGGCCCGGTGCTGTTTTCGCTGAATGGTGTGCGCTATGATGAGCGCCTGCTATCAACGATTGATATTGCTGGCACTGGCTACTGCACACGTACCTGTGGTGTTGGCTCGCTTACCAACTTCACTGGCGTAAGCGAGGGAGCCGTGCTTGATGGCACTGTGGTTATCCGCAGTAATATCACCGGCGACCCACCCTACAATGTGCACTTCTTGCTCAATGGCCCCAATACGGTCGTCCAAAACAGTGAGTATATTACACCCTACACATTCTTAGGCGATATCAATGGGAATTCCTTTGGATGGGACACCACGATTTATCCGGCTGGGGCGTATACCTTGACCGCCACCTACAACATTGCCCCAGGTCAGCCATGTATGTCGCAGTCGGTGAGATTCTTCGTCCGCAGCGCTCCAACCGCGACGCCAACCAATACGCCGACGGCAACGGCGACAAATACGCCAACCGCGACGCCAACGGATACGCCCACCGCGACAGCAACCGCGACGCCAACGCCAACGGATACGCCGACCGCCACGCCAACGGATACGCCGACCGCGACGGCAACGGATACGCCCACCGCGACAGCGACGGATACGCCGACCGCCACGCCAACGGATACGCCGACCGCGACGGCAACGGCCACGCCAACGGCGACGGCAACCGATACGCCGACCGCAACACCGACGAATACACCAACGGCGACGGCGACCAGCACGCCAACGGATACGCCAACCGCGACACCAACCGCGACGCCAACAGCGACAGCAACGGCGACGGCGACGAACACGCCGACGAATACACCAACGGCGACGGCAACGAACACGCCAACAGCGACACCAACGGATACGCCAACGGCGACGAGCACGCCAACCTATACACCAACAGCGACACCAACGGATACGCCAACGGATACGCCAACGAGCACGCCGACGAATACACCAACGGCGACGGCGACAGCAACGGCGACGGCAACGAGCACGCCAACCTATACACCAACGGCGACGGCGACGAGCACGCCAACGAACACACCGACGCCAACGGCGACCGCAACGCGCACGCCAACGACGACGCCAACAGCACTACCTAATTTGATCTTTACAAAGAGTGCGCGGACAGCGATGCTATCAAATGTCGAGAGTTCTAGTGGTATTGATGGCTATGTGTTCCCAGGCTCGGTGGTAACGTACACACTGCGTGTGACAAATATCGGCCTAGGTGCGGCAACCAATGTGGTGGTGTATGATCGGCTGCCAGATTACATGACAGTCCAGCAGACCACACCGCCAGCACAGATGCTCGGTCAAGCAGTGCAGTGGCAAATTCCGTCGGTAGCTGGTCAGTCAAGTCAAACGTTTGTCGTTGTTGTTCGTGTAGCCAACACATTGCCTGGCTACACCATATTTAGCAACACTGGCCAGCTGTATAGCGACCAGCTGCCACGGATCGATAGCAATACGACGGTGCATGTCTACCAGCCGTAGCAGGGCACTGACTTTCGCTTCTACCGCCCCTGTTCCTGGTGCAGCGTCACTGGGAATGGGGGCAGTGGTTTTCCAGCTCGCTGAGCCAGCACGCGCTCGTACACGGACTCGATCTGGTACGCTGCTAGCTCCCACGAGTGATCGGCGATGGCCTTTTGGCGTGCTAGCTGACCAACGTGCTGCGCGTGCTCGCGATTCTCAAGCGCCTGGATAATTTCGGCTGCTAGCGACTCTTTATCGCCAAAGCGGGCATAGAAGCCAGCGCTGCCAAGGATCTCTTTGCTAACCGGTGTATCGAAGGTGACGATTGGCAAGCCCATCGCCATATAGTTGGGGATTTTGCCTGCACCCTCTGTTGCCGACATCTTGGGTGCTACTGCTACATCACCAAGCGCTAAGTAGGCATGGGCATCTTTGTATAAGATGCGCCCTGGCATTGTGACATGCTCGGCAACGCCTAGCGCTTGCGCTAAAGCTTGATAGGAGCGCACATCTGGGTAGCCCATAATTAAGAAATGCACATCAGGCAGTGCTTTAATCACGCTCTGCGCTGCTTCGAGCAAAATATTGGTGCCTTGGTACTCGGCCAGCAGCCCTAAATACACCACAACTCGTCGGTTAGGAGGGATACCAAGCTGCTGACGAATCCGCTCGCGCTCCGCTTGCGCCTCTGGCGTGTTGTTCGCAGGCTTGAAACGGTCAGTGTTTACGCTGTCGCCAACGGTGTACAGCCGTGCGCTAGGGAAGTTCCACTGTTCGCGTAGCACGTTGGCTGCATTGTGAGAGCTGGTAATCACCGCATCGGCCATACTATTGATGCGCTGCTCAAGCCAGCGCATTGGCTTATAGATGTAGCCGTTAGGGTTAAGAAACCCATGATCAACCATCTCAGAGGTTAGGCTGCCCTGATAGTCAAAGATTACTGGTACACGTAGCAGTCGACCAATGACGCTGCCGATCAGCGCCGATTCGTGAATATGAGCGTGAATGATGTCTGGCTGAATCTCTAGCGCAACGCGCAGCGCCCGCCAGGAGAGCGCTACATCAAGGTAAATCTTGTGCCGTGATGCTCCCACCATCGTGCGCTTAACCCACGGAACATCCCACGATCGCCGTATATCGAACCCTGGCATATTGTCGCCATTATGATATGTGGCTATCACGATGCGATGCCCGCGTTTTTGCAGCGCTTTGGTCTCTTCCCAAATACGGACATGGGCACCGTAGTCGGCAAAAAACGAGGTTGAAGCAATGCTCAAAATTGTATAGGCCATAACAGAAACGCTCCTTTGGTCGGCGCACATTGTACCGCAGAACCCCCGCTTGTACCAAAGTCCCCCTCGCTAGTGAAATAGTGTTGTAAGCGTAGCGCAAAAACTCCCCCATGGAGTGTGAAATTGCCACCCCTGCAAACGCACTTGGGTACTATTGTCTTTTTAAGATTCTTTTTCGACAATGTACATGCTGTGTATTTATAGTTGAATATGGGGGGGTCTTATGCCTAGGTCATGGCGAAACCACGTTGTTTTCGCCCTCCTGACCACTGCTGTGCTGTTAACCCTGCTGGTTATTCCGCAACCAGCGGCTGCAGCGCGTTCCTCAGGGGGTGCATCTTCATCCGTCGTCACTCCATCTACCCTCGCTCAAACTACAAATCCAAACTGCGTTGCGAGCAACGATCTGTCTGGCTGGTTTGTGAGCGATGCTCGCGGTGCCATTCGTAATCGCTCAACCTCGTGCTCCTACGAGGTGGGCATGGCGTCCTATCGCAAGTTCGATAATATTATTGACAATCAAGAAATCTTTGATTGGGACCAGCAGGTGCTTGGTCCAAATCAAACGCTGTACCTCAATGTCGATTTGCCCGGCTGTGCCACGCAGA
>JABXJS010000283.1 GCA_013538855.1 Herpetosiphonaceae bacterium
CCCCAAGACCCCCTGGGCTGCGCCCGCCAGCGGCCCGGCTTTGTGCACCAGCGTCGCGGTTTTAGTGTCCTTTTGTGTGTGGCTGGGGTGGTCCCCAAGACCCCCAGGGCTGCGCCCGCCAGCGGCCTGGCTTTGTGCACCAGCGTGGCGGTTTTCGCGTCCTTTGTGGCTGCGGTGGTTCCCAAGACTCCCAGGCCACCAGCTATCTGGTGTCCAACCTGAGCAACAATACGACCTACACCTTGCGTGTGCGCGCCTACGACCGCGCAGGCAATGTGAACGAGCAAACTCGCACGGTGACGATTGACCGCGATCCACCAAGTAGCCTGCTGAGCGCACCAGCTGGCACTATTGCAACCACATGGGCGATTCTGCGCTGGGATAGCAGCTTTGATCGGGCACCTATTACCGGGTTTACACTTGAGCAGCGCATTGACAGCATACGGCAACCGCTGGCAACCAGCGTAGGGAGTGCCCATGCGCTCATCTTCGAAGGACAGCCCAACACACGCTATGAGCTACGGATCGATGCGACAGATGCCGCTGGCAATCAGCAGCCAGCATCGCCCAACCCCCAGATTACCTTCACAACTGGTCTTGATTCCACCGGGCTATCGAAGGTGTTCATGCCAACGCTGGCCACAACACCGCGCTAGCCTATGACAAGCAGCGAGCTGCGCCGCTGTGCATGCTGTTCGCGGCTGGCGCTGCACATGCGCTTAAACCAGCGCAGGCGCGGTGTTCATCTTTGCGCGCCTGCGCTGGCGAATGAGGATTTAGCGGCTGACGGCCTTCATCATGGACTCGGGGTAGCGGGTGCCGGCGGCGGCGCCCATGGGCATCACGGCGTCGATCTGGGCTAGCTCGGCGGCGGTTAGCTCGATCTCGACGGCGGCGACGTTCTCCTCCAGGTACTTGCGGCGCTTGGTGCCAGGGATGGGCACGATGTCGTCGCCCTGGGCCAGCACCCAGGCCAGCGCGAGCTGGGCGGGCGTCACGCCCTTGGCGGCGGCGATCTCGCTGACCTTGCTCACGAGGTCGAGGTTCTTCTGGAAGTTCTCGCCCTGAAAGCGCGGCGAAAAGCGGCGGTAGTCGTCGGCGGCGAAGTCCTCGAAGCGCGTGATCTGCCCGGTCAGGAAGCCGCGGCCCAGCGGGCTGTAGGCCACAAAGCCAATGCCTAGCTCGCGAGTGACGGCCAGAATCGCATCCTCGGGGTCGCGTGTCCAGAGCGAGTACTCCGTCTGTAGGGCGCTGATCGGGTGCACAGCATAGGCGCGGCGCAGCGTCTCCGGGCCAGCCTCGGACAGGCCCAGGTAGCGCACCTTGCCTGCCTGCACCAGCTCGGCCATCGCGCCGACGGTCTCCTCGATCGGCACGCTCGGATCGACGCGGTGCTGATAGTAGAGGTCGATGTAGTCGACGCCCAAGCGCTTGAGCGAGGCGTCGCAGGCGGCGCGCACGTACTCAGGGCGGCCGTTGATGGCGCGCTGCTCCGGGCTGTCGCCGCGCTGAATGCCGAACTTGGTGGCGAGCACGACTGTGTCGCGGCGGTCGGCGATGGCCTTGCCCACCAGCTCCTCATTGATGAACGGGCCGTACATGTCGGCGGTGTCGAGGAAAGTGATCCCCAGCTCTAGCGCCCGGTGGATGGTGGCGATCGACTCGGCGTCGTCGCGCGGGCCGTAGAATTCGGACATGCCCATACATCCCAGGCCCAGCTCAGAGACAGTCAGGCCCTGGGTTCCTAGTGTTCGCTGTTGCATCCAGCTTGCTCCTTTTCACGTGGTTGGGGTTGATTCCAGCAGCTCTTGGTACAGCGCGATCTTCTTCTCGATGGCGGCCATGTTGCGCTGTAGCTCGGCCATGTGCGCTTGAACAGTGCGGCGGTGCTCCTCCAGCATGCTTAGGCGCTGCTGGATGGACTCCGGGCCATCCTCTAAATACTGGACATACGCACGCATCTGGCGCAGCGGCATGCCGGTGGCCCGCAGGTAGGTCAGGAAGATCACCAGGCTCACATCGACCTGGCTGTAGCGGCGGTGGCCGTTGGCGGCGCGCCCGATTGGCCGCAGCAGGCCGATGCGCTCGTAGTAGCGCAGCGTGTGCGCGCTTAGCCCCGACAGCTCCGCGACCTCCTGGATGGTCAGTTGTTCAAGCTCGTGTTCCATGGTTCAGACTATACACCTTCGAGTATGCTCTAAGTCAAGCCCAGTTTTGCGCACGCTATGGTAAACTGCACGCCAATGATTGCAGCAGATGCAGCGCTCTAATGATACAATAGCGCTTGGTGGATTTCGCCCCTGCTAGAGCACGCTACTCAGCATAATCAAGCAGCGGCCGGATTGCCAAGCATCCCGGTCAATGGTATACTCTATTGAGAATCATTCTAAGTTTAGGTGAAAGACCCATGCGACCTGAAGAACGAGCACAGCGCTTGCTCCAAGAACTTGAGCGCCACGGCTACCGTACCACACCGCAGCGCGAGGCAGTCTGCCAGGCGCTGGCGTATCACGGTGGGCACCCATCGGCGGCGGAGATCGTCGAGGCCGTGCGGCCGCAGGGCATTGGACAGGCCACGGTCTACAACACGATCACGGCCCTGGAGAAGCTCGGCGTCATCCAGGCGATGCCGCTGAACACCGACGAGCACACCCGCTACGATCTGGACACCACGCCGCACGTGAATGTCGTTTGCTCCACCTGCGGGGCCATCCTCGACTGCCACGCGCCGCAGCTCGACCTGCTGCTGGCCCAGCTGGCGTCGCAGGTTGGCACATCGTTTGAGTCGGCCAATGTGGTGGTCTATGGGCGCTGTCAACAGTGTCAGCGGACTCAGCTCGTCGCCTAGGATCAGAGCGTCACTATGACGCTCTTTCCTTTGCACGCTATTTAGAATGATTCTCATTACGATCAATTTGACTGGAGGGGTGTATGACCGCACCAGCCGCAACCAACGTGCTCGCCGGCCAGCCGTCGGCGCTGAAGGAAGAGCTTGACGAGTTGGCCGCGCTGCCAACGATGATTCGCCTCACTGCAACCTGCTTTCTGACTACCGCGATCGGCTGGGTGCTTGGCTCGATCAGCAGCGTGCCCGCGTGGATGCCCTGGCTGTTCTATGCCGTCGCCTTCGTGAGCGGCGGCTGGTACACAGCCCAAGCCGCGTGGGACAGCCTGCGCCAGCGCGAGTTCGATGTTAACTTTTTGATGATCGTCGCCGCGCTTGGGGCCGCCGCTGTCGGCCAGCCGCGCGAGGGCGCGATCCTGATGTTCTTGTTCTCGCTCTCCAACACGCTGGAGACCTACGCGATGGGCCGCACGCACCGCGCCGTCCACGCGCTGCTGGCGATGGCCCCCGACGAGGCCACGCTGATCGTTGGCGCTGAGACACGGCGCGTCGCGGTGGAAACGCTGAGCATCGGCGATCTCGTGCGCGTGCGCCCAGGCGAGAATATTCCCGTTGACGGCCTCGTCGTGCGCGGCGAGTCGGCGGTCAACGAGGCCGCCATCACTGGCGAGCCGATCCCCGATGAGAAGCGGCCGGGCGCAGCAGTCTTCGCCGGCACGCTCAACGGCCAAGGCTCGCTCGATATCGAGGTGCGCTCGCCGATTGGCGACACAACGCTAGCGCGCATCGTCAAGACCGTCGATGAGGCCCGCGAGCAGAAGGCGCAGGCCCAGGACTTCACCGACCGCGTGATCGGCCAGTACTACGCCTATGCCGTCGTGATTATGACACTGCTCGCCATCGCCATCCCGCTGCTGTTCCTCGACTGGGACTTCCAGACCACGCTCTATCGGGCGATGGCGCTGATGGTGGTGGCCTCGCCCTGCGCGCTGGTCATCTCCATCCCAGCCACCGTTCTCTCGGCGATGGCCAACGGCGCACGCAACGGCGTGCTGTTCAAGGGCGGTATGCATCTAGAGGCCGCCTCGACAATCAAGGTGGTCACGCTCGATAAAACCGGCACGCTCACCACCGGCCAGCCAGGCGTCACCGTGGTCAAGGCGCTCAACGGGCACAGCGAGGACGAGGTGCTGGCGATCGCGGCGGCCGTGGAGAATCTCTCCGAGCACCCGCTGGCCCAGGCGGTGGTGCGCGGGGCCAAGGATCGCGGGATTGCTATCGCCGAGGCCAGCGAGTTCCGCGCGCTCACCGGCGTGGGAGCCGAGGCACAGGTCAACGGCCGCAAGTTCCAGGTTGGCCGCCCGGTGATGTATGGCGCGGAGATCGTGGCCGCCGCCAGCACGCTGGAGTCCGATGGGCGTACCGTTATCGCCGTCGGCGACGAGCAGCCCTGGGGCCTGATCGGCCTGGAGGACACGGTGCGCCCGCAGTCCAAGGAGGCCATCCGCCGCCTCAAGGCGGTTGGCGTCGAGCGCATCGTGCTGCTGACCGGCGACAACCACTATGTCGCCGAGCGCCTCGCCGCCCAGCTTGGCGTCGACGAGGTGCACGCCGAGCTGCTGCCGCAGGACAAGGCGCGCATCATCAGCGAGCTACAGGCGACGGTCGGCCCGGTGGCGATGATCGGTGATGGCATCAACGATGCGCCAGCGCTGACCACCGCCCGACTCGGCATCGCCATGGGCGTGGCCGGCACCGATGTGGCCCTGCAGAGCGCCGACGTGCTGCTGATGAGCGACGATCTGCTCAAAGTGGCCGAGGCTCTGCAGCTGGGCAAGCGCGCCCGCCGCGTGATTATCCAAAACATCACCTTCGCCTTTGGCGTGATCGTGACGCTGGTGATCTCGGCGCTGTTTGGCAACATTGCGCTGCCGCTGGGCGTGGTTGGCCACGAGGGCAGCACCCTGCTGGTGGTGGCCAACGGCCTGCGGCTGCTGCGGCGCACGCGGGTGCCCAAGGCGTAACCTCGGGCGGGGCGGCGGCGTAGCATGCACAGAGCATTTGGAGGCACGCATATGAACGAAATCTTTGATGCGGCGGCGCTCGTGCGCCTGCTGAACGACCTGGCGGGCGTCGCTGGCGGCATCGCCGCTCCTGATGTCGCCGAGTGGCTGGCGGCCTACATTCCCGGTCCGCTCGGCCAGAGCGGCCGCTGGGCCGCGAACCTCTCCGGCATCGCCTGGGCCGGGGCATCGCTGGTGGATCTGCTCAAGTGGCTCGGCGAGGGCCGCACGAGCTTGCCCGCCGCCCTGCCAGCGCCCAAGCCTGCCGCCGCCCTGCCAGCCGCCAACGACCTTGACGGTCAGCTGGCGCTCTGGCGCAAAATCCAGGGCCGCGCCACCGACTAGCCCGCTTTCGCAACCGCAGCCAACCTTGTGCAGCGACTCAGCAGTCGCGCACAAGGTCTTTTTATGTCCACCACAGCACACAGCCGCTGCGGCGCTAGCAGTGCAGGTGGTTTGAGGATGCCACGTCCGTGACGTGCGCTCACGGCTCAGCCAGCAGGGCCAGCTCCGTGTTCAGCCAGCCGTGCTTGAGCGGCTGCCCACAAGCGCGGTCGGACCAGCTCGCGGGCGCTGCTGCTGGCCGCCCCGCAGCCGTCGCGCTGAATTAGCGC
>JABXJS010000284.1 GCA_013538855.1 Herpetosiphonaceae bacterium
GCCCGTGCGCGATGGCGTGGCCTGGCGCATGCCGCACCGACCACCTGCGTCAACCACGGCGCGCTGCATCCAACACCCACGCTGGCGCGCTCACACGCCGACCAGCGGTCTGTCGAACCACTGCGCTGTGCTCTTTCCGCAGCCCGTGCCGCTCCCTCCGGCGCTGCGCCGCCACGCCCGTGCGCGATGGCGCGGCCTGGCGCATGCCGCACCGACCACCTGCGTCAACCACGGCGCGCTGCATCAGCAAACACCGCAGCTACTGGAGCAGGTTTAGCTCGCGGGCGCGGGCGACGGCCTCGGTGCGGCTGTGGGCGTCGAGCTTGCCGTAGATGTTGATCACGTGGCGCTTGACCGTGCCCAAGCTGATGATCAACTGCTCGGCGATCGCCTGGTTGGAAAGACCGGCGGCTACCAAGCGCAGCACCTCCAGCTCGCGCTCGCTCAGCGGCTCGGCGAGCGCCTGCGCCATGCGCGACTCAGCGCCACCGCTCTCGATCCACACAGCGAGAATCTGGCTGATATAGCCAGCGTACTCCGACTCGACAACTGCCTGCTGGAGCAGTGGGATCAGCGCCGGGCCAGCGTCGATGAACACCCGAATGTAGCCCTCTGGCTGGGCCAGCGCCAGCGCCTGCTCCAGCGCTACCAGGGCCAGCCGCGGCTGCTGGAGCTGCACAATCAGCGTGCGGCTCACAGCCAGCTCGATGCGCTGGGTGATGCGCTCGCCGAGCACGGCCTCGAGGCGGTCGGCGAGCTTGCTGGCGCTCGCAACATCGCGCTGCGTGATCAGCAGGCGCAGCATCACGCTATAGACGAGGGCGCGCTCAGGGTCGAGCGGCTGATCGAGATCAAGATCGATCTTGCGGGCGTGGTAGGTGGCCTGGGCGATGTTGGACTGCGCCAGCGCGACCAGCACCTGGTAGGCGACCACACGCTCGATGAAGCGGCTCACATTGTTGCGGTAGGCGGTCTGCGCAGCGCGCTCAAGGATCTGCTGGGCGGCCTCGATGTGATTTTGCGCCAGCAGCACGCGCGCCTCAGCCAGCAGCCCATCGGTCGCCAGATCGAGATAGCCGGCAGCGAGCGCCACCTGCGTGCCCTGGCGCATGTGCTCAGCGGCGGCAGCGAGATTGTTCCACTGGTACAGCACCTCGCCAAGGCCAACGTGGATAGTCGCGAGGGCGGGCACACGCTGCCAGTTATGCTGCTCGGCCAGCCGCAGGCCGCGCTGAAAGGTCTGCTCGGCGGCGTGCAGGCGGCCGCTCAAGCTCTGCAAAATGCCTAGATCGCCGATGGCGAGCAATGCTGCGAAGGTGTTGCCGCCAGCCAAGTTGGCCTGCACCGCCTCGGCGGCCGCCTCGCTTGCGCCGCTCAGGTTGCCGACAATCGTCTGCACGACAGCCAAGTTGCCCGCCAAGATACCGCGCAGCACCACATCATCGGCGGCGATCTGCGGCAGCGCCAGCAGCGACAGCTCAATCGAGCGCACCACATCGTCCTGAAAGCGCGGCATAATCGCGCGGATCGTCAGGACCTCATCGTGCACGCGGCGCTGCTCCGGCGCCGGCAGCTGACTGAGCGTCTGCTCGGCCCAGCGCAGCCGCTGCTCAATCTCGGCTGGCTCAATCGTGACGAGCCGCGCCCAGGCATCGCAAATCGCCAGATGTGCCGACTGACGAATCGCCGCAGACGGCAGCTGCCGCAGCCAGTTGAGCACAGTCAGGGCCTCGCCGCGCATCAATAGTGTGCGGCCGTGCTGCGCGATCAGGGCGGTGGCCAGGGGCACATCGTTGGCCGCCAAGGCGTGCTGGATGGCCGCATCGAGCATACCAGCCGCAGCCAGCCATGTGCTAGCGCGACGATGCAGCTCGGGCACAACCGCCGGATACAGCTCGCTCAGGCGGTAGCGCAGCAGCTCGGCGAACAGGTGATGGTAGCGAAACCAGCGCCGCTCGTGATCGAGCGCCACTACAAACATATTGGCGCGCTCAAGCTCATCGAGGATCAGCTGGGCCGAGGGCACGCTCGGATCATCAACGAGGGCGGCGCACAACGGCGCGCACATCCGCTCCAAAATGGCGGTAGCGAGCAGAAACTGCTGCACCGTCTCGGACTGCTGGCGCAGCACCTCCTCGACCAGATAGTCGAGCACATAGCGATGGCTGCCGGTGAAGTCAGCGACGAAGCGTGTCAGATCAGGCTGATTTTGGGCCGAGAGCGCGGCCAGGTGCAGCCCGGCCACCCAGCCCTCGGTGCGCGTCTCCAGCGCTGCCAGGGCAGCCGGCGGGAGCGGCACCTGATAGGCGGCGAAAAAATCGGCCATCTCAGCGGCGGTGAAGCGCAGGTCGGCCACCCGCAGCTCGCTAAGGCGCTGACGCACACGCCAGCGGCCCAGCGGCAAGTTCGGCTCGCTGCGACTGGCCAAAACCAGGCGCACGGTCGGCGGCAGATGATCAATCAGTGTGGTGACAGCGGCGAGGACCGGCGCGGCCTCGATCAGATTGAAGTCATCGAGCACCAGCGTCAGCGGCACAGCTGGTGCGCCCTCCTGCCACACCGCCAGCTCATTGAGCAGCCGTGTCAGCACCACCTCGGGATCAGGCGGCTGCGGGGCGTGCAGCGAGGCCAGAGCCGCTGTGCCAAACTGCGGATCGACACGCTGGCACGCGGCGATGCAGTAGCTCAAAAAGCGCACCACATCGTTGTCGCCAGCATCAAGCGCGAGCCAGCCAACCGGCTGCGGCTGACGCGCAATCCACTGCTGCAGCAGCGTTGTCTTGCCCCAGCCTGGCCCAGCAACAAGCAGCGTGACCGGGTGCTCGACGGCGGCCTGCAGCTGATCGAGCAAGCGCTCGCGCAGAATCATGCTGCTTGGCCCAGCGGGCACAAACAGCTTGGTTGTGAGCAGCATATCAGGGTCATCAGTGTGGGTCATAGATTGCTCCCAACAGCGGCAATACACCGCTATGATACACCATTCGGTACAGGTGCAGGCCGCCTGTGGGCACTACAATAAAGCGAGTTCCCCTAGAGCATACACACAGCGGAGGTCGTTATGAATCACCCAACCATCCACAAAGATAGCGCCGCATGGATCATGTTTGTCTGGATTAGCTTCATCATCTCGATAGCGATGGGCGTCTACGGCATCTATCGCGCGCCCGTTGACGGCTGGGTGCGCGGCTATCTGGCCATCGCCTTTCTCTTCGCCATCGGCTCCGCCTTCTCGCTGGCGAAGACGCTGCGCGACAACAGCGAGGCCGACAAGATGATCAATCGTGTTGTCGATGCGCGCACCGAGCAGATACTCAGCGAGTACGAGCTACGCCGCGCCGCCGCCTAAGCCTAGCGCGCCAGAGGCCAAGGCCGGACGATCGAAGATGATCGTTCGGCCTTGGCATTTTAGTAGCGAAAGGCTGGGTTTTGCAGATACTGCTCCAGCGACTGCGCGGCCAGATCGCGCTTCGATAGCGTTGGCGCGCTGACCGGCCACTCGATGCCGATGGCCGGATCATTCCACAGCACCGCACCCTCGGCCTCTGGCGTGTAGAGGCCCGTGCACTTATACTGCACCTCGGCAACCTCCGAGAGCACCACAAAGCCATGGCCAAAGCCACTGGGGATGAGCAGCTGGCGAAAGTTATCGGCGCTTAGCTCCACCGCCACCCAGCGCCCAAACGACGGCGCGCCGACGCGCAGATCGACGGCAACATCAAGGATGCCCCCAAGCGTACAGCGCACCAGCTTGGCCATTGGCGCGCGCTCGTCCTGATAGTGCAGCCCGCGCAGCACGCCGTACATCGACCGCGAGTGATTGTCTTGGACGAAATCCGTCGGTAGACCCAAGGCGGCAAACTTGCTCTGATGGTATGTTTCAAGAAAGAAGCCGCGCTCATCGGCAAAGACCGGCGGCTCAACAATAACGACTCCATCCAGCTCGGTTGGAGTAACCTGAAAGCTCATGTCGTGCTCCTTAAACGGTGTCATAACGCCACCATTATAAAACGCCTTGGCTGCACTCTGCGCCACCACAGGTCGGAGCACATTCTTGAAAGCGAGGACACCATGCAGATACCTGCGCGCTTCCAGCCAGCGCTCACGCTGCTTGCCGCCCAGCTCGCCGAGCGCCGCCAGCGCGCCTGGATCGTCGGCGGCACCGTGCGCGACGCGCTCAACCAGCGCGAGATCCACGATGTCGATGTTGTGCTAAGCGCTGCTAGCCTGCGCACTGCCCGTGAGCTAGCCGATCAGCTCAATGCGGCCTATGTGGAGCTAGACAGCGCCCGCGAGATCGCCCGCGTGGTGCTCGATCCGGAGCACTACCTTGATCTAGCCCTGCTGCGTGGCGACGATATCGCCGCCGACCTCGCCGCCCGCGACTTTACCGTCAACGCACTGGCCGTGCCGCTGGAGCACAACGGGCAGCTTGGCGCGCTGCTCGACCCGCTCGATGGCGCGGCGGATATCGCTCAGGGCCAGCTACGCGCCTGCGCGCCCACCAGCATCGCCGCCGATCCGCTGCGCATGCTGCGGGCGCTGCGCATCGCAGCGAGCTATGGCTGGAACATCACCAGCGCGCTCGACGCCCAGATTCGCCAGCACGCCACCCAGATCGCCAGCGTGGCGGCCGAGCGCTGCAGCGAGGAGCTGCTGAAGATTCTCAACACCAGCTGGAGCGCGCCGACGCTGCGCTATCTGGAGCGCAGCGGGGTGCTGCTGACGCTCATCCCCGAGCTACGACCAACGCTTGGCCACTCGCAGCCCAATATTCACTTTCTTGACGTGTGGGAGCACCTGCTAGAGTCAGTCTGCGCTGGCGAGTGGATGCTCCACCAGCTGAGTGGAGCACGCGCTGCGCCGCCGCCACAGCTGCCCAGCGACGGCGACGACCAGTACCCGCCAGCATTCTTCAACCAGCCTGTTGCGGTGCGGCTGCACCCAGAGCTAGCGCTCGCGCTTGAGTGGCGCGAGCGTGTGCGCGCGCACATGCAGCAGCCAGTGGGCACGCTCGCCCGCCCTGGCCTGTGGAAGCTGGCACTGCTGCTGCACGATATCGCTAAGCCAAGCACCCGCGCGGACTGGGACAACGGCCGCGTGTCATTCTATGGCCATGAGGACATTGGGGCCGCGCAGGCGCTGAGCATCGCCGGTCGGCTACGCCTAAGCCGTCAGGCCAGCGGCTACATCGAGCGCGTGATCGCTGGCCATATGCGGCCGGGCCAGCTCAACTCCCAAGCGAGCACCTCGACGCGCGCGGCCTATCGCTTTTTCAACGACCTCGGCGATGCGGCGGTGGACACACTGCTACACTCGCTGGCCGATCATCTGGCCGTGCGCGGGCCAAGCGTCAATCTGCACGGATGGGCGCAGCACCTGGCGTGGACGGATGCCATGTTAGGATTTCACTGGGATCAGCAGACAGAGGCAAAAAAGCGCCCGCTCGTTGATGGCCGAACGCTGATCACAGCGCTCGGCATTGAGCCAGGACCGCTGGTGGGCAAGCTGCTTGCCGCAGTTCGCGAGGCCCAGGCGATTGGTCGCATCAGCACCCAAGAGGAGGCGCTAGCGCTGGCGCGTCGGCTTCAGGCGGACCTTTGACGGCTCCTCGCCATCTTCCTCGTCGAGGACCGGGCGCGGACGATCATAGGGCAGCAGCACCAAAACAAAGAGCACCAGAACAATAGCAAGCAGTGCAGGCAGCATTGAGAACCTCCTTGAGCAATGGTGTGCACCGACATCAGCGCGCCGCGCCGAAGCGCAGGCAGGCACACCATATGCGCATTGTGGTTGATAGATGGCAAAGAGCGAATGAAACGGTGCTGAAAAATAACTGAAGGTCAGCTTGAAAATGTCGGCCACAATCGTGCTTAACACAAACGGCACCCACAAATGGGTGCCGTGTGAACGGAAGTATCGTTGGAAACGCCGTTTAGGCCGTCTGCTTCTGCAGCTCAGCCAGCTGGCGGTCCAAGCGCGATGAGATATCGCGATACATATCACCCCGAGAGCGGGCAGCATCCAACTTTCGTTGAAGATCAATAATGCGAACTGCAGCAACAATCGCCACAATTACAAACAACCAGCGCATGAGCATCCTCCTCGCTAGACTTTGCTTCGTGCAATTGGTTCATTCTATCATATCTTGTTGCTGCGTGGCCGCCTATCCTACACAAGTGTGGTACCATATCCCCGCTCTGAGGGAAAATCGAAATGGAGGCGCTATGCAATGCCCAAAGTGTACAAATCCCATGGTGACATCAGCGCTGGTAACGCCGCTTGGCGGTGAAATCATGGTTGCGGGAACACTCGCAACCGGTCCGCGGCCGCTGTCGGCGCAGGTGTGCTCGGCGTGTGGCTATACGGAGCTGTATGCCGCGCAGTATACCGAAGATATGCGCCAGGCCCAGCAGGCCCAGGCCGCCGAGCAGCCACAGCTCGAGGTCGAGCCAGAGGCTCCTGGTATCCCCGCGCCAGGGATGGAACAATCAGGAGCATAGCGGTGCAGCTGCCACGACCCAGCGTTGTTGCTTGTGCGCTGCCAGAGCTGCATGCTGCGCGCATGCAGCAGCCGTACACCATGCTGCTGCACAGCGCGCCAACCCATCCGCTTGGGCGCTGGACGCTGCTTGCCGAGCAGCCCTGGCAGGTCGCCGTGATCTACGGCTCCACGGTGCATGTGCACACAGCCACCAGCAACACCACGCTCAGCGGCGATCCATGGGCGATTATGGCGCAGCTCTGCGCCCCCTACCGGCAGCAGACGCATCCTGAACACCCCTGCCCTGGCGGCGTGCTTGGCTATCTCGGCTACGATCTTGGGCGGCTGAAAGTTCGCCTGCCAGCGCAGCCAGATCTGGTCGGACTGCCTGATGCGGTCTTTGGCTGGTATCGTCAGGTGATCGCCTGGCGCAGCGATGCCACCAGCGCGCTGCTTGGCTGCGCCGAGCACGCGCCAACCAGCACGGTGGCCCCAGCGCTGCCCCTGGCCCCAAGCGCGCCAGCGCTGAGCGCCACGCTTGAGCGCAGCGCCTACCTCGCGTGCGTGCGCCAGATCAAAGCCTACATCGAGGCCGGCGATATCTATCAGGCCAACATGACCATGCAGATGCAGGCGTGCGCCAGCGACGTGCCATGGAGCGTCTACCAGCGGCTCCAGGCGCGCACAGCCGCACCGTTTGGGGCCTGGATCGCGCTGCCAGAAGCGACGGTGCTCAGCGCCTCGCCGGAGCGCTTTCTGTGGTGCTCAGCCAGCGGCTATGTTGAAACGCGCCCGATCAAGGGCACGCGCCCGCGCGGCCAAACCCCAGCGGCCGACGCAGCCCAGGCCAACGATCTCTACACCAGCCCCAAGGAGCGCGCCGAAAACTTAATGATCACCGATCTGCTGCGCAACGACATCGGCCAAGTCTGCCAGATCGGCTCGGTGCACGTGCCGGCGCTCTGGCAGGTCGAGACGCTGCCGACCGTGCATCACCTCGTCTCAACAATCAGCGGTCAGCTTGACCCCCGCTACAGCGCCTGGGATCTGCTGCGCGCATGCTGGCCGGGCGGGTCGATTACCGGCGCGCCAAAGCGGCGGGCGATGGAGATCATCGCCGCGCTAGAGCCAGTGCGCCGCGGCATCTACTGCGGCTCCATCGGCTACTGGGGCTTTGATGGCAGCATGGACACCAGCATCGTCATCCGCACGCTGGTCGAGCATGCTGGCCGCTACACCTGGGGCATCGGCGGCGGCATTGTGGCCGACAGCGACCCCGAGGCCGAGTACGCCGAGGCGCTGCTCAAGGGCGCGGCGCTTGAGGCTGCCCTGCACACAGAATCAGCTCAGCCAGCGCTCAGGTTGTCAAGCACTGAAAACAGGCTATAATGCACTGATGGCTGTGTATGGTGATGATCACAGCCGTGGTTAATCATACGTATTACTAGCAGCAATCCGCAGCTTTTAGACAGCCAAAGGAGGCGCAGCCACCCAATCGTAGCGCTTGGCCTGAGCACGCTCAGGAAACGAGGTAGAGGTTCCCCACCGCGAGGTGGGTGCTAACTGGATCAGCCGCGCGGCGGGCGCGCTAGCGGGACGGAATGGCCTTCCACCGCTAGGCGCGCAGCACCGCAGGCGACGGCCCCAGGAACAGCGAATAATCAGCGGATGCCTCTCAGGTGCACCACCACCTGCAAGCACAGCGGCAAAACCTGGCGGCGACGTCGGGCACAAACGCTGAGCAGTGGCGAGTTCGATAGCAGCAGACTTGGCAAGCGGGCACTGGTGCCGCGTGGCTTGGTCTGGCTGCTGTTTGTTTTAACCCGGTTTTTATGCTGCTGCAGCAGCAAGCAAGCGCCAGCTCACAGCCAGCCAGCGCCACAGCGAGTGCACAGGGTGGCGGCACAACATCGCCGCTGCATACGCACAGCAGGCCGCGCTGCCCCAATACCAGCGCGGTGCTGGCGGCAAAGTGACTGGAGCTAGCGTTATAAGGAGCACACCTATGTGTGGAATTGTAGGCTATGCTGGCCCCCGTGAGGCCACCGATGTGATCGTCAAAGGACTAGAGCGGCTGGAGTATCGCGGCTACGACTCGGCGGGTATCGCTGTGCTCAACGACGGTGCGTTTACGCTGCGCCGCTCGGTGGGCAAGCTGGGCAACCTGCGCCAGCGCCTGCGCGAGGAGCCGCTGTCGGGGCAGCTCGGCATCGGCCATACGCGCTGGGCCACCCACGGCGCAGTCACCGAAACCAATGCGCACCCGCATCGCGACAGCAGCGGCAAGGTCGTTGTGATTCAAAACGGCATCGTTGAGAACTATCTGGAGCTAAAGAACCAGCTGCTCGAGCAGGGCGTCGAGTTCCAGTCGCAGACCGACACCGAGGTGATCGCGCAGCTGCTGGGCCGCTATAGCCACGAGCTTGGCGACTTCAAGCGCGCCTTTGCGCAGGTGATGCGCGAGCTGCGCGGCGGCAACGCAGTGGTCGCCATTCACCGCGATCATCCCGGGCTGATTTTAGCGGCGCGCATTGGCAACGCCGGCGCAGTTGTGGTCGGCGAGGGCCAGCACGAAAACTTTGTCGCCTCTGACCTGCCAGCCATCGTTGACTACACCCAGCGCATGGTCTTCCTTGAAGACGGCGAGCTGGCCGTGATCACCGCCGAGGACGTGAGCTACCAAACCCTCCAGGGCGCGCCGCTCAGCAAGACGCCGACTGTTGTCGCCTGGGACCCGGTTTCAGCGGCCAAGGGTGGCTACAAGCACTTTATGCAAAAAGAGATCTACGAGCAGCCGCGCACAACCACCGACACGCTGCGCGGGCGCGTCGATCTAGAGCAAGGCAGCATCCACCTGGAGGGGCTACAGCTCAGCGATGACGAGCTAGCCAGCCTAGAGCGCATCTATGCGGTCGCGTGTGGCACCGCCTGGCACGCCTGCCTGGTGCTCAAGTACTTTGTCGAGACGCTCGCCCGCGTGCATGTCGAGGTGGACTACGGCTCAGAGTTTCGCTATCGCAACCCGGTCTTTGGGCGCAACAGCCTGCTCATCGCGCTGACCCAGTCGGGCGAGACGGTGGACACGCTGGCGGCGATGGCCGAAGCACGCGAGCAGGGTGTCAAAAGCCTGGCCATCCTCAACGCGATCGGCTCACAGGCCGGGCGACTCGCCGACGCCGGCACCATCTACATCCACTCTGGGCCAGAGATCGCGGTGGCCTCGACCAAGGTGTTCACAGGCATGCTGATGGCGGGCTACCTGTTTGCGCTGAAGCTCGGCCAGGCGCGCGGCACGCTCAGCAGCGATCAGGTGCGCGAGCACATCCAGGCGCTGGTCGAGATACCGGGCAAAATCGACACCATGCTCAAGGACTTCGCGCTGTACGAGGAGCTGGCCGACCGCTACCACAACGTCGCAGACATGCTCTTCCTCGGCCGCTGGGTCAACGCGCCGATTGCGCTTGAGGGCGCGCTGAAGATGAAGGAGATCAGCTACATCCACGCCGAGGGCTACCCGGCTGGCGAGATGAAGCACGGCCCGATCGCGCTGATCGACGAGCAGATGCCGGTCGTCTGCATCGCCACCAACGACCACGTCTACGAGAAGATGCTCTCGAACGTGGAGCAGGTGATCGCCCGCGGCGGCCGCGTGATCGCGCTGGTCAACCCTGGCGACACGCTGGTGCGCGCCAAGGCCCAGCACGTGATCGAGGTGCCCGCCACCACGCCGCTGCTCGCGCCAGTGCTCAACGTCATCCCCATGCAGATCTTCGCCTACGCCATGGCCGTGCGCCGCGGTGCCGACGTCGACCAGCCGCGCAACCTCGCCAAGAGCGTGACCGTGGAGTAGCGGCCCACAGCATCGAGCAGATGTGCTAGTCCCGGCGCTGCAAGCGGCCCGCAGGTGTATGCCTGCGGGCCGCTTGATCTATTTCACGGGGAGCGCTAGCACGTTCCAACAGCTGAGCTGTGGATTTTTTGCACTGGTTGATCCAGCCCACATACTCGATCAACTAGGCGCTGCTGGAGCGCGGAAAATGCACAACCACAGCCGCAGCTCAGCAGCACAGGTCGAGCATCCCCTCATTGACAGCTTAATGGTTCGCGATAGCCGCCGGAGAGAACAGCAGGAGCCCTGCTAGCTCCTAGGGCGCGTACAGCGCAGGTGTGAATCCTCCCCGCCCACACGGGGCTTCTGCCTTCAGCGGCACGCGCCAGCATTTCGCCGGTCTTACCGCACCTCCAGCAGCATTGTATGTCTCCGTCATTCCTGCGGCGACGATTCTCAGTCCTCCAAAGATGCGGCTGTTGCAGCGAGCAGCGGCGTGCAGTGCGCCAAACACCCAGATCGCTATACGATTTTGCCAGGGTTGAGCAGGTTATCTGGGTCGAACAGGGCCTTGATCTGGCGCATCCAGTCGAGCGCCGCGCCGTGCTCGGCGTGCATGTACTTGCGCTTGAGCAGGCCGATGCCATGCTCGCCAGTCACCGTGCCGCCGAGCGCTAAGGCGCGCTGGTTGAGGTATTCGACGTAGCGCTGGGCACGGTCATCGCCGGGCTGCATGGCGATGATCGTGTGAAAATTGCCATCGCCCACGTGGCCGAGAATACTGCCAGCGAGATCAAGCTCCTGCAGCATGCGCTGCGCCGCGTCGATCAGCGCTGGAAACTGGGCTAGCGGAACGGCAGTGTCGGTGGTGGTGTAGATATGGTTGGGATGCGCGTTGACCAGCGCCCAGTAGACGTGGTGGCGCGCCTCCCACTGCGCCGTGCGCTCGGCCTGCGATTGCGCACACGCAATGTCAACTGCGCCAGCGTCGCGCGCCAGCTCCTCGGCCAAAGCGACCTCGGCGTTGATGGCGGCGGCTGTTGAGGAGTGAAACTCAACGAACAGCGCCGGAGCCTCAGGGTAGCTTCGACCAAGATAGCGGTTGATGCTGCGGATTGCGTACTCGTCGAGCAGCTCTAGACGCGCAACCGGCAGCGCACTGCTCATGATCAGGTACGCCGCAGCGGCTGCCGCCTGCACCGTTGGAAAGACGACGCGCAGCGTGTGGATGTGCTCGGCAACAGGATGCAGCCGCACCCACAGCTTGCTGATCACGCCCAGCGTGCCTGACGAGCCAATAAACACATCTTTGAGGTCGTAGCCGCTGCTGGTTTTGCGCACCGGCCGCCCGAGCTGCAGCACGTCGCCGTTTGCCAGCACCACCTCAAGCGCCAGCGTGTTCTGGCGCATGCCGCCGTAGCGCACTGTCGTCGTGCCGCTCGCATTGGTGGCGGCCATGCCGCCGAGCGACGCATCCGCGCCAGGGTCAACAGGAAAGAACAGGCCGGTGTGGCGCAGCGCCGTGTTCAGCGCCGTGCGCGTGACGCCAGGCTCCACCAGCGCTACGAAGTTCTCCGGCTCGATGCTAAGGACAGCGCTCATGCGCGACAGATCCAGGCTGAGCACGGCAACGTCAGGATCGTAGGGCACCAGCGCGCCCTCTAGGCTGCTGCCAGCGCCGAAGGGAATCACCGGTATCTGATGCTCACGACACCAGGCCAGCACAGCCACGATGTCGTCGCGGCGCTCGGCATAGGCCACCGCGCACGGCGGACGGACGTCAGGAAAGTTCTCATCACGGCCATGGGCTGCGAGCACCGACGGGCTGGTGCTGACCTTGTCGGCACCGAGCAGCGCACGCAGCTGTTCGATAGGGACGGGCATAGCTCAGCTCCTCGCGTAGGACGACACTTATTGCTTGACCGGCAGCATGATCGCCGACTGATGCGCTGGATCGTGGTAGACCGCATGCTCAGCAGCGAGCAGCGTTGTTGCGGTCGCCAGTGGCTCGCCGCTGCCAGGATTGCGGGCATAGCGCGGATGCGACCCGCCAGCAACCTGCACGCGAATGCGATGGCCACGCTTGAAGCAGTGCGCGGTGGCCCACAGCTCCACCTGCACCCGCCAGACGCCGTCGGTGCCGATCGCTAGACGCTCTGGCGTGAGCCGCACCAGCCCATCGCTGATGTTGATCGAGCGGCCGTCGGGATCAACGTCGCACAGGCGCACAAACACATCGGTGTACTTGAGGCTGGAGGTGAAGTACAGCTCGGCGCTGACCGGGCCGATAACCTCAACATCCTGCTCAAGCGTGGCGCTGGTGTAGACGAGCACATCCGCGCGCGCTTCCACAGCATTGTTCGCCTGCGGGCCTGAGTTCTGGCTCAGGCTTGAGCCACCAACGGCCGGGGTTGGATCTGCCGGATCGTAGCGGTAGCGATCAGGTGCCGCTGCGCGCGTCGGGGGCGTGGGCGCAAGACCGTATGCCGATTGCAGGAACCAGGGCTGGGGCGCGTAGCCAGGCGGCGGCCAATCGGGGAAATCGACCCACTCATTGCGGCCCATCACGAACAGCCGCACCGGTGCGCTGCGCAGCAGGCGCGCATCGCCAAGCAGCTGCATCCGCAGCCAGGCCAGCGTCTCGCGAATCAGCGGGACAAAGATCGACGGCGACGTATGCGCCCAGGGGCCGATGGTCAGAAATGGCTGCTGGCCAGCTTGGCGCAGCCGCGCGTAGTCGGCCAGCTGGGAGGGCAAAAAGATATCGTACCAGCCGCCGACAAGCAGCGCCGGAGCCGTGAGCGTGTCCGCTGTATCTTGGAAGTTGACTGGCTGCCACCAGGGATCGGCGGGGTCATCGTGCGCCAGCCAATCGCGGTAGAAGGGCACCGGCGCACCAGCTGCCAACATATCGGCATCGTGCAGCGGCAGGTGCAGCGCAGCCGCCTGGATCGCTCGCACACGCTGGGGCATGCTGAGCAGCGTGCGCCACAGCGGCTCTTCCTGATGGTGCACCTGCTGAATCCAGGTGAGCGCCGTATCTAGGCCGAAGGACTCGCCGGGGTACACCAGCGCGCGGATATTCGCGCCGGTGATGAGCAGGCACAGCGCCTTGAGTTGATCGCCAGCATCGGCGGCCATCGCCCACTGAACATAGCCCAAGTAGCTGGGGCCAACCATCGCAAACGCGCCGGAGAACCAGGGCTGCTGGCGCATCCAGGCGAGGGTGTCAAGGCCATCGTTGTGCTCGTGGCGAAAGGCATCGAACGTGCCGCCAGAGCCAAACGTGCCCCGGCAGCTCTGAATCAGCACCTGAAAGCCACGCTCGGCAAAGGGGCGGGCAAACAGCGCAGCAAACAGGTGGCCGCGGCCGTAGGGCGAGCGTAGGAAAATTATTGGGGCGTGGCGATTATCGTGCGCCGCATAGCGGTCGGCCAGCAGCACGGTGCCATCGCGCATCGGCACCTGGAGATTGCGCTCAACAGCAACGGCATATGTTTCGGCCGGCGGCAGAGCGAGCACTCGGTTGATCAAGCGGCTGAGGATAGTCATCGGCGGTACTCCCTAACAGTTTGATCACAGCAGTTGTGTGGGTTGTTCGTCTAGTATACACCCATGGATGCGCTGGCTCAGCGCTGCTGGACCAGCGTAAGCTGTGCCGCAGAAGCTGTTTATGGTGGTGCTGGCCAGCAAGGACAGAGTAACGTTCTGTTGGTGGAAGGCAACACCACTGTCGCCCATACAGTAGCCAGCTCTGTGTTTGCTGATCCACGCCGCGAGCGCTGATAAAGGCCCGTGTGCTAGGGCCACGCTGATCACCAGCGCGCCTTTTACTGCTAGCCTCAGCCCATGGTCAGAGCAGCAGCTGAGCTGACGGCGTGCGCTGCTGGGTGCTACGGCACTGCCGGCCCAGCGATGCCGCAGATGGCGAGGAAGCGGTCGATGGCGCTGTGGTCGCCGTCGATGTGCAGGTCGCCGCTGGCGCTGGCGTCCGCAGGCAGGGTTTGCCCCTGCAGCAGGGCGAGATAGGTGGGCATGGTGGTAGTGAAGGTGGCGATGGGATCGTGCGGCTGGCCCTGCTGCACCACCAGGGTCCCATGGCTGATGTGCACGTGCAGCACCTCGCCGTCGATGTGCAGAGCGTAGGTCTCATCAAGGTCCTGGGCCAGCTGTGGGCGAAAGAAGGTCTTGAGGGTTAGCGCGTAGGAGCCGACGGGCAGCACGGCGTCGTGGTGCTCAACAGCCGGAATAAATTGGCTGCCCCACTTGCCTAGCTCGATCAGCGTCGGCTCGAGCGCTTGGCCAACGGCGGTGAGCGCATACACAGTGGAGCCAGCAGGCGGTGGCAGCACGCGCCGCTCGATCAGGCCATGCTGCTCTAGGTTTTTCAGGCGCTCGGTCAGCAGGTTGGTGCTGATGCCGGGCAGGCCGACCAGCAGGTCGGTGTAGCGGCGTGGGCCGACGATCAACTCGCGGATGAGCAGCAGCGTCCAGCGCTCGCCGACGAGATCAAGGGCGTAGGCGATGCCGCAGTATTGGTTGTAGCTTCGATTGTTCACGTGTTTCTGCCTTTAGGCACTTGCGCTCCAAATGCACGCGCCTGCTGCTTGGCTCTGTAGCCCAGCCGCCCCAAGCTGATCGCCCGCGGTTCCGCCGCATACACTACGCACATTGGCTGCGCGCAGCGTGCGCAGGGTTGAAGCGGAGCCACCCTCGATTGGTCGCCGCACCGCCGAGCGTGCCGCTGCCGTACAGTGCAGATGAGCCAGCGTATGTTCACTCTATAGCGTTAGTATACTCTTTTTTTGAAATAGATGCTTGACTTTTTGAAGTGCGATCGTTATACTACAAATAGAACATACGTTCGTTTGCTACTTTGACCACCTTGGACAGCGTACTTAGCGCGAAGGGCGCGGAGCAGCGCTTCACGCGAGCTGTATTCTCCGCCCATGCGCGGCATCCAAGGCTACAACAGGAGATTGGTATGGGAACCTTGCAGGCCAACTTTTTCATCTCACTCGATGGTGTGGTCGAAGGGCCGGGCGCTGGCGACGATTTTGCGCTCGCAGGCTGGACCGGGCCATACTGGAGCGACGAGATCGGCCAGGTCATCGGCACCGGCATGATGCAGAGCGAGGCCATGCTGCTCGGTCGCAAAACCTATACCAGCTTCAAGGATGGCTTTGCCAACACCCCACCTGCACACCCGATGCATCAGATTCGCAAGTATGTGGTCTCGCGCACGCTGCACGCAGCCGACTGGGGCAACGCCAGCGTGATCAGCGGCGACATCACCGCCGAGGTGGCGCGCCTTAAGCAGGAGCTGCGCGGCCCGCTCATTGTTAGCGGCAGCACGGCCCTGGTGCACAGCCTGTTTGATGCAGGGCTGGTCGATGAGATCAATCTGCTGGTCTACCCGGTCGTGCTAGGCCAAGGCCAGCGGCTCTTCAAGGATGGCAGCAGCGCCAAGCTCACGCTCACCCACCAGCAGACCCTCGCGCATGGTGTGGTCCACCTCACCTATGCCGTCGAAGCGCCTGCGGCCGCCTAGGAAGCGCGCAGCGCTAGCTGAGCGGCGCTCGTTATCAGCGCGGCGCACGCAGCACACGCGCCCGCTCCCGCCGAGCATGCAGCACTCTACGCTGGTGCACACCGACCAACCGGAATCAGCGGTGTACACCTTCACCGAACAGGGCATGAGCGCTTGCTCAGCGGCGCTCGTTATCAGCGCGGCGCACGCAGCACACGCGCCTGCTCCCGCCGAGCATGCAGCACTCCACGCTGGCGCACACCGACCAACCAGAATCAGCGGTGTACACCTTCACCGAACAGAGCATGAGCGCTTGCTCAGCGGCGCTCATCATCAGCGGGCGGCACGCAGCACACGCGCCCGCTCCCGCCGAGCATGCAGCACTCCACGCTGGCGCACACCGACCAACTGGAATCAGCGGTGTACACCTTCACCGAACAGGGCATGAGCGCTTGCTGAGCGGCGCTCGTCATCAGCGCGGCGCACGCAGCACACGCGCCCGCTCCCGCCGAGCATGCAGCACTCCACGCTGGCGCACACCGACCAACCAGAATCAGCGGTGTACACCTTCACCGAACACCGCTCCCGACCACACACTCCAGCGTTTCTACACATAGGCATAATTTTTTACGCACAAGGAGATCAATGATGAATGAGACGATGCCAACACCGCACCCACTGATCCAGCAGTTCGAGCGCCTTGTGGGCACGTGGAATCTCCACGACCCAACTGGCAGCAGCGAGACCGACGGGCAGGTGCGGTTCGAGTGGCTCGACGGCGGCTTTTTCCTGATCCAGCACGCCGATCTCAACCACAATGGGAACGTGATCAAAGGGCTAGAGATCATCGGCTACGCCGAGGACAAGCAGCACTGTATCTCACACTCGTATGGCAGCGATGGCGCGTTGATAGAGTACGCCTGGGAGATCGACGGCGACACGCTGCGCATCTGGTGCGGCGAGCGAGGGTCGGCGGCCAAGTTTGAGGGCGTGTTCAGCGCCGACGACAACGTGGTGACCGGCGGCTGGGAGTGGCCGGGCGGCGGCTATGCGTCAACGATGACCAGAGTGCAGTAGGAGCAGCCAATGTGTCGCAGCATCAAGCCCCTGTTTAACTTTGACCCGCCAGCAAGCGACGCCGAGATTCACGCCGCCGCGCTCCAGTTTGTGCGCAAGATCAGCGGGTTTAATCAGCCGTCGCAGGCCAACGCCGCCGCCTTCGAGGCCGCTGTAGCGGCGATCAGCGCCAGCGCGCGCACGCTGCTCGACACGCTGCAGACCAACGCTGCGCCAAAAGATCGCGCGGAGGAGGCCGCCAAGGCACGGGCGCGCTCGGCGCAGCGCTTTGGGCGCGAGTAGCGCGCTCACTGTGCGCTGTGGCGCGGTATGCACAAGCAGAGCGCCGTGGATAAAGCCAAGCGGCCGCCAACATCTCTGTTGGCGACCGCTTGGCTTGCCAGACAACCTATCACAGAACTACGGCTCTCGGACCGCGAAGAGCGTGCCAGCACTGCGGCCGAAGACCTCAGGCTGGTACATCTCGGCGGCGACGGCGGGCAGCGTCTGGAACGTGCCGGGCGTGGCGGCGCGGGCCAGATAGGTGTAGGTGTAGGTGCCGCGCGGCAGCTCGGTGGCAAACAGCGCCACGCGATTGTCGTGGATGGACGTGCGGTTGAAGTACCACCAGTAGGGCCGCTGATCGGCGCTGGCAAACTCAGGCGCAGCGGCGGCGGACGTGACCGTCTTGAGGCTGGTGTCGAGCGCCTCCAGGCCAGCGGGCAGCATATCCTCGACCATGAGGTACTGCACATCCTCGGGCACCTGGAGCGTCAGGCGCACCTGCACCACATCGCCGAGGTTGGCCTGCGTGATCAGCTGGCCTGTCGGGCTGAGCGTCGCCGAGTCGACCGCGCTGTACTCGCGCTGGATAATCAGGCCCTGGTCTAGCGGCTGCACCGCGGCGGCATCCTGGTAGTAGCGCATGCGCAGCGTGTAGTAGAGGCGGCCTGCACCGGTGGCGTTGTTGCTCTGGCGCTCAAGCGTGAGCTGGCTGCCGTCGAGCTTGACCTTGGCCAGATCGAACACAACGCTGATCGGCTCGTCCAGGTTGGTGCGGTTGACCTGGCCTGCGCTCAGCTCAGCGCCGTCGAGCGCGGCACGATACGTGTAGTCGGCCTTCAGCTCGCCGCTCTGCGCCAGGTACTCGGACAGGGCCATCAGCGTGAGCGCGGACTCCTGGGTCGTGCGCCAGTGGCCGCTCTCGCGCAGGCTCATCAGATAGCGCACCGCATTGGGGATGAGGAAGTTGTTGGGATCGACGCGCACCAGCGCCTGCAGCGCCAGCGCCGTCGTGCGAGCGGTGCTGCTCATCGTCCAGCTATCGACGCTGGCATCCTCCCAGTGGGCGGTGGTGGGGCTAAGCAGCGCGCTGCTCATCAGATCGGCGGTGAGCGTCTTGACGCGCTCGTCGTTCTGGCCAAGCTGCTGCAGCGTCATCAGCAGGTAGGCGCGGCCATAGATGTTCAGCTGCGTGCGCTGCTCGTAGAGCTTGACCGTGCGGCCGCGATCGGGCTGGCCGACCTCGGCGAGCACAAACAGGACATAGGCGCGCGCATTGGCGCGCCAGCTGGCGACTGCGCCATCTAGCTCCGCGCCGTTGAGGGCGCTCTGAAGATACTGCAGGGCCTTATCCAGCACGCTCGCATCGACGCCGTAGCCAGCGCGCTGCGCCTCGTGGAGCGCCTGGACGACATAGGCGGTCAGGTAGGGCGCGCTCTTGTCGTTGGCCCACCAGCCCCAGCCGCCGTCGAGCTGCTGGGTGGCGTAGAGGCGCTGCAGGCCCGCGCTAAGATTCTGGTCGAGCTGCGCCTTCAGCTCGGCGTCCTCCAGCCCAAGCTGGTTGAACAGACGGTAGGTGACGATGTTGGGCAGGAAGCGGCTGACCGTCTGCTCGGTGCAGTCGTAGGGATAGGCGGTGAGGTAGTCGAGGCTGCTCTGGATGCCAGCGGCCAGCGACGGCACCAGCTCCAGCGTGGCCTCGCCCTGGGCTGCGCCGCCGACCTGTGCCGCCGTAGGCAGCATCAGCGTCTCGACGACCGGCTGGCCGAGCACCTGCCCGGCGGTCGCGACGACCTCGGGCGTGGTGAAGCGCTGCACAGGCAGCGTCTGCTCGACGGCATCCTGCAAGCCAGCGCCGGAGACCACAAACAGCAGCGTGGTTGATCCAGCCTGCGGCACATCCACCGTCCAGCGCACAACCGTGCGGTCGTTGGCCGGAACCGAGATCTGCTGCTGCGCAGGCGTGTTCAGCTTGAGCGTGCCTGCATCCAGCTTAACATTGGCCGCGATGGCCTGACTGGTGGTGTTCTGGACCACGGCCTGCAGCACCGCCTGGTCGCCGACGGTCAGGAAGCGCGGCAGCGTTGGGCGGATGAGCAGCGGGCGCGCGGCCACAATCTCGCTGGTGCCGCTGCCAACTTTGGTGTCCTTGGTGATCGCGCTGGCGGTCATACGCCAGGTGGTCAGGTTGTCTGGCAGGGTCACGCTGACCTGCGCGGTGCCGTCGGCGCTGGTGACAAGCAGCGGATTCCAGTAGGCGGTATCGGGCATATTCTGGCGAATCAGCAGGTCGGCGCTTTGTGCGAGGCCACCGCCGCCGCCCTTGATGCTGGCCTGATAGCGCAGCGTCACGCGCTCGCTCAGTGTGGTCAGCGAGCTAGCGGTAAACGTTGACAGCGGGCGCTTGCTGTAGAACGCAGCGGCGAGCGAGGGATTCGGCGAGTCGGCCAGGGCCAGCACGGCCTTATCGACCAGCGCCAGCTGCACCGCGCTGCTCACGCCGCGGCCCTGGTAGTCGGTGGTCTTGATGGTGTAGGTAACCTTATCACGCGGGCCGACCTCGGTTTGATCGGGCGTAACCGTCACCGTGAGCTGCTGCTGCGCCATCGAGACCGGCAGATTAACCGCGCCGAAGCGCAGGTCCGGCACCGGATCGTCGGCGGTCATCGGCTTGACCAGCGTGATGCTGACATAGACGTTGGGCGCGTAGTCGGCGGTGAGCGGCACATCAAGCAGCGCGGTGGTATCGTCGATGGTGAAGACGCGCTGCTCCAGCACCGCGCCACGCTCGATGGTCATCAGCGCTGTCATGCCCTTGTAGGGCGCGGGCACCAGCACTTTCGCCGTATCGCCAGGCTGATAGGCCGACTGATCGGCGATGATGTCGATGCTGTTCGACGAAGACATGCCCCAGAACACATCGCCGCCATAGACCCAGACGAACGCGCTCGATGTAATGGTGTGGCCCTGAGCGTCCTTGGCGCTGGCGCGGATGCGATAGGAGCCGCCAGCGGCGGGCGTGAAGGCCACCTCGGCGCGACCCTGAGCGTCGGTGGTGGCGGGCAGCGTCTGCACCAGCGTATCGGTGTAGCGCGAGGTCCAGTAGAGCTGGCCATCGGAGCCGCGCTCGCGGACGCTGAACCACTCGTGCTGGTAGATTTTCACCTCAAGCGCCTGGTCAGCGAGCGGCTGATCAGCAGGCGTCAGCGCGATCAGCGCCACCGACTGCTCGTCGCCGACCTTCGTGACATAGCCGTTGGGACGCAGGCCCACATAGAACGCGCCAGCGTGCACCGTGACCACGGCCTCGCCGGCGATCACCTGGCCGTCAACATCGGTGATCTCGACGCTGAAGATGAGGCGCTGGCTCCGATCCACCGGGCCGAGATCGCGCGGCAGCGGCAGGCTCAGGTGGCCCTGCGCATCGGTGCTCGCCGTGCCCTCGGCCAGCAGCTCCTGGCCGCTGTTGTCGCTGCCATCCCAGCGATAGTAGGCATAGGGATCGTCCAAATCCTGGAAGGTAAATCCAGGCGCGAACTCGCTGGTAAAAGCGAACGGGCGGCTCAGCAAGCGCCAGCGCACCGGGGCATTGGCGACCGCGCCGCCGGAGAAGTACTGGGCGGCCACATCCATGGCGATCGCTTCACCGCGCACAACCTCGGGAGCCGAGGGTGTCACGCTGACATCGAAGGCGGGCTTGCGGTACTCGGCCACCGTAAACCAGCCGACGATCAGATCGTCCCTGGCGGCGGACAGGCTGGCAATCATGCGGTAGTCGCCAACCTTGGCGTTGCTATCGAGCGTGAGCGTGGTGCTGAACGTGCCGAACTCGCTCAGCGGCAGGTCGACATCGAGCAGCTTCGTGTCCTCTGGATCGGCGACCACAACGTGCACAGCCGACTGGGCGGGCAGGCGGTACTGCTCGTTCTCCAGCTGCCGCAGCACACCCTGCATGTTGACCACATGGCCCGGCCGATAGAGCGGACGATCGGTGCTCACGCTGCCAACCAGCTGATTGAGCTTGGACTGCGAGGGCAGGTTGAAATCCCACGGGCTAATGCCATCGCGCCAGTCGGTGGAGGCGAAGCTAAAGCCGCCGTCCTGCGTCGACCAGAGCGCGATGTACTCGTAGGCGTTAGGTGCATCGAACGGCACGTGCAGGATGCCATCTTGATCGGTGCGTCCGAGCGTCTGCGGCGTCTCCTGCGAGTAGCTCATGGCCTGGATGGGCAGGTTGGCGACCGGCGCGCCGCTCTGCAGATCGACAGCCCAGACGAACAGTTCGCGCTCGGAGCGCTTGACCGTCAGGGCGTAGGGGCTGACGACCATCAGCCGCCGATCAGCGGCGTCGGTGCCAGCGCTGCCCAGCGTGACGTAGTAGATGCCCGGATCGAGCGTGCCGACATCGACCGCCACGAGCTGCTCCTGATTGCGTGTGCCGCTGACGGGGATGGTGCCCTCGGCGAGCGGTGCAGTGGGCGCGTAGCTGTTCCACTGCTCATAGTCATTGAGCAGGCGCACAGCCTGCTGCGCATCAAGCGCATAGAGCGCATAGCTGATTGAGGCCAAATTCACCTGGCGCACCGCAAGCTGGGTCGGCACATAGGCGTTGTAGGCGGCGATCTGGCGGCTGCCAAGCAGGAACAGGTACGGGTCGAGCGGGGCCGTGCGGTAGCTGAGCACCTGATCGGCCCCCAGCGTCACGCCGTAGGGATCGCTGGCGTCGCCGCCGATGGTCACGCGGTACTCCGTCTCCGGCTCGGCGTCGAAGCTGAGCGAGAAGTTTGTGCTGTAGGTATAGGTGTAGACCTCGCTCGGGGCAGGCTCGATCTTCAGATTACGCTCGACCGAGGCCCAGTCCATCGCGGTGCTGAACTCCAGCTCCACCGAGCCGCCGTAGCGGGTGGTCACACCAGCGGCTGGCGAGGAGCTGACGAGGGCGGGCAGCGGCGCGGCGCGGAAGGCCAGCAGGTACGGGCTGCTCAGTGTGTCGGGGCTAGCGGCGGCGCGCGCAGAGGGCTGGATGGTCAATTGATAGTCGTGACCGCGCTCCAGCGGCGCACTAGGCTGGAAGATGGCCACGGCGTCGTTGATCGTCAGCGTACCAGCAACCGCCGCGCCGCTGGTGACATCCTGCAGGGCGAGGGCGCTGCGCAGGCTCTCCAGCTGCATCGGCTGATTAAACGTGATGCTGATCGCCGCTGTCGGGGCCACATCCTGCTCACCGCTGGCGGGAAGACCGCCGAGCACCGCCGGGCGAATGCTGGTGAACGACCAGGTGTAGGCATCCTTGAGCGTGCCGCCGGTCTGGTCCTGCAGGCCAGGCTGGATGCTGACGCGATAGGTCGTGGCTGGCTGGATGCTGCTGGTCGGCGAGTAGACATAGGTGCGTGTGTCGATCCAGCGGCCAGTGCCAGGCAGCGCCGGCGTGATGCTGAGCGGCTGCGGCAGCGTCGCCTGGGCGTCGATCGTGGTCAGCGCCACAACCGGGTGGTTGAAGCGCACGCTGATGCGGCGGGTGGTTGTCAGCACCTCGACAGCATCGGGCAGCGGCTCGACCTGCTCAACAGCCAGATCGCCGATCACATCGAAGCGCCAGGTCAGCGGCTGCGCGTTGATCGCGGTGCCAGCCACCGTGGTGATGCCGGGCTGGAGCTGGGCCTCATAGCTCACGCCGCGCTCAAGCGCCACGGCGGGCATAAAGCGGAAGCCGCCATCGAACGCCTCAACCTTGCCAGTGATCGGCGCGCCGCCAGCGACGGACTGCAGCACAAAGTGCGCGCTGGCCGACTGCACATCGACATCCTCGGCCAGCCGCACCTCGATGGGAGCCTGCGCGGGAACCTCGGTGGCTCCATCGAACGGCCGGGCCTCGCGCAGCACAACGGCGGAGGTGGTAAAGGCCCAGACCGTGGGCTGCTTCAGGCGCACGCTGCCATCGCCAGAGATATCGCTGCGCACCATCACGCTGTAGTCCGTTCCCGCCTGGAGGCGTGGCTCGGGATAGAAGCCGAACATGGTCGGCGAGAGCCAGCGGCCCACGCCAGGGGTTTCCGGCGTGAGCGCCAGCGGCTGTGGCAGGCTATCGGCGAGCGCAGGCTGCTCGGCGGCGGCGGCGATGCTGTCGGCGGAGACGACCGGACGGTCAAACTCGACCGTGATCGGCGTGTTCAGCGCAATATCGTGCGTAGCGGCGGTTGGCGCAACATGTACCACCGTCACGTAGGGCACTGTGCTAAAAGCGATCGTCTGCGCCTGCGCGCTGGAGCGGCCAAGAATATTTTTGACGCCTGCGTTGATCGTCAGGCGATAGTTTGTGCCGTAGGCTAGCTCGGCGGTTGGCTGGATGAGCACCGCCTTGCCATCGGAGCGCACACTAAACGCAGCGGGCGGATCGAGCGTCACCGCCGCTGCGACTGAGTCGGCACGCACCCACTGGTCAAACTCAATGCGGATGCTGCTCTGCGGATTAAATGCCTGACTCGCGTTGGCCGGCGTGATCTGCACCACCGTTGGGCCAGCCAGCAGCAGCGGACCAAACACCACGGCGAGGCCCAGCACAAGCAGGCCCAGCACGGCGGCGACGAGCAAACGCGGACGGAGATAAAAAGGCTTGCGTTGCATCTTCTGACCTCTCCTTTTATTGACTAGCAACCCAGATGCGGATTGGACGGCTGGTTTGAGGTTGATTTTGGGCATCGTGGGCAACAACGGTGAACTCATGTGCGCCTGGCTCCAAGCGCCAGAATGTGCGATAGGGCGGCGCGCTCAGCGTGGCCAGCGGCTCGCCATCCACAAACAGTGTCAGCGCACGCACATTGGCCGGAGCCTGCGCCTCGACCACGATTTGCTGGCGCTCGGCGGGCACCGCGCGGCTGAGCGCATACTCGCTGCCAGCGCTCGGCTGCACCACGGCGAGCGCGGCCGGGCTGTGCTGCGGCGGCGGAGCAGCCTGCGCCGGATCGGCGGCCACCGCAGACTCGCAGTAGACGCGCGGCGGGCGCGGCAGGCCGCTGGCAAGCGCCCAGGACTCCGCCTCTGCTGGCAGCAGGCGATAGGTGCGCTCGACGCCGAGGGCGGCGGGAGCCTGCGGCGGGATGCGGCAGTTGTGCAGCGGATCGACGCGCATCAGCACATGGGTGTCGTCGATCCTGGTTGGCTGTGTGCCAGCGACAAAGCGCTCCAGACGCGTGGCGGGGCAGCTTGGGCCAGGCAGCATGCCGCCCTCGACGCAGATCGTCTGTTCGACGATGCCTGGCGGGCGAGCGAACGGCTGCGGCGGCAGGCCACGGTGGGCGGCAAGCATCACGGCGTGCCAGACGGGGCCAGCGCCGGTGATGCCGCTGATCGCCTCCATCGGTGTGCCATCGGCATTGCCAACCCACACGCCGACCACACGATCCGGCGTGTAGCCGACGGTCCAGTTATCGCGCCAGTTGGTGGTGGTGCCGGTCTTGACGGCGGCAGGCCGATCCACATCCAGCACGCTTGAGAGACCAAAGGCGCGGCTGCGCGCGTAGCGATCGGACAAGATATCGCTGATCAGATAGGCGATCTCGGGCGCGACGACCGGCTGCGGTGACTGGAGCGGCGCGAGGCTCGGATCGAGCGCAATCGGCTGGCCGCTGGCGTCGCTAAGCGCGATCAGGGCGGTTGGGCGATGGTAGGTGCCAGCGCTGGCGAAGGTCGCAAACGCCCCAGTCAGCTCTAGCAGCGTCACCTCGCCGCCGCCGAGGGTCAGTGCGAGGCCATAGCGGCCAGGCGAGCGGCCAAGCGTTGAGATGCCCAGGCGCTCGGCCATCTCCAGCAGCGCTGGCAGGCCGATGGCATCGAGTGTGCGCACAGCGGCGACGTTGGAGGAGGTGGCCAGCGCCTCGCGCAGCGCCAGCGGCCCGTGAAACGAGCGATCATAGTTTTGCGGCTCGTAGGGCGGGCCATCGCCAGCGCTGAAGCTCGAAGGAATGTCGAGGATGCTGGTGGCAGGCGTCCAGCCGCGCTCCAGCGCTGCGGCATAGGTGAGCGGCTTGATCGCCGAGCCAGGCTGGCGCAGGGCCACAGCCGCGTTGACCTGGCCCTGATAGCGCGCATCGCCAAAGTTGGGGCTGCCCACCATCGTCAGGATCGCGCCGGTGTGGGCATCGAGCACCACCACTGCGCCGTTGTGCACCGCGTGGCTGGGGCCGAAGCCGTGCGGCGTCGAGAGCCAGTCGATCTGCTGGCGCAAGCTCTGCTCGGCGTCGGCCTGGAGGCCAGCATCGAGCGTTGTGGTGATCGTCAGGCCGCCGCGAAAAACGGTGTCCGCGCCGAGCACCGGCACCAGCTGATCGAGCACATAGTTCACAAAGTGCGGCGCGCGCATCGGCGCAGCAGCGGCGGCAAACTGCAGCGGCTCGGCCTGCGCCTGCACCGCCTGATCGGCGCTGATCAAGCCGAGCTCGACCATGGCCGCCAGCACATCGGCCTGGCGCGCCTTAGCTGCATCTAGGTTGGTGAATGGATTGTAGTCGGCGGGGGCCTGCGGCAGGCCCGCCAGCAGCGCGCACTCGGCCAGATCCAGCTCGCGCACCGGCTTGCCAAAAAAGTACTGCGCAGCGGCCTCGACGCCATAGCTCGTGCCGCCGTAGTAGATCTGGTTCAGATAGAGCGCCAGAATCTCATCTTTGGAGTAGGTGTTGGTGAGCTTGAGCGCCAGCGTGGCCTCGCGCAGCTTGCGGGGGAGCGAGCGCTCCTGCGCCTGACTGGGATCAAGCAAGAAGTTGCGCGCCAACTGCTGCGTGATCGTCGAGCCGCCGCCGACCACCGCGCCGCTGCGCAGGTTAGTCCAGGCGGCGCGCGTGATGCCGCGCAGGTCGATGCCGCTGTTGGCATAGAAGGAGCGATCCTCAATGGCGATGGTCGCCTGGCGCAGTGCCAGCGGAATCTCGGCCAGCGCCACTGGCTGCTGATAGCCGGTCAGCGGATCGGCCAGCGCATACAGCAGGGTGCCATGGCGATCAAGGATGCGCGTATTGCCGATAGCCGCGTGCGCACGCAGCTGCGCAGCCGAGGGCAGCGGCGTCGTCGCCCACAAGTAGCCGCCGACCAGTAGACCGAGCAGCAGCAGCAATGCCAAGCCGCGCAAGCTCCAGCGCAGCGTGAAGCGCAGCCATGGCCGCAAGCGGCGCACACCAGCACGCATGAGTAGCCTCCTAAAAATGATCGCACTATCAGGATCAACGCTGACGGATCGGTTACAGTTCCGTGGGATATGCCTTCACTATAAGGAACCGCCACCTGGCTGACCCAGAGCGGATCGAGATGCGCGTTACAGTTCCGTGGGATATGCCTTCACTATAAGGAACGGCCCCCAGAAACAAAATGAAGGCAATATCATGAAAAACTGATAGCAACCCGCACCAATGCTGATACTGCTGAAACCAACGAGCCGCCAAACCAGGCTGATTTGGCGGCTCGTCAGGTTGATGCGGCTACACACCACCACTGTTTGATTGCTAGCACGATCTAGGATGGATGGGCGGCATGCTCGCGCCGCAGCTCAAACCCACGCACGATCACATAGGCGACCAGCGCAATCAGGAAGAAGACCAGCAGCATCCAAGCGATGCTCTGCAGCGTCTGGATGATGGTGCGATACACCTCGAGCGCCCAGCGGTCCACCGTCAGCTCTAGCTGCGCCTGGTACGGCTCAGGCGAGATGTACTTCTCTAGCTCCCAGATGCGCACGCCGCCGGAGATGCCGACCACATAGATCGCAAACTTGAGGTAGCGCAGCCACGCCGCGCTCAGCTCAGCGCTCACCAAGCGCGCCAGGATCAGACCAAGCGAGCGATCAAAGAAGCGCGCGACCACAAACGAGCAAAGCAGGGCAATTGCGAATGTCACAATCATCAAAGCCAAGAACATACCGCCTCCTTGCGAGTGGAGCAAGCTCCAGCTAGTTGTCGATCAGCTCCGCTCCTTCAGCATAGATCAGCCCAGGCCAGCGGCGGGCGTGCAGTTGATAACCGCACGTTGCAATCTAGCCACCAGCAGCTACGGGGCCACAATCTGCACCACAACTGCGCCCTGGACGCTTCCGCGCAGCGCTGCCAGCGCCTCGTTAGCGTCGGCGAGCGGAAAGACGGTCACGTGGGTGCGGACAGGCACCTTGGGGGCAAGATTCAGAAACTCGAGACCGTCGCTGCGGGTCAGATTGGCCACCGAGCGCAGCACGCGCTCGCCCCACAGCAGCGCGTATGGCAGCGCTGGAATATCGCTCATATGGATGCCAGCACACACCACGCTGCCGCCCTTCGCGACCGTGCGCAGCGCCAGCGGCACGAGCGACCCAACCGCAGCAAAGATCAGCGCAGCGTCCAACGGCTCTGGCGGCATGACGGTGGAGTCGCCAGCCCAGGCGGCACCAAGCTCGCGTGCAAACTGTTGCGCTGCATGATCGCCAGGCCGCGTGAAGGCATACAGCGTGTAGCCACGCTGGACCGCCACCTGAGCGATGATATGTGCTGCCGCGCCAAACCCATAGATGCCAAGGCGCTGCGGCGAGCCAGCCAGCCGCAGCGCACGATAGCCGATCAGCCCAGCGCACAGCAGCGGCGCAGCCTGCAGATCAGGATAGTCGGCGGGCAGTGGTAAGCAAAAGTGCGCATCGGCGACGGTATACTCGGCCAGCCCGCCAGCGCGTGTATAGCCTGTAAACTCCGCGTGATCGCACAAGTTCTCGCGCCCGCTGCGGCAGTAGGCGCACTGCTGGCATGTCGAGCCAAGCCAGGGGATACCAACCCGCTGCCCAAGCGTCAGGTCCGTCACCGCCGCGCCGCAGGCCACAACTGTCCCAACGATCTGATGGCCGAGAATCAGCGGCAGCCTCGGTGCATCTAGCTCGCCATCGATAATGTGCAGATCGGTGCGGCATAGCCCGCAGGCATGGACGCGCACCAGCACTTCGCCAGCAGCAGGCTGCGGCACTGCCACATCGACAAGCCGCAGCGGCTGGTGCGCCTGCTCGAGAATCATCGCCTGCATGAGCATATCCTCTCACGAGTCCAAGCAGAGCGTGCGCTAGGCTAGCCCAACGACAAACTCTTCTAGCTCAACATCGGCATCAACAGGCTGCGTGAGCGGCCAGCCTGCACTCAGCGCGGTCACGGCACCGTGCACATCGACCAGCACGCACACAGGGGCCAGCAGCTGCTCGGAGCACAGCTCGATCAGCCATGTTCTGCCGCTGTGGGCGCGCACCTGCGCTGTCGTCGGCCCCGCGATCTGCGCCTGAACGTGCAGCCAGCGGATAGCGAGATCAATTGCCGTTTGCATGTTCATCGTTCGTTCCTTCCACACTAGGGCGAGTCAGCCACAGCCCGACCGTGGATGCGCATGGCCTACGCGGGATGCGCCTGCGGGCGATAGACCATCACGGCCCGATCGGCCTCCTGCACCACAGCATTGCTAACGCTGCCAAACAGCAGCTGGCTTAGACCGCCGCGCCCGTGCGTCGAAACAACAATCAGGTCAATGTTGTGCTCGTGGGCGTAGTCGGCAATCGCCTCGGCAGGATCATCGTGGAAGATCAGCGCCGTTTGCACAGTCCCGTCAGCATCGGCAAACTGCTTGGCGCTGGCGTCGAGGTACTGCTGCGCGGCGCTGCGCTGCGAGCCAGACTCGTGCGGCGCAACAACGTGGAGCAGCGTGTACTCGGCATGCAGCGGCGCACCAAGCGCCTGCGTGATCGGGAAGACCTGCTCCGACAGCGGCGAGCCATCCAGCGCCACCAAGATGCTGCGGAACGGCGGCACCGGCAGATCGGGGATGCTATCGGGCTGGACATGCACCAGCAGCACTGGTGTGTTCGAGTGGCGGATCAGCACGCTGGCGAGGTCGCCCAGCAGCATGCGGTTGAGACCGCGACGGGCATGGGTGCTCATCACAATCAGATCGGTGTGCAACTCAACGGCGGCAGTTGCTAGCGCCTGATCGATAACACCGGTCAGCAGATGGGTCTCGACCGCTATGCCCGCAGCGTGGAGCTGTCCGGCGAGCTGCGCAAGATAGTCGGTCTCATCGGCGCGGCACTGCGCATCAAGCGCGGTGTTGACTGTAGGTATTTCGCCAACGACCAGATCATTCGCATAGACCTGCATGATTGGCTGGTGCACGTGGACGAGCTGGAGGGTGGCGTGGAGTTCTTGTGCCAGCATCATCGCTGTCGGCAGGGCATCCTCACCAACAGGCGAGCCATCAAGTGGCAGTAAGATTGAGGTTAACATATCGCGCTCCTTCCTGTGCGAAAGCCACGGATTGCACGATACTTTAAGTATCGGCGTAGGCGGTCGCGATCACGTTACACTTTGATCAACCCATGTTGTCGTTCCTTCACCTCCGTGTGCCGCCAGCCCTAGCTGAGCGCCAGCTTCACCTGGTTGCGCCCCGCCCGCTTGGCCCGATACAGCGCAGCATCGGCGAGCTGCAGCAGCATGTCGGGGTCGCGGCTGTGCTGCGGGAAGCTGGCCACGCCAATCGATACCGTGATCGACGGCACGCCGACCAACCCGGTCGACAGATCGGCGCACAGCTGCTCGGCGCGCGCCAGCACCACGGCCTGCGCTGTGCTGGGCATAATCACGGTGAACTCCTCACCACCGTAGCGGCACACGATATCGCTTGGCCGCACCTGCTGCTGAATAAACTGTGCCAGCATGCGCAGGATCTGGTCGCCAAAGCGGTGGCCATAGGTGTCGTTGATGCGCTTGAAGTGGTCGATGTCGATCATCAGCACGCCAACCTCGGCCTGCTCGCGCTCGGCTCGCTGTAGCTCACGGGACAGCGTCTCTTGCAGATAGCGGCGATTAAAGATGCCAGTCAGCGGGTCACGGATGGCCTGCTGCTGGAGCATGCGCTGCAGCCGCAGCTGGGTCAGTGTCGCGCCAAGATGCTCCAGCACCATCATCGCCACGGGGATCACGCTCTCGTGCCACGGCTCTGGCTCCAGCAGCGAGAACTCCGGCACCAGCTCCTTCTGCAGCGCCAGCAGACCGCGAATCTCGCCGTGGAAGATCAGCGGCACACACACCGAGTGCAGCGCCGTGGCATACAGCGTCTGCGTATGCGCGCAGAGCGAGGTTGCTAGCTCGCTGGTGCCGTGGTGCGCCTTGCCCGAGCGCAGCGCCCAGCATTGATCGGCCGTAAACTCGCTGACCAGCTCCGCCGGATCGCCGAGCGCCAGCCCGACACGTCTGAAGCTGTTGTCGGACTTTTTCAGATACAGCGCGCCGCTCTGCTGCGGGAAGAGCCGCGGCAGCACGCGCGTGGTTATGTTGATGGCATCGGTGGCACGCCGACAGCGCTGCAGCGCCTCGGCCAGCTCGTTGAGAATCACCATCTCATGATGACGCCGCTCCAGCAGCGCCAGCGACAGCGCTAGATGCTGGTTGGCCTGGCGCAGTGCCAGCTCGGCCTCTTTGCGCGCTGTGATGTCCTGCACCTGCGAGATGAAGTAGTCCGGCTTGCCCTCCACCGTGCGCATCATCGAGCCGCTGAGCAGAATCCACACCAGATGGCCATCTTTGTGCACGTAGCGCTTTTCAAGCTGATAGGAGGGAATTGCGCCGCTAAGCAGCTGCTGCATATAGGCCAGGTCGATGTCCAGATCAGGCGGGTAGGTGATATCTTGGAAGGTTTTCGTCGCCAGCTCCTCTGGGCTGTAGCCCACAATCTGGCACAGCGCCTGGTTAACCTGCCGCCAGTGGCCATCAAGGTCAACCAGCGCCATGCCAATGGCAGCGTTGGAGAAGGCCAGACGGAAGCGCTCTTCGCTCTCACGCAGCGCCTGCTCGAACTGCTTGCGCTTGGTGATATCGCGCGATGAGGCGTGGATCTCGCGCACTGTACCGCTCGCATCGCGCACCGAGCGCGAGGTGGTCTCGAACCAGATATAGGAGTCATCCTTGCGCCGGATGCGATACTCGACCGTGTAGCTCACCGGTTGGTCAACCACCGTGGTGTGGCTACGCCGAATCGCCGCCAGATCATCGGGGTGAAAAAACTCGTAGGCCGAGCGGCCCAGCAGCTCCTCCGGCGCATAGCCCAGCAGCGTGCGCGCGGCTGGTGACGCATACAGATAGATGCCCTCGGGGCTATGGCGCGAGATCAGGTCGATTGAGGTCTCGGTAAGCAGGCGGAAGTAGGCCTCGGTGAGCCAGTCGGGGTCGTCCAGGTTGCGCGGCCGATCACGCAGCACCACCATCTGGATGGTGCCGTCGGAGAGGCGCGTCGTGCGCAGGTTCGCCGCCTGTAGCTGGCCCGTCTTGGTGTACATTGTGACCATGGTGTCCAGGCTCGGTGTGTTCTCAAGCGAGCTAAGCTGCTCGAGCAGACAGCGGCTGTTGGTATCGGCCATAAACGTATGCGCATTGCGGCCGATCAGCTCCGCGCGCGTGTAGCCTAACAGCACGCAGCCAACGCTGTTCACATCAAGGCAGATACCGTAGGCATCGAACAAGAATACTGCGTCGGCAAGTTGCTCAAGCAGTACCCTTAAGCGCTCGGTTGGGGTGGCAGAAGGTGCGGGGAGCATCGACAGCGGCTGGGACGCCACCGGGCGCTGTTTCCAAGGTGATCGGCGCTGGAGCCGCCGACCATCGCAGCAGAGACCAGACCGGGATTGCACTGTTTGCCTCCTTGAGATAACGGAGACGTGGCCTGGATCGGGTGCCACGGGACAAGCGCAGCACCACACTTAATCTTCGATTAATTAAATTGTACTCGCCCTGGCTTCCCCGCGCAATCTCGCCACTGATGATCACGTTCAGCCTGCGTTTAAACACCAACTCCCCACGCCAAGAGTATGGGGCAATGGGGAGTTGTTAGGCTTGCCACCATGGGCACGGCTACGAGTTTACACGGTTATCCAGCTGTTTTCTCCTTCAGCACCGGTTTAACATCGATCTTGGCCGTGGGCAGCTCTTGCAGCTTCTTGGCCTGAATCTCCAGCACGCCGTTGTGCAGCGTCGCCTGGATGCTCTTGGTGTCGATGTCGTCGGGCAGCAGCAGCGAGCGATACAGCGTTCCAACGCGCATCTCACGCTGATAGTAGGTTTTCTCTTTGACCTCCTCGGTCAGCTTGTGCTCAGCCTTGATCGTCAGCGTCCGATTGGTCAGACCAACTTCGATCTCCTCAAGCTTGAAGCCAGGCACTTGGGCCTCGACTACAAACTTGTCATCAAGCTCGTACACATCGACGGCCGGCCCCTCGACCATATCGGCGAGCCACATGCTGCTCGGGCGCACAATCGCGTCCTCAAACATGTGATTGATCCGCTCGCGAAGGGTCTGAATTTCGCGGAAGGGTTCCCAACGAGTGATTGCCATACGATCCTCCTTCAAACCATTGGCTTGTGTCCCGCTAAGCATCGTTGCTGCGTAGGAAGTGCGGACCGTTCACACCCACAGTAACACTCTACCAGCGCCGCCTCGTAAAGCTCTCGCTACCAGCAGTTGTTAAACCTTCACCAAGCCCCAGTCGCCGATCCAGCCGCAGAACAAGCGTCGCCCGCGCTACACCATCGTCAGTGGATGCTCCCTCACAGTGCCGGGCCAGCGCGGCCGGGGTGTAGGGTGTCCCAACCGCCACACTGTGCGCCCCTGTCGGCTAGCCATTAATGGAACATGGAAACACATAAAGAATGCATTAATAATCATTAACTACACTAGCCCTATTCCACGAATGTTCTTGTGTAGAAAGGTTTGGATCGCGTATGCTCAAACGCTCCGTAGGTACCATGGGCAAGCTACTGCTGATTATGACGCTGATGGGCACATTTATGCTAGCGAGTGCACGGCCAGCAGCCGCGCTCGCCAGCTGGCCGCTAGTCAAGATCGGCCAGAACGGCTCCAATGTTGTCACTGTGCAATATCTGCTGCGCCATCGCGGCTACACCATCACGGTTGATGGAGCCTTCGGGCCAGGCACCGAGTCGGTCGTGAAGCAGTTCCAGAGCGCCAACGGCCTCTCTGCCGACGGCGTTGTTGGGGCCAACACGTGGTCGAAGCTGGTCGTAACACTCGATGCCGGAGCCAACAACAACGCTGTCCGCGCACTCCAAACCCAGCTCAACAAGCACGGCTACTCGCTCACCGTCGATGGTGTCTGGGGATCGCAGACCACCAGCGCCATCAGTGACTTCAAGGCCGATCACTACCTCGGCGGCGGCACCACCGTTGGCCCGACCACCTGGCAGGAGCTAACCGGCACTGGCAATGGCGATAGCGGCAGCGGCGGCATCTACAGCCTACCGGTCGCCCGCAGCCTGCTACCGCGCAGCGAGTACGATGATCCGCACCACGACTACCCAGCCATCGACCTGCCTGTCGGCACCGGCACGCCGGTCTACGCGGTGCGCGGCGGCACCGTCACCCGCGTCAACGACAGCCTGTGCGGCCTCGGCTACTCGGTCGCCGGCACCGACGGGGCCTCCTACGCCTACTGCCACTTCAGCAGCTACTCGGCGGCCAACGGCGCAAGCGTCAACGCTGGCCAGTTGCTCGGCTACTCCGGCAACACTGGCCACTCGACCGGCCCGCACCTGCACTTTGGCGTCAAGTATGGCGGCGTGCGCCGCTGCCCGCAGTCGATGCTGCTCGCCATCTACGACGGTACCAGCGTGCCCTCGGCCGCATCGCTGCCATCGAGCGGCTGTTCGTACTAGCGCATCCCAATAAGCCTCGCAACCTCGCAGCCGCAGGGGCTGGCGCAGACAATCTGTGCCAGCCCCTGCGGCTGTGCAGCGTAGTCAAACCTTCACCTGCCGATAGCGAATCTTTTTGCCTGTAGCGCTGCACAGCGCTACGCTCAAGGTAGCGGTACTCACTAGATCGTGTGAAAGAGGTGGGTTATGGTGACGCGATCACCTGACGAGCTTAATCGCCCGCCACACATTAATCGAGATCGTCGTGCTGGTGGCTTCGTCCTGATTGGGATTGGCTTCTGGATTCTGCTTGCGCAGTTCACGGACTCGGCCCTGCTTGGTCAGCTGGTGCTGCCGCTGCTAGGCGCTGGCTTCATCGCCTGGGCGCTTAGCGGGCACCGCTTCGGCCTGCTCATCCCTGGCTGCATTCTGCTGAGCATCGGCATCGCCACCATGCTGCTGGCCGGCCCGCTGCAGGAGTTCTCTGGCAACGCGCAGGGTGGCGTGTTCTTCCTGGTCTTCGCCGCTGGCTGGGGCTTGATCACGCTGCTGTCGCCGCTCGTTGACAACAAAGTGCAGCGCTGGCCGCTGATTCCAGCGGTGATCATGGCAGGTTTCGGCACGCTGCTGGTCATCGGCACCGCCGCCGAGCCGCTGCTCAGCGCGCTCAACTACGTCTGGCCGGTCGGCCTCATCGTGCTCGGCATCTACCTGATGCTCCGCCGCACTCCGCAGCCGTAGCAGTCTGTTCGTCGCGCCGTGCAGCCCTGGTTGCTGCACGGCGTTCGTTTGTTCGGATGCCTAGCCCGCTTTTTTGCGCCAGCCATCCTGCTGCCCACCGCGCCTGCCGCCCATCCACGCCCAGCGCCGCCCACTTGCCCGCCGCACTCCGCTGATCACCTGCGCCGCCTGCTGCTGCCGACCACCGCTGCTCAGCGCGGATGCCTAGCCCGCTTTTTTGCGCCAGCCATCC
>JABXJS010000285.1 GCA_013538855.1 Herpetosiphonaceae bacterium
AAACAGCGTGGTGGCGTGGTGGCGGCTGGCGTGGTATATGCGCGTGCGGCTCAGCGCGCGCCAGGTTGGGCGGGATTGCTTGGCGCGTGGGTTGGGGCGTACGGGGCGGCGGGGCAGCCAGCCCACGGCTTACTCCATCGCACGCTGGCGTGGGGCATGGCCAGCAGGCGGCGGGGCCAAGAGCGGCAGGATGAGCAACAGCGCAGGCGCTCGTGCGCAGGCGGGCGGGCTGGCACTACGTGAATTGATCAATTAAAAACAAAAAACCAGCCGACCAACCAAACCTGGCTGGTCGGCTGGCGGTGCGCTACGGTTTACGACTCGGAGCGCGTGGCGGCCTCGATCATGGCGTGCATGCCGCCGATCAGGTCGCTGGGGCTGGGGTGCAGGCCCTCGCTGAGCAGCGCCGCGCCGTAGAGCTGCTCGACGCTGGTGCGCAGCAGGTCGGCCTGCGCTGGCTCGTCGAGCAGGTGCGCCAGGTTTTTGACGATCGGATGGCGCGGGTTCAGCTCCATGATGCGCACCGGCACAGCGTAGTCCTGGCCGAGCATACGGCGCAGGCGGTCCATATCGTGGCCAGCGGCATCGGCGGGGGCGACGAGGCGCACCGGATTGGAGCGCAGGCGGCTGGATGCCTTCACATCGCTGATGCGCTCGGCGCCAAGAATATCTTTGACGCGGTCGGCGAGCTGGCCGAAGGCGGCGGCAGAGAGCGCGCCCTCGCCGTGCACGTCGGCGTCATCATCGGCGAGCGAGGCGTCATCGACATTGCGTAGCTGCTTGCCCTCGTAGTCGCGCAGCGACGAGATCAGGAAGCTGTCGATTGGCTCGTGGAGCAGCAGCACCTCGATGCCGCGCTCGGTGAAGTAGTCGAGATGGGGCGAGCGGCGCGCGGTGGCCAGGCTGTCGGCGAGCACATAGTAGATCTCGGACTGATCCTCGGGCATGCGCTCGACATACTCGCTGAGCTTGACCAACTCATCGCCGTGGGTGGAGTTGAAGCGTAGCAGCGGGACGACCTCGCTGCGTGTGCCGGGATCGGTGACAAGGCCCTCCTTGAAGTACGGGCCAAACTGCTCCCAGAACTCGGCGAACTTGGCGCTGTCCTCCTCGGCGAGCTTCTCGATCTCCTTGGTGATCTTGCTGGTGACGGTTTTGGCGATCTGGCGCAGCACCGGGCTGCTCTGGACCGTCTCACGTGAGACATTGAGCGGCAGGTCCTCGGAGTCGACGACGCCCTGCACGAAGCGCAGGTGCTTGGGCAGGAGATCCTCGTTGCGCTCCTGGATGAGCACCTTGCGCGAGTAGAGGCGCAGGCCGGGATCGGGGATTTGGCGCATGAAGCCCTGCTCGCGCTTGGCGGGCAGGAAGAGGATGGCGTGCAGATCGACCGGCGCGTCGGTGCTGATGTGCACAGAGCTGAGCGGTGGCTCGAACTCCAGCGTCATCTGGCGATAGAAGTCGTTGTACTCCTCCTCGGAGACCTCGCGCGGCTGCTTGCGCCAGATGGCGGTGCGCTGATTGAGCATGCGCCGCTCGTCGCCCTCGCCCATGTAGATCGGGAAGGCGACATAGTTGGAGTGCTGGCGGATGATCTGCTCGATCTTCCACTGCTCGGTGAACTCGCTGGCGTCCTCTTTGAGCACGACCTCAATCGTGGTGCCGCGCTGAGCGCGCTCGGCTGGCTCGATGGTGTAGGATGCCTCGCCCTGCGAGACCCAGCGCCATGCCTGGGCGTCGGGCTGATACGAGAGCGAGGTCACGCGCACCTCATCGGCGACCATAAATACCGAGTAGAAGCCGACGCCGAACTGGCCGATGATATCGCTGCTGGAGGTGTTGCCCTCTTGCATGCGCTGGAGGAACGCCTTGGCACCTGACTGAGCGACGGTGCCGAGGTTGGCGATCATCTCGTCGTGGGTGAGGCCGATGCCGGTGTCGCTGATGCGCAGGATGCGCTGCTCGGAGTCAAGCTCCAGCGTGATCTCTAGTTCCAGGTCGGGATCGCGCACATCTTTATTGGTGAGCATTTCGAACTGGAGGCGGCTGAGTGCATCGGAGGCGTTGGAGATCAGCTCGCGCAAAAAAATCTCGCGGTGGGTGTACAGCGAGTGGATTAAAATATGCAGAACTTGTTGTATCTCAGCCTGAAACTGATGCTCCTCGCGGTTGGGAGCCGGAGTGGCCTCGGTCATAGAATGCTCCTTCTTTAATAGATAGACTATTTTGTGGAATCTGGCCCGAATTGTAGCATACCTAGCGTTAGCGTCATGTCAGCAGCGTATTAGCATTGTGTTGGAATTGGCCGTTAAGTTGCTGTTAAGAGGCGCAGACTATACTCTGTTTCAAAGATGTTGATGGGGTACGGCAATTCCACCGGGCAAGTGTTTTGTCGATCCATAAACCATCAACAGAGATGTGGTGGCTGGGCTCCGTTCCCAAATGCACGTTGATCATTGATCAGGGTGTGTTTGGGCTTTTTAGTGTGCAGCGGCGCTGATCGGCCAAGCTGGCAGCCCAGTGCGCCGGTCAGCACCGACCGGCGCACTGGCGCGCTACTGCTGGAAGTTGCGGTAGTCGAGGCGGTAGACGTAGATTAGCGGCTCTGGCTCTAGCGGCCAGTAGAGTGCTTTCTCCTCGCCGCCGGGATAGGCCAGCTTGACCAGATTTAGCTCATCGAGGCGCTCGGGAGTTATGGCGTAGATCGTCACCTTGCCAGCGCTGGCTGGCGGCACGGTCTCGGGCGTGGTGACTTTTTCGAGCACATCATCGCCCTTGACCTGGCGCGCCAGATAGTCGAGCATCGCGAAGCCGTGATAGAACATGCGCGGCGGCACCATAAACCAGAGCTGCGTGCCCTCGGGCTGATCTTTGATGTATGTTGCCAGGGCCATGGCGACGTGGGTGTTGACGCCGCCGATGTGCTCGCGCTGAATATAGTCGCGGAAGTAGCTGTTGACGCTGCTGACGCCGAGATAGACCGTGATCGCGCCGGCAAGGATGCTGCCGACCAGCGCGCGCCGATCCTCCGGCAGCACCGTGTCTAGGGCGCTCACAAGATAGTCGATGGCCAGCGCGATCAGCAAGCAGACGACCGGCGCGAGCGTGACATAGCGCGGGCTGTTAGGTGGATTGCGCAGCATCACGCCGCCGATCAAGATGGCGAGCACAAACCAGACGAGCAAGACGTGGGTGCTCAGGCGGCGAAACTGGCTGAGGGCGATGAGAATGCCAATAATCAGCAGCGCGGCGGCCAGTCCCCAGAGCAGCGGGCGCGTCTCATCGTAGAAGGTGCTGGTGTCGGTGTAGGCGTTGAAGGCCAGGAAGGAGCGGCGCACCTGCTCCATGATAATGCTAAACTTCGAGCGCCCGGTGGCCTGCGCGGCGGCGGCGATGTCTTGGCTGGTCCAGCGCTGGAGGTTGACGCGGGCCATAAACTCGCCAGGATTGTTGGCGAACGTCTGCATGATCGGCCCGCCGGCGACGAGCAGGCCGCCGACGACGACCAGCAGCGGAATCCAGACCTTCTTCGTGCGCAGCGAGCGCCATGCGCGCCAGCGTGGCAGCACATAGAGCACGCCTAACACCAGCAGCAGCGGAATGAACAGGCGCGCGCCGTGATAGAAGTAGAGCGCCAAGCCTAGCCCTAGCCCAGCGGCACCATAGGCGCTCATACGCTTGGTGCGCAGGGCGATCACCCAGGCGCTGATGATCAGCGTGCCCCAGAAAGGGTCGGCGACGTTGTTCAAGGCAAAGCGGCTAAAGTGGATGTGCATGTGGTAGGTGGCGAGCAGCAGTGCGGCGACCATAGCGATGCGCCGTGTGAACAGCAGTCGGCCGAGCACGTAGGTGCTGGCGATCGTCAGGGAGCCCAACAGTGCCGAGAGCATGCGCACGCCGGCCATTGTCTCGCCAAAGAGCTTGATGCTCAGCGCCTGGAGGTAAAACCACAGCGTTGGGTGCGAGAGCCAGCCGGTGGTGAAGGGGTCTTTGATGGTGCCAGCGTTGATGCGCACCGCCTCCATGGCCATGTTGCCCTCATCGCCGGACATGGTGAGTGGCACGCGGCCAAGCTCAGCGAAGCGAAACAGGCCGGCGACCAGCAGCGCCGCAACAACAAAAATCGTGTCGCTGCGCCGCCAGTCCAGATTGAGCGGCTGAGCCTGCGCCTGGCTCCGATCCCAGACCCAGCATCCAGCGAAAAACGCCAGCATCCCTAAGACCCAGGTGGTGAGCAGGAGCCAAGCCCGCGGCGGCAGCGTGTGCAGATAGACGGTCGTCAGCAGCAAGAAGCCGCTGACACCGAACAAGAGCAGTGCTGGCAAGGAGCCAACGCTGCTCAGCGTTCCGCTCGGCTGACGTAGGAGCGACAGCAGCCAGGCGGCGACGACGAGGCTGGCCAGCCCGGTGATGACATTGGGGTTGGGCGCCTGAAGCTGCCGCTGGCCCATCATGGCGAGCAGCAGAGCCCCGGCTATCAGCCCCACCACCGCACTGATGCGGACGAGCGGCGATGCAGCAAATTTACGGAGCATGCTCAGGGTCCTCCGCTTCAGGCTGAGTCGCCGGGGAGGCTACAGTTGGAGCCGATGCTGATGCAGGCAGATCATCCGCATCGTCATCCCAATCGTCGTCGTCGGCATCATCCGCATCGTCATCCCAATCGTCGTCGGCATCCGCATCGTCATCCCAATCGTCGTCGTCGTCCCAGTCCTCCGCATCATCAGTATCGGCGTCGCTATCGAGGTCATCCTCATCGTCACCTGGTGTGTGTTTGCCCAGCGCCGACCGGGCCATGCTCAGGCCCACGCGGCCTTTGAGCAGCAGGTCGTCAAGGCGCGAGGGATGCTCTTCACGGGGCAGGGCCATCACAAAGTGGTTGAGGCGGGCGCTGCGCGCGTGGTCGAAGGGTGCCTCAGCCGCATCTGGGTGCTCTAGGCTCCAGCTCTCTTGCTCGATGGCGATAAACTCTTGCAGCTTCTCGACGGTATCGGCGGTGGCCTGGGCGGCGGCTCCAGCGATGAAGTAGTCGTCACCGACGGGCACGAGGTGGGCGATCAGCAGCTCGCCGTCCTCTAGGCGCTTGGCAGCGGCGTGATCGCGCAAGGAGTACTCGGCGTCGCTGAGCAGATCGCGCACCCGTGCGCCCTTGCCCTTGATGACCTCGCTGACGATGTACGGACGCAGGCGGGTGCTCGTCCAGGTCGGCAGCAGCTCCAGCTCGTGCTCGTCAAGCTCTAGGTCAGCGGGCGGGCTGGCGGCGATGCGCTCGACCAGCGTTGATTGATCGTCGGCGGTGGGGGCATCGAAGGCGAGCCAGGTGAGGAAGCGCTCTGAGCCGCGATCCTCAAGCTCGTCAAGCTCGCTCATCTGGTCAAGGCTGTACGCGCCCTCCCAGTATGTCTGGAGGTTGGGGCCGACATAGGGCAGCAGCTCCTCGGCCTGGGTGGCCTCGATCAGCGTGCTGAAGAGGCGGTCCATGGCCCGACGCAGCAGGCGCAGGTGGTCATCGTGAGCACGATCAATCGGCTCGTGGCAGTGTTTGTATTTTTTGCCGCTGCCGCAGGGGCAGGGATCGTTGCGTTTGACCTTCGACATAGTACCTCCGGCGGAAAACTAGGCTGGGAGGCTAAAGGCAACGGTGCTGCCTTTGCCTGGCGAGCTTTCAACCCAGATGCGCCCGCCATGGCCCTCGACGACCAACTTGCAGTAGGCCAAGCCAAGGCCGCCAACGCGCTGATCGCCGCTCATATAGCCAAAGCGATCAAACACCTGCTGGGCCGCCTCTGGGTCCAGCCCTGGACCTTGATCGGTGATGCGAATCTGAGCGACGTTGTTGGCCTGGCTGGCCTGCACGCGAATGGTGCTATAGGCCGGGCTTTGCTTGAGCGCGTACTCAAGCAGGTTGAGCATGACCCGGCGCATGCGGTCGGCGTCGAAGCCGAGCGGGCCGCCATCACTGCCATACTCCACGACGACGTTAATCGAGCGCTGCTGAGCGGTGGGCGTGACCTGCGCGACTGTCGACTCGATCAGCGGGCGCAGCGGGTGTGGCAGTCGATGCAGCAGGCTGGGGTCTTGTTGAATGCGGCTGATCTCCAGCAGCGTCTGCACCAGCTCCAGCAGTCGGCTGGTGGTGCGTCGCGCCGAGGTGAGCACGCGCTCGTTGTTGCTGCCGATCTCGCTGGCGAGCAGGGCATCGTGGGCGGCCTGGATGCTGGTGAGCGGATCGTAGAGGTCGCGGACGAGCAGGTCGAGGAACTGGGTGCGTAGCTGCTCTAGCTCAAGCTCGTTGGTTTGGTTGTGGAAGACATTGACATAGCCGCCAACATCGCCGCCAGGGGTGCGGATCGGCACCTGCTCCACGCTGATAACCTGGCGTGGCTCCTGAAGCTGTTCAATAATCGTGCGCCGTCGATCACCCTCGCGCTCGCTCGAGACAACGCGCAGCTCGTTGGGGATGTCGGTGATCCAGTCGCTGAGCGGCTGGCCCTCCAGGCCACGGTCGTTGGTCTCGTTGAGCAGGCGGCGCGCCATGGCGTTAGCGCTGATGACCGTGCCCGCCGTATCGGTGAGCACCACGCCGTCGGTGACGGCCTCTAGCACGGTCACGAGCCGATCTCGCTCCTGCTCCCACTGGCGCTGGCTGTGCTCGGTCTTGGAGAGCTGATCGCTGATGCGCTGCTCAAGATCGGTGTAGGCTTCGCGCGAGCCATGAATCAAGCGCTGGTTGAGATCGAGAAACGCCGAGACGCTGGTGATCAGCACGGCAACGATGCCCACTGCCAGCGTGACCATGCTCAGGGTTGACTGCTGGGCGGCGCTGGGCTGATCGAGCACCCACCAGTTGAGCGCCCACACCTCGCCAAGGGCGATGATGGTGGTCACGATGGTGGCATACCACGGCAAGAAAAGTGTCGCGCAGACGGCAGGGAAGAGCGCCAAAATCATCCATAGCGTGCGATCGGTGCCGCTGAGCCAGGCAGCGCTGCCCAGTGCCAGCAGCGCCCAGATGACCAGCAGCAGCCCGGCCAAGCCTGTGCGTCGGCGCACCGTGGCGATGATGCCGACAATACCCAGCACAAGGCCAACCGCGCTCAGGATCGTCAGCGGAAGGGCCATGGTGGTGCTGACCAGCGTGCCGTTGCTCAGGCTGATGCCGCCGACCACAGCGCCGGTGGCACTGAGCAGCAGCGCAATAATTAAGTATGCCCAGAGCAAGCGGTTAGCGAACTGGGTTGATCGTGCGCGTCGAAGTCGGCCGGTTGTGCTGGGCGTTGGCTCGGCGGCACTAGAAACCACGGATTCGGACATGCGTGTTCCTTGCAAAACTAGCTTTCGGTTGAGCGCAGCCAACCGCTGAGGAGCGTCCACTATTATAGCGTATCAATCACGGTGACTGCACATACTGGTAGTGGGCAAGCTCGGTTGTGGCGGCGGTGGTGGCGGCAACCATCAAAATTGCCCGTGTGTTGGCTGGGAGGCTCCACTCGACCTGCCCATCAACGACAGTGAGTGGTACGACCGTTGGTGCTTGCCCGTCGGGCAACAGGATACCACGCAATTCCCATTGTTGGGGCAGCTGGTTGCGGATCTGCTGCCATCCGGCTGCCTGCCAGCTGATCTCCGCTGCGCTGCTGAGCGTGAGATCACGTAGGGCTAGGCCGCTGCCGTTGTAGGCATCGTCGGTGATCATCCAAAAGCGCAGCTGGATGGACTGGCCGCTCCAGGGGCTAAGGTCGATCTGCTCTGCCTGCCACACTGGCTGCTGGCCAGTCCAGCCTGCGCCGAGGTTCAAGCCCAGCGGGTTGCTGGCGGTGCTGAAGCTGGTGGGCAGCGACTGCCATGTGTGCCCTCCGTCGGTCGAAACAGTCAGATAGGCATAGTCATAGTTGGTCTCGATGTCGTACCAGGCGGCGAAGCTCAGCTGTGCGCCTGTGCTGGGCACTGTCACCGCCGCGGTCAGCGTGCTGACACGACTATCGCCGCGCCCGCTCCACCAGAGTGTCTGCTCTGCGCTGGTGGGGGCGTGGATGACGGGCACAGTCAGCGCGCCTGTCCAGCGGATGGTGCGCTCGTGATCAACTGCGGGCAGTGCGAGATAGTCGGCGGCGAGCTGGTGTACGGTTGCTTGATCATCAGAAAAGAGCGCTGGGCTTGGTGTGACCGGGCTGGGCAGGCTAGCGTAGCCGTAGCGTCCATCGGCTAGGCTCGTGTCGTTGATCACATTCGCCACGCACCAGGTGGCGAAGAGCTGGCTGAAAGTTGTGATATCCGGAAAGCGCTCGCGGACTGCGGCCACCTGCGCCAGCAGATTGTCGCCAGCATCAAGCTGAGCGAGCTGCCCAAGCGGCAGACCGTCGGCCTGATCGTTCAGGTAGCGCAGCCACAGCTCCGCCGCCCCATAGTGGATATGGGCTTCGCCCGGTGTTTCGGCCCAGGCATTGAGCTGTGTGTCGGGTTCTTGGAGAAAGAGGTTGACGAGATTGTTGCTACCAGTGCCGGTCTGGTCCTCGCTGAACATCGACGCGCCCTCGTTGAACCAGGTGGCGGAGTGGGCGTTGGCATTGCGATGGAGCAGATGCTGCATCTCGTGCGTGAGCGTGCCGCGGTAGGCTGGCGTACTGATATTCACGCCATCAACATTAATATAGATGATCTCCTGCTCATTCGAGTAGCGATTGAGCACCTGCGGCAGCTCATTGTCGGAGGCATAGTAGCCGCCGACGCCAGGAATATATGCGTTGAGCACGCTGACCGGCTGCTGTGGCACAAAGGGCGCGTACCAGCGCTCAAGCACTGGCCAGGACTCCTGCTCAAACGTTGTGGCAGCCTGCTGCAGCGCCACTGGATCGAGGTTTAGGTCATCGGCCACGAACAGCGCCAGATGTGGCGTGCGCACTTGCAGCGTCGCTGTCACCAGAAATGGCTCGTTGCGCAGCACATCGGTGGCCCAAAACACGCGCTGCTCGCCAACAGCGGGCACTGGCCGCAGCGTCAGCGGCGGGGTGTCGGTGATGATGCCCCAGGCCTGCGCGAGCATGATCTGATCACGGTTTAGCGCTGTCTGCTGGCTGCTTACCAGCGCCTGTTGGTCGTCGCTGGGCGTGGTGGTGGGCAAGGGGCGACGGGTGGGCTGGGGACTCGGTGTTGGCAGGGTTGGGG
>JABXJS010000002.1 GCA_013538855.1 Herpetosiphonaceae bacterium
CTATGCCGATGATGCCCGGCGGCATGCCGATGAGCGGCACTATGCCGATGATGCCCGGCGGCATGCCGATGAGCGGCACTATGCCGATGAGCGGCACTATGCCGATGATGCCCGGCGGTATGCCGATGAGCGGCACCATGCCGATGAGCGGCACTATGCCGATGATGCCCGGCGGCATGCCGAATGGTCAGATGCCGAATGGCCAAATGCCGATGATGCCCGGCGGCATGCCGAATGGTCAGATGCCGATGATGACCGATCAGATGTTTGTTGAGGGCATGATTGTCCACCACCAGGGCGCGATTGCGATGGCGACAGAGGTGCTGACCAAGGCCGAGCATCCTGAGCTACGCGAGCTAGCCGCGACGATTATTGCCAGCCAAGAGGACGAAATCACCCAGCTGCGCGATTGGCACGTCGAGTGGTTCGCCGATGCCCAGCCGCTCGATCCGCAGCTCTTCGCGCCGCTTAATCAAGGCATGATGCACATGCCTGCCATCAGCGATCTACCGCTTGATCAGCGCTTTCTGCAGGCCATGATCATGCACCACCAGGGCGCGCTGATGATGGCCCAGTCGATCAAAGACAGCGCCGAGCATCCGGAGCTGCGTACATTCGCCGCGCAGGTCATCGCTGAGCAGTCGCACGAGATCACGCAGATGCAGCAGTGGCTTAAAGAGTGGTATGGTCAGTAGGGTTGTGCTACGCGACACCGTCAGCGCCTAGGTGCTGGCGGTGTTCTTTTTTTGATTGATCTGCGCTGTGGTTGAGCGCAGGTTTGCGGGGTGCATGCGCCTGGCCGTGCTCAAGCGGCCCAGCCAGCGCGTGTGCGCCACCGATCACGTCAGCAGCGGGCTATACGCTGTGGCTGTTGAGCGGCTGTGCGCGGCATGGCTGGTGCGGAGAACAGCGGCAACTGATCCTGTGGACGCTAGCCATCTTGGGTGAGGTCGGGGTACCAGTGGCTGCCTTTGCGCACGCCGAGGCCCACGATGGCTGTGTGTGCAGCAACAGCCGGGTCGATCTCACGGTTGGTCTTATCGGCGGTCCAGGTTTGGCGCGTATAGGCAGCGTCGTAGAAGATGCGGCGGATCTCTTCGGCTGTGATGCTGTAGCCGGGCTTTTGCGTCCAGTACGCCTGCACATTATCGATGAGCAGCGGGGGCAAGATCAGCGGAGAGATAAACAGCTTGCCAAAGGAGATGAGCATGGTCGCAGGTGGCACATCCACGCCATACAAGCTGCGGATGGCCTCGGCGCGTGTGCGTGCTTGGCTGTGCTGTAGCGCAGCGGTGATCATGGCGTAGACGGCATCCTCTGAGGGGGCATTTTGTAGCCACAGCGTGTGCTCGGCGTTGGGGTCGGTCTCGGCCTCCAGGCGCTGAGCGGCGGCGCTGAGATTGTACTCTGGAGGGAAGTGTTCGGTGCCGGTGGCGCGCACCTTCCAGCCGTAGCGCTGATAGTCGGCGAGCGCCTCGTCGCCAGCGATGGTCCATGCGGTCCACTGCAACATTTGGGCGCGGTACTCTGGTGTAATTTCGCGCCAGGTGGTTGGAAAGATCATGCCGCTGAAGACATGCTTCACGCCGTGATCGAACAGCAGCTTGACGCAGTTCATCATCTGGCGGCGCGACCACGTGACGAACTCATCGCTGGGCACCTTGATATTGTTCAGCGCGGCAGCGCGGCGGGTGCCGCCAGGCGTGTAGATCAGCGTCTGCGGCGCGACAGCCCGTACAGCATCAATGGAGCCGCTGAGAAAAGTTGCCAAATCGATCATTGCTGCTCCTCACCGCGCCTAAGAGCGACTCTTCGTTAATTTTGTTGATGGCGTCCTGTAGTCGGGCTTCGGTCTCGATGCCTTCAAACGAGACATTCAAGTACGTGAGCGATTTGGCGATCTCGCTGGTGATGCCGGTCATCATAACCCGTGTGCCAAGCAAGCGCGCCGCCCGCGCGAGCTGCGTCAGGCTCTGGGCAACCTGGGTGTCGGCCACGTGAATGCCCGTGACATCAATGATCAGCGTATGTGATTTTTGCTCGTGGAGCGCGTTGAGGGTTTTTTTGTTCAGCGCCTCGATGCGGCGGCTGTCGAGGTAGCCCACCAGCGGCACCACCAGCACGCCCGAGAGCACGGGGATGGCGGGAATCTCAAGGCTCTGCACGGTCTCGAGCAGCGCGGCCTGCTGTTGGTTGGAGGCCTGCAGCGAATTGTTTTGCTGCACCAGCTGCTGCTCGCGATCCTCAAGCTCTAGCTTGGCTGCCTGCACGGCCTGGGCCTGCGTGGTGGCCTCGTTCAGCAGCGAGCGCTGGCTGCGGAAGATAAACCAGTTGAGGCCGCCAAGAATGCCCAAGATGAACAGCGTGGTGTAGGAGGAGGTGGTGATCTGCACGTTGTTGAAGACGGCCAGCAGCAGAATAACCGAGATGTTGATCACGCTGAGCGCCAGCGCCGCCTCGGCCCCAGCGACCATGCCGCCAACGACAATCGGCAGAATATAGGCGCTGCCAAGCGTGGATTGAATCAGCTCTTTGGGGCTGCCGCTGGCACTGATCGCCACGATCAGCCCAAGACACAGCAGCACGCCGCCAAGCCGCACTCGGCGCAGCCGCGCAAGCACAAACGCTGCGATGCATGTGAGCAGCAGAAAGCCTTGCAGCACGAAAATCACCGGCGAGAGGGTTGGATCGGAGAGCGCTGCGCCAAGCGCCAAAACCGTGAAAACCCCAATAATCGCCGACGTGTATAACAGAAATGTCCGCCGCACAGCATCTGAGCGCTGATTTAACCTGTATGTCATATGAACCTCTAAAGTGTGTAGATAGGCTACGACATGGTATGGCTAGCTACGAAACGCGTGCCTGCGTTTCACGATGTGGAGGTTTACCATGGCTGGCAGGCTTGACGGCGCTTGTGCCAGCGACCTGCCAGCAGTTGTGTGGCTCTTATAATAGCCGAAGCACCTCAAATAGACTAGTGATGCGTGCGGCAGGTGCTGCTGCCGACTCGGTGCTGCCGCTGCGATCAACCAGATAGGCGCGCATGCCCATATCTTGAGCGCCAGCGACGTGGATGGCCTCATCATCAATAAACAGGCAGGCGCTTGGTGCCACGCCAAGCTGTGTTGCAACATGCTCAAAGGCGGCAGCGTGGGGCTTGGCAACGCCAATGACCGTGGCAGCGCAGGCAACATCGACATACTTCAGCAGGCCAAGATGCTCCAGCGACGGCTCCAGCGATGCGAGGCTGAAGTTTGACAGCACGCCGATTTTCAACCCGCGCTGCTTAAGCTGCGCGAGCACCGGCTGGGCGTCATCGAAGGCTTTGAGCACATCTTTGTAGTCCCAGTCGATCAACGTTTGCACAGCGCTCGCATCTAGGCCACAGTGCTCCCCGAGCTGCTGCCAGAAGAGCTTAAAAAACGTCGCCTCTTCTGCAAGGGTGCGCGGCCAGCCCTGGCGCTGCCCAAGCGCCTGCCAGTGCACGGTCATCTCCTGCAGCGAGATCGGCAGCAGCGCGCTCAGAAATGTTACTGCTTTGCGCTCGTCGAAAAAGGCGATCACGCCGTCGCGGTCAAAAATGACGGCTTCAATCGGTACGTCTGCTGGTGAATCGTGCGCTGACATTATAGCTCGTCATCTTTCAGCAAGGCGATTAGCCCAACAAGTTCAAACGCGCGCGCGATGCGCAGCGGCCGGTAGGTCTCCTTGCCAAGCCAAAGCGGGGCACCATCCATGACAAACGGGCGATATTGCGCACACATCCATTGCTTGGCATGGGTCAGCGCCGGATACAGGTCTTGTGGCAGCAGATTGAGATTTTTGGCCATCAAGAGCGCCAGGGCGGCGTAGCTAGTTTCTTCGGCAGAGCCGGTAGGATTCATGCTCCAGCCGCCATCCTTGTGCTGGAACAGCACGAGCGAGCGACAGAGCTGCGGTACAACCTCATACATGCCCGACTCGATCAGCGCGACGATCACCTGTGAGGTGGTGTAGATGGTGCTGGCGTTCCACTTCTCCCCAGCCCACAGCCCATTGGGCTGGCGCTGATTGAGCAGATACTGCTGGTAGGTTGCGAGCGGCTCATTGTGCTGCTGCAGCGCTAGCGCATGCAGCGCGTGGGCGGTGACGCTTGGCGACGATTGAAACTCGCCCTGCCAAGCGCAGAAGTGATCGCCCTCAGGGCTTTTGAACTTCATGAGAATGCTTGGCGCAACGTGCTTGCCGACCGCCGCTAAGATGGCGATGGCCACCGCTGTATCGTCGCCATCGGCCAAGAACCATTTGGTGAAGCCAAGCCCGTCAGCACTGAGTGAGGACTCAAGCAGGGTTACTTGGCGCTCGATGACCGCCTGAATGCTGGCCGGGATGTGCTGACTATTCGGCAGGTTTAAGAAGCCCGCCAGCAGCAGCGGATAGAGCGCAAAGGCGCGCTCGAAGGAGGTGATCGGCCAGCAAGAGTTGATGACGCCCTCGATGGTGGTGGTGGTGGCCTGCAGCGCTTCTTGCAACCCTTCTTCAACCAGCGCACACTCTGTGTGCAGCGCCGGGTCCGCGCGCGCCATGCTCAGCCACACGGCCGAGGCGGTGGGGCTGTGCCCGACGGTCTTCGAGCCGTCAACGAGCTCTTTGCGCGGGGTGTTGCCCCAGCCCTCCCAAACGTGGGTTGCGGTTGTGCCCGCCAGCCGCGGCAGCTTACGGATATGATTGCGCCGCCGCTCGCCAAGCGCAATGAGCTGCGCATATGGCTCCAGGTTAACCGGTAGGTTCAGTGCTTGCGCCTGCTCAATCAGCCGTGGCAGGATCAGTTCGACGCCGCCAGGGAGGTCGTGGCCAAGCGTGGCCCAGTCCTCGGCCTGGTGCCGATTGATAAAGCCTAGCCCGGCGGCGATGGCCTGCTCGGTTTCGCGGCGCTTGCGCTGAAGCGAGGTCAGGGCGAGCAGCACTGCGAATGTCGGCATGTAGCGTGCCCGCGGCGCTGCGGGGGTGGCCCAACCCCCGTCAGGCTGCTGCTGCTCGATGAGCCACTCGATGGCTGGCCAGGGATTCTGCGGCGGATAGTAGCGTAAGCACTGCGCAGTATCGTAAATGGACGGACTCATAAGCCCACCATCGCTGCCTAGATCATTGAGCACATGCTCAAGATCAGCCCATAGCAGCGCAAGGTAGCGTGCTGAATCGCTCATAACGGTGTGTCTCCTTAACCACTGTACTCTGAGCTACCTCTAGCCAATTTGGTGCTAGCCCAGCTACAAGCACGCTGCTAGCGTATGTGCTCGTAGCTGGGCTGAATTGGCGTTTGCGTTGCGTTAGTTGGTGAGCGCTTGCATCAAGCGGCTGTGCATGCGGCGCTCGTTGATATTGAGCACGACTTGCGCATTATCCGCGCGCCGTACCAAGATCGCGCCAATTGCTGCGAAGAGGTCGAAGCCCGGCTCTGAGTAGAAGCGGTCAACGAGATCGGACATCTCGGTGTCATCGGTGATCATCGGGATCTTCTCGGAGAGGCTGAGGCCGATGATTGTCTGGCCCTGCACGATGCGCGGCTCGGCCACGATGTCAACCAGCGCCGACTGCCGCTCGGCCAAGCCTGGCTCTAGCGCATCGATCATCGCTGCAACATCGGGAACGCCTGCGGCTGATAGGCCGCCAAGGCCAGTCTGAACCTGCGCGTAGGCCGTGAGCGGATCGGCTAGCAGCTGGCCTACGGCGTTGCCGTCGGTGCGCAGCTCATTGATATCATCGTTGTTGATGGTCAGGGTGGTGAATGCATCCATCGTGACGATTTCGATCGGCAGCCCGCTGGCCAAAACAATGCTGGCGGCCTCGGGGTCTTGCCACATGTTGTACTCGCTCACTGGCGTCTGGTTGCCGCCTGCCTTGGCCCCGCCCAGAATAACAATGCGGCTGACGTTGCTCAGCGCGGTTGGGTAGCGCTGGATGGTCTGGGCAATGTTGGTCAGCGGGCCAAGCGTCACGATCGTAGCCCCCGGGTTCTCGGCCAGCATATCGCGGTAGAAGGTGGGCACATCACGTGATAGGCCGCTTAGATCGTGCGGATGGCTCATGCCGGCAAACCACAGCCCATCTGGGCCGTGAATGAGCTTGCCTGTGTGCGACAGCGTGCGCGACAGCGGCTGCGATGCACCAATCGCGACTGGTATCGTTGTGGCTCCAGCTGCGTCGAGCACAGTGAGCACATTGTTCGCGGCATTGTCAACATCGGTGTTGCCAGCCACAGCCGAGATACCTAGAACTTCTACGCTCTGACGCCGCTGGCTGAGCAGGTAGCCGATTGCGAGCGCATCATCGACGCCGGTGTCTGTGTCAACAAGAATAGATAGCGGCTGAGTGTGCGATGACTTGGCCGCTTGAGCAGGTGCCGCTTGCGGCGAAAATAACAGGCCAACAACGACGATCAAAAGCAGCATGCTAACACGTTTCATTACTAGACCTTCCTTCACACATAGTGATTGGTGGAACGTTGTTCGTCTCTCGGCGTTTACCCACAACGCATGGTAATTCTGTCGGTGTGTGATCAAATCAGCCAAATGGGTATGGTAAATTTGCTGTCGGTGAATTTCTTTCTAAAGTATAGCAGCCCACGCTTGAAATTGTGAGGGTACTATGTTCGTTCTGTCATTTAGTACTGTATCCCTTCCTAACAACACCTTTGTCCGATATGAAGGCTAGTACAGGCGTAAACCCGTACGTAGGTATTAGTACCGATTCCCTGCTGCTTTTGTAAATCCAAGCTTAAAGGCACGCATAAGCTCGCTAGCTTTTCCGGCACTGCTGCACCGCCTTCACCCCCCAGGCCCATGTGTGCACCACCTTCTCCCGCCTTCGCGGCAGCCTAGCTCACTCACAACGCTAATCCCTTGTACTACAAGTCCCTAGGACTAGCGCTTTACTATGAACACTCGTAGCATAGTTATTTGCAACATACCATACTGTATGGTATTGTTTGACTACTGGTGATTGTATAGCCGCGAGGTTAGGATGGCACGCAAAACACAGCGCGATTGGCTGCTCGCAGGGGTAGAAATCCTCGCTACAGATGGCTTCACCGCGCTCACGATCGAGCGATTGTGCACCGCGCTAGCGCTGACCAAAGGCTCGTTCTACCACCACTTCAAAGATTTTATGGCCTACAAAACGGCGCTGCTGGCGCTCTACGAGCACGAGGGGACGCTGCGCATTATCGATCGCGTGGAGCACGAGCGCAGCGCTGCCGCGAAGCTGCGCCGCCTGTTCGAGCTGATCGTGGCTGAAAACACCAGCGCCGAGACGGCGCTGCGCACGTGGGCTGCTCACGATGCACAGGTGCGCGCTGTGCAGGCGCGCGTTGATGCCCGCCGCATCGCCTATGTGCACACGCTCTGCAGCGCGCTTGCCGTCGATGCGCACCAGGCGCTGGTGATGGCCCAGCTGGCCTACAGCCTCCTCGTCGGCAGCGAGCAGATCTTTCCGCCATTCGACGCGCCAACACTACGGCGCTTGTTCGATGAGTTCTTGCATCTGTACAACGTTGCCTAGCACGGCAACAGCAAGGAGCGACCATGAAGACGCTACTGGCCGATATTCCCGCCCTCCAGGCCGTCGCAGCTCAAGCCGACCACAGCGACGATAAGCCGGTCACGCTGCCGCTGCCCGCCTCCGCTGCGCTGCTGCGCACCTTTATCGCTGGTGTGATGAACTACTATCCTGCCTGGGTCAAGGCGCTGTACGGCGTGCGCTGGGGCTTTGTGCGCCTGCTCGGGCTGCGCCAGCACGGCGTGCCTGCGCAGCCCACATTTACCGCCGCCACTGTGCCGCTGCAAGTCGGCGCGCAGGCAGCCTTTTTTACGGTCGTGGCCGTAGAGCCAGCGCGCTTCTGGATGGCTAGCGCCAGCGAAAGCCACCTGAGCGCCTATCTGGCAATTGGACTAGAGCCGCTCAGCGCGCTCACCACCTGTGTGCACACGCTGACGCTGGTGCACTATCACCGCTGGACCGGTCCGGTCTACTTCAATGCCATTCGCCCGTTTCATCACCTCGTCGTCGGCAGCATGGTTGCCGCTGGACGCCGCTATGCGCTGGCCCAGCTCGGCGCTCGCGCTGCGCTGGACGCTGCTGAGGTGGCATCAGGCGAGCAGCTGTGAGCGTTCGACCCTACGCATGTTCATTGCACAGTGAGCCAGCTATACGAGCTGGCTGTGGTTGGCCAACGCTGGTCGGTGGCTCGCTCGCGCTGTGGCTGGTTGTTGAATGAATCGTCTGTGGTTGAGCGCTCCGGCTCAGCGGCATGCGTCGGCGCTGTTGCTTGGCGCACGCTCATGAATGTGGCGACCTTACACGCGGTCGGACCAGCTCGCGGCGACGCTGGCAGGCCGCCCCACAGCCCGGTGCTTCCGGCCTAGCCCACTGCTTTGTCCATCGCACCGCAAGCCCGCTGCGCAGCGGCGCGGCCGCGCCAACCAGGCCCGGCGCAAACAACGGGCGGGCTAGGCACCAGCCGGTGCTGTCGGCAGCGAGCAGCGCTTAACCACCAACGCTGCATTCCCCAACACCTGCCGCCAGGGCGACGTAGGTTGACATAGCGCTCGGTCTCCTGACGGGTGTGAGTCGGTCGTTGGTCTGTAGGGGTGCGGCGCAACCTATGCTATACTGTGCCCCAGAATAATGAAGGTAGCGCGGGAGTAGTAGACGTACTTTTGCAGAGAGTGGCCGGCTGGTGCGAGGCCACACCCCACGTCGAACTCGCCCGGTCTGGCCATGCTGGCGAACCATAGTAGTCAGCGTCGGGTGCGCCCGTTACAGCGTCAATGAGTGACCTACGGCGCTAGCTGGAGGTAATCAGGGTGGTACCACGGAGCACGCTTCGTCCCTGTTTGGGGGCGGGGTTTTTTTGTGTCAAAAAGGAGCAACGTTATGTCTTCTAAACGGTATGATCGCTACGATGCGGCCGAGGTCGAGGCGAAATGGCGTGAGCGCTGGGAGGCCAGCGGCATCTACCGCTTTCAGCCCAACGGGCCAGGCCCCAAGCACTATGCGCTGACCATGCTGCCCTATCCATCGGGCAACCTGCACATCGGCCACTGGTACGCCATGGGGCCAAGCGACACGCACGCCCGCTATATGCGCATGCGCGGCTACAACGTCTTTTTCCCCATGGGCTTCGATGCCTTTGGCCTGCCAGCCGAGAACGCCGCGATTAAAAACAACCTGGACCCGCGCCATTGGACGTACAGCAACATCGACTACATGCGCAACCAGCTGCGCACCATCGGCATGATGATCGACTGGGATCAGCAGATCATCTCCGCCGATCCCGAGTACTTCCGCTGGAATCAGTGGTTCTTCATCGAGATGTTCAAGCGCGGCCTGGCCTACAAGAAGTTCTCGGCGGTGGACTGGTGCCCCAACTGCAACACCACCCTGGCCCGCGAGCAGGTGGTCGGCGAGGACCGCCACTGCGAGCGCTGCGGCACGCCGGTGACGCGCCGTGATCTGGACCAGTGGTTTTTCAAGATCACCGACTACGCCGATGAGCTGCTGGACTTCTCGCAGCTGGACTGGCCCGAGCGCATCGTGACCATGCAGACCAACTGGATTGGCCGCTCCGAGGGCGCATCGGTTACGTTCAAGGTCGCCGATCACGACGACACCATCACCGTCTTCACCACCCGCCCCGATACCCTGTGGGGCGCGACGTTTATGGTGCTGGCCCCGGAGCACCCGCTGGTGGCGCAGCTGACCACGCCCGAGCAGCGCGCCACAGTCGATGCCTATGTCGCCGAGGCCACGCGCAAGACGGAGATCGAGCGCCAGTCCACCGAGGAGGGCAAGGCCAAAACTGGCGTGCCGATCGGCGCATATGCGATCAATCCGGTCAACAACGCGCGCATTCCTATCTGGATTGCCGACTACGTGCTGGTGACCTACGGCACCGGCGCGATCATGGCTGTGCCCGGCCACGACGAGCGCGACTTCGCCTTCGCCAGCACCTACGCGCTGCCAATCGTGCGCGTGGTGGCTGAGGCCGAGGCCGACGCAGCTGCGCCGCTGACGGAAGCCGAGCCAGCCGCTGGCGTTGCCGTCAACTCGGACTTTATCAACGGCCTGCCGACCGCCGCGGCCAAGCAGCGCGTGATCGAGTGGCTGGAGCAGCAGGGCATCGGCGAGCGCGCCGTCAACTACCGCCTGCGCGACTGGCTGATCAGCCGCCAGCGCTACTGGGGCACGCCCATCCCGATGGTCTACTGTGCGCAGTGTGGCACGGTGCCGCTGCCCGAGGATCAGCTGCCGCTGACGCTGCCCAGCGACGTGGACTTCAAGCCCACCGGCGAGTCGCCGCTGAAGCTGCACCCAACCTGGCGCTTTACCACCTGCCCTGAGTGTGGCGGCCCCGCCGAGCGCGACACCGATACGATGGACACGTTTGTGGACTCGTCGTGGTACCAGTGCCGCTACCTGAGTCCGCACTACGACAAAGGCCCGTTCGACCCAGCGCTGGCGCAGAAGTGGCTGCCTGTCGATATCTACACCGGCGGCGCAGAGCACGCGGTGATGCACCTGCTGTACACGCGCTTCTGGTGGAAGGTGATGCGCGACCTGGGCCTGGTGCAGGCCGACGAGCCGATGCAGCGCCTGATCAATCAGGGCGTCATCTTGGGCGAGGACAACAACAAGATGTCGAAGTCCAAGGGCAATGTGGTTGATCCAGATATGCTGGCGGCGCGCTACGGGGCCGACGCAGTGCGCACGTTCCTGATGTTTATCGGGCCGTGGGAGCAGGGCGGCCCCTGGAATAGCCAGGGCATCGAGGGGCCGGCGCGCTTCCTGGATCGCGCCTGGCGCGCGGTGGTCGAGATTCCTAGCTCAACTGATGCGCCCGCCGATCCCGAGGCGCTGCGCCGCACCACCCACCGCACGGTCAAAAAGGTCACCGAGGGCATCAGCCGCTTCTCGTTCAACACGGCCATCGCCGCGCTGATGGAGTTCGTCAACGATCTGATGAAGCTGCGCGAGACCAGCGTGCGCGACACGGCCGCCTGGGTCGAGGCCACCACCACGCTGGCGCTGCTGCTGGCCCCCATTGCGCCCTATATCGCCGAGGAGATCTGGGAGGTGCTGGGCCAAGACGGCAGCGTACACCTGCAGGCCTGGCCGGAATACGACGAGGCGCTGCTGGTTGAGGACGAGATCGAGCTGCCAGTGCAGATCAACGGCAAGATTCGCGCAAAGATTATGGTCGCCCCCGATGCCGATGAGGCGACGGTGATCGCCGCCGCGCTGGCCGATGAGCGCGTTATGGAGTGGACCGGCGGCAAGACGATCGTCAAGCAGATCGTCGTCCCTGGTCGGCTGGTCAACATCGTCGTGAAGTAGGCTGCGGCCGACCACGGCCCAACGGCCCCGAATCGCGCACAGCGATTCGGGGCCGTTGGCGTGTCTTGAGCTGCGCTGTGAGCTGGGTGCAGGTGTTGAATGCCGCCCCATTCGCCTAGCAGTCTAGCGCAGCACCACTGGCAGGTAGAGGGCATTGTTGGTTGCGCGCACGCTGACAACCTGTGGCAGCGATGCGCCGAGCGTTGGCGCAGGGTTGCTGACAACGACATCGGCGTCGCGCGCATAGCGTAGCTCGGCGGCGGGTATGTGTGCCTGGAGTGTTGCCGAGCTAACCCACGTTGTCTGCAGCGGCGCGCCCTCCCAGAGCACCTGTGCGCCCGGCGCGAAGCCGCTGCCGCTGAGGGTGAGCGTGGTGGTCGGCGCGCCAGCTGCGATCAGGTCCGGCGTGGCGCTGATGATCTCGGGCTGTGGATTGTAGATCGTGAACGCGGTCGCTGCGGCAGGCAACGCCTCTAGGCCGCTGTTGACCACGCTGATCTGGGCTGTGCCAGCGCTGGTGAGCAGGGCCGCATCGACCTCGGCCAGCAGCCCGCGCCCAGTGATGAAAAAGGTTTGTAGCGCTTGACCATTCCAGAGCACTGTTGAGCTGGGACCGAGCTGCGCGCCAACGACGCGTAGGCCCAGCGTGCCGGTGTTGGCGACCGTCCAGCTTGGCTCAATGCGCTCGATCTGCGGTGCTGCCTGTAGCTCGGTGGTGCCCCAGCGGAGCGGTGGGCTGCTTGGTGGCTGCGGCCAAGAGAAGGATTGGAACGATGTGCCGCTATAGCGGCTGTAGACGGTGCGCAGGCCGATCTGTGGGGCGATGTTGGGCGCGTCTGCGAAGATGTGCAGCGGGACTGCTACCTCTGTGGCCCAGGTGGTGGAGTAGATCGTCGATTGCGCCAGCAGCCCAAACGGGCGCTGAATGCTATCCCAGCCTAGGCCATTGCCCTGCCGAATTTGGAAGCCGCCGCCCTCCGAGAGCGTGATGCGGTAGTCATCGTCGCGGGGGAAGAGCGCCTGATCGTGCGCGGTGTCCAGATACAGGTCAACGGTAGTCTCCTGGCTGGGGTCGGTGCCGCCTTGGCGTGGAAGCACCGGATAGCAGAAGACCAGTGTGTCTGCTGTGCGGGCGACATAGCCATGTAGCGTCGCCGCTGCGCCACTTATCTGATAGTCGATGCCTAGCTGGGTGGCGTCAGCATAGGCTGGCTCTTCGCAGGAGCCATCGACGCTCGGTGTGCTGCTCAGCGTTGGCAGGCGCAGTGGATCGATGGAGATGGTCGTGGTGACGCTGCTGGTCTGATTGTGCTGATCGGTGGCGCGCGCCTCCAGCGTGTGCTGGCCAGGGGCGAGGCCGCGCAGCGCGCCGAAGCTTGCGCTCTGGATGAGCTGATCGCTGCTGTACCAGCTCGGGCTGATATCGCCGCCGTCCTCGGGGTCGGTTGCCAGCGCGTCGAGCTGAACAACGTCGGTGGCGGCGAAGCGCTGGCCGCTCTGCGGCGCTGCAATCGCCACGCTGGGGGCCTGATCGGCCACCGTAAACCCGGCGGACACAGCGCTGGCAGTGTTGTAGCCATCGGAGGTGAGCACGCGCACGCGCGCCGCTCCTGGTGCCGAGCCAGGCAGGTCAGCGAGCGGGCCGAAGGTGCGGGTGATAGTTTGCTCGGCGCTAATCACATTGGCCGCCAGGGTGATCCACGTGCTGCCAGCATCAGGGCTGTACTGGACGAGCGAGCTGAGGCGGTCGTCGCTATCGCTATCGTGCGCGGTCCAGCTGACGGTGAGGCTATCGCTGATGCTGGCACCGCTGGCTGGCGCGTGGATGCGCACCTGCGGCAGGCTGCGGCCTGGCGTGCGACTGTGGAGCGTGTGCAGTCCATCCATGAGCCTGATCTGGGCTACGCTGCCAGCAGGAGCGGGGAAGGCGAGCATGAAGCTAGATTGGCCGCTGTAGCCTGGCTCGGCGTCGATCGTCTGGAGCACGATAGCGCGGTCAGCGAGGATGCTGCCGCTGCTATCGAGAAGCTGGACGTGATAGTTTGCGCCGAGCTGCTTGTGCTTAGCGGCGGCGTAGGCGAGCCACTTGTCCTGAACGGCCTGATTGAAAGCAGCGCTAGGCACGGTCCACGCGTAGTCAAGCGTGCTGCTGGTGTTGCTGATGCCGATGGTGCCGCCGACCAGCACCACATCGGCGGCCTGGGCCACCTCCTGCTGCGTGCTGCTCGTGCTGACGAGGCTGGCTGGCCGCTGGTTGTTGATGCCGTTGGCGATGCCCTTCCAGGTGTAGTCGCTGATCCAGCGCGGCCAGCCGTAGGACATGAGGTCGGCCTGAAACTGCGGGTTGAGCGGCTGGAGCGCCTGCGGATCGAAGCCGAAGTGGCTTGCGGGCGTGCCTGTGCTGAGCCAGCATGGATTGTAGGGATAGCTGCCGGGGTCGTCGGGACCATTACAGTCGACGTGCTTGCGCCCGTAGTTGTGGCCGATCTCGTGGGCCATGGTGGTGGCGCGGCCATCGCGCCAGCCAAGCGGCGCATCGGCGGGGTTGGGCAGCTTGAACCAGAACTGATCGTAGTCGCGGAAGGCGATGCCGCCGAGTGAGCCGGTGTTGGCCGACTGGTGCACGATGCCAGCGTAGAGCGTGCGAGCGCCAGCGTCGTCGCACCAGTCAGGATCATTAGAGAACACATCGTGGGCCTGGAGGTTGTGCAGCACCAGCGTGTCGTCGTCGGGCAGCTCGTAGGGGCTGTAGCCCGGCCATGCGCCTTCCTCCAAAGTGTGCTGGCTAGGGTAGATCTCAATATCGTCGGTTGGCAGCATCATACGTGCGATGCTCACGGCGGGCCAGAACTGCGAGTTGTCGTCGCTGTAGCGCGGCTTAGGCGAGTGGGTGCGTACTTTGAAGAACTTAATGCAGATCGGCGACTTATTGTTGACCGCGACGTTGGTGCTGATCTGATCGTTGGCTGCATTGCTATCGGGGTAGGTGCGCAGGATCTCGGCGCGCAGCGCCACGGGGCCGTCGCTGATCCAGCTCTTGGGCAGCGTGAAGATCCAGCCGCTCTCAGGTAACCCGCGATCATTGACCATGCCCTGCTCCAGGCGGCGCATGGTCTCGTGGGGCGACAGTGGTGAGCCGGGCAGCTCCTGGCCATTGCGTGTGCCAAAGAGCCGCACCCAGACCGACTGCGCCGCCGGCCCCTGATTGACAGTGCCATAGACACGCACGAAGGTGGGCTTGCCCGCCACCAGCGGCACATCGTTCTGGAGCGACTGAATCGCCTGTGTCACCTCGATGCCTGTGAGCGCCAGGTCGCGCACCTGGGCGGCGGCGTCGCGCTGCTGACGATAGATCGCGCCGCCGTTGAGATAGTACACATAGTTGCCGTGGACAGCGAGGCTGCCCTGTCCGTCTGGCTTTAGCCCAATGGCGATATCGACCTCTGGTCCGCCCAGAAGGGGCTTGCGCAGCACGTGGCCGCTGTCCTGGGTGAGCAAGTACTGCTGTTTCCAAAAGAGGTAGGTGCCGTCGGTGGCGAGTTGGCCGATGCGCCACGAGACATCAGTGGGCGTTGTATAGATTGGCAGCGTCCCGTATGGCGGCGTCGTCGGCACGCGCATGATCCGATCCTGCAGCTTGGTGCCCGTGACGGTGATCGCGTCGGTGAAGTACACGATATTGTCGTGGAGCAGGAGATGCTCGCTGCGGCCCTGCGTCGTGGCGAGTGTGGCGCTGGGATCGCACTGGCTGCACTGCTTGGGGATGCGGTAGACGCCGCCATACGATGTGGTCCAGTAGACATTGTCTGCGTCGAGGACGAGGTCGTTGACGGTGGCGTTGTTAGGCGTTTTGCCGATGTAGAGCGGGATGCTGGTGCCCTTGATCAGCGCATAGATGCGGCCGCTGGCGGTGCCCCAGTACAGAAAAATATCATCCTGCACCAGCCGCGTCGTTGGCCTTTGCATACTGGAGTAGTTGACAACAACGTCAGCCGACGCCCTAGGATGATAGCGCTGGCGCTTGATCTGCTCGTTGGAGTAGTCAACATAGTACACGTACTCCGCATCCGCCGTTATGCCACGGTAGGTCAGGCATACGGCTGGACTGGCTTGATCAAGGTAGGAGCTGTAGCCCTCCGGCAGCGTGCGCTGTTTGAGCTTGACTGTTGCCGCCCCTTCCACCGTATCGGAGCACTGATTGGCCCAGAACAGCTGGCCGTTGGCGATTGAGAAGGCGTAGGGTGGGTTTGTGAAATCCTGCGTCCAGTCGATGACCAGCTCGCCCGCTGGATCGCCGCCTGCTGGTGCCGCTAGCGTTGGGGGTTGATCTGCTTGTGCGGGAGCCGCGCTTGGTATGGTGCTCAATCCAATGCTCAGCGCTAAAATCATTGCCAGTACGGGCCGCATACGCATGGTGTTCCTCCTTACATGCGCTAGGGTTGTGATAATTCTCCGGTGGGCATGGGCCTCCAGCTTGACCGACACCAGGGCGCACGCAGCACATTGTGCTGTGTGGTTTGCTGTGTGCCGTAGTTCAATCCTATCAATTCGTGAGGGTAGGGTCTACTTACAAGACGCATATGTGGCCGCTAGGGTTTCCAGATAGGCGACGGAAAAGTACAAAGTTTGGTTTACAAAAGATATACGACCGATACACGCAAACATATCGCTTTATGTATCGCTGCGCGTCTAGCAGTGCCCTTGGCGCTATGGTGTAATAAAGGTGCAAACAACGTTGACTGCACAATTGATTAGCAAAACACTCTACTTTAGGAGGAATTGACAATGACCGAGGAAATGAACCTGAACGAAGAGATCCTGACGGTGGCCGATCTGCACAAGCTGGAGAACGACGAGGACACTGCGGACGCCGCCGCCCCCTGCACCTACACCTGCTCCTGGACCTGCTGGTTCACTTCGTTCGCCGAGCAGCAGTAATTTTCTCCGATTTGTCACAGCCGCCCACGCAAATCTTTGTGTGGGCGGCAGAGACAAACTCAGCTGGCCTGCTTCGCATCCTACGATCCATACCAAGAGGAAGACTGAATGAGCGCAGTGACTGCTTCCCCAACCTTGTCCACACGTGAGCCAATTCAGGCCCTGCTGCACACGGCGTTAGCGAGCGCCCCAGAGCGTGCGGTGCATACTGATTCGGCTTGGATCCATGTTGCTGCGCAGGCTGGGCGAACCCTGCCCGATCAAGGCTGGAAGCTGCACATCTCGGCCACGCCGCACTCGGCGCTAGTGGTGCTCGACCGCGTGGCACCGCTGCTGATCGCCGCCGGAGTTGAGTTTAAAGTTGCGCGCAGTCTGCAGCAGCTTGGCTGGCTCAACCAGGGCATTATGGCGCTGCGCAGCCAGATGGGCAAGTTCATCACGCTCTATCCGATTAACGATGCCGAGGCGGTGGAGCTGGCGCAGGCGCTCGATGCCGCCACGTGCGATCTCGAAGGGCCTGCTATTCCCTCTGACCGTCCGCTGCGCCCTGGCAGCCTTGTGCACTACCGCTACGGTGGCTTTCGCAACCGCGTGATCGTCTCGCCTGTGGGTGTGATGACTCCGGCCCTGCGCGCCCCCGACGGCCAGCTGGTGCCCGATAAGCGCCAGCCCTGGTTCACAACCCCCGCCTGGGTCCAAGACCCCTTCGCGGCCGCCGGGGTGGCGGTCAACACGCCCCCGCTGCCTGGACCAATTGGCACCCGCTACCGTGTGCGCAAGGCGCTGCAGCAAAATGGCAAGGGTGGCGTCTATGTGGCCGAGGATACGTCCGTGTCGCCGCCGCGCACCGTCGTGCTCAAAGAGGCGCGCCGCCTGATCGCCACCGATGACTCCGGCCGCGATGCCCGCGATCGCCTGGCCCACGAGTATGCCCTGCTCAGCGCCCTCCAGCCCTGCGCGTATCTGCCGCAGGTCTACGACTCGTTTGAGCAGGAGGGCAATCGCTATGTGGCCCTTGAGCTGCTGCCCGGCCAGTCGCTGCGCACGCGCTGGGTGCTTCAGTCGCTGCAGGGCGGCCAGACGCCGCTCGCCACGCTGCTGGATATGGCGCGCCAGCTTGTTGATCTGCTCGACTACTTCCATCAGCGCGGATATGTGCTGCGCGACTTTAATCCCAACAATGTGCTTGTGCTGCCCGATGGCCAACTTAAGCTGATCGACCTAGAGCTATGCTATGCGGTCGCTGGCACGCAGGCAGCCTTTGGCGGCTGGACGCGCGGCTACTCGCGACCGGCGGCGCGCGCAAGCGGCCATACGCCGGTGTATATCGATGACTACTTCTCGCTTGGCGCGACGCTGTTCTATCTCGCCACTGGCGCAGATCCGCTCGTGCCCGAGGATGCGCGCCCAGAGCACGAGCGCATCTGTGCGCTGCTCCAGCACCTGCGCCCTGACCTGCCGCCGCCGCTCTTCACCGCAATCACCCAGCTGCTCGCTGTCGATGAGCAGTCGCAGCTAACGCTGGATGCTGTGCGGCGTCTGCTGCACGTGCCAGCTGCTGCTCAGCCCGCCGCCACCGCCGCCCAGCTCGATCAGGCGCGCTGCCACTCGTTGGCGGTTGCGATTGGCGAGTGGCTGCTGGAGACCGAGCAGCCCGAGCATCCCCAGCACCAGTGGCCGCCCTCCGAGGGTGGCCGAACCTCGCTGCCGATTAGCGTGCAGTATGGCTCTGCTGGCGTCGGTCTGTTTTTGCTCGATCTCTACAGCGTGACCAAAAATGTGGCCTTCCTGGAGGCCGCCCGCCGTGCAGCACAGTGGTGCGAGCGCTGGATTGCGGCCAACGCCGACCTCGCCAAGACGCCGGGCCTCTACTTCGGCCATGGCGGCGTGGCCTGGCTCTACGCCCGCCTCGCTCAGCTCACGCACGCTGCCGCTGATGTGGCGGCGGCTCAGCGCTACGCCCGCGCGCTCGATGCCATCGACTGCCCGCACGCCGATATCGCCCATGGCGCAGCCGGCGTTGGCATGGTCCACTTGCTGGTGGCGCTGGTCACAGATGACGCCTACCACTGGCAGCGCAGTCGTCAGATCGCGGATCAGCTGGCGCACATGGCTGTGCCGCTGCACTCTGGCGTGGCATGGCCGCTGCAGATGGGGCCACAGCCCGAGCTGTTCTACGGCTACTCACATGGCTGCGCTGGGATTGGCTACTTCCTGCTTGAGCTAGGCCGCTTCACTGGCGAGCAGCGCTACCTCGATCTGGCCCATGCGGCAGCGCAGACGTTGCTCGACGCTCACGTTGAGGTTGTCGATGGTGCAGGCTGGAGCTGGCCGCACTCGCCACGCAACAGCGTGATCTGGCCGCACTTCTGCAATGGTGCCTCTGGCGTTGGCACCTTCTTGGCGCGCCTCTACGCCCAGACCGGCGCACCAGCCTATGCTGCGGCGGCGGAGAAAGCGGCGGTCGCCGCCTTCCATGGCTGCCGCACCACCCAGTCCGGCGTGTGCCACGGCATCGCCGGCGAAGGTGACTTTTTGCTCGATCTCTACCAGATCAGCGCCGACCCACAGCACTTGAGCCAGGCCGCTAATCTGGCTCAGCTGCTGCTGCACCGCAGCCGACTCGTCGGCGAGCGCCTGCTCTGGGAGACCGATGGGACGCCGCTGACCACCGCTGACTTGATGGTCGGCAATGCTGGCGTCGGCGCGTTTCTCTTGCGCTTGGCGCATCCTGACACGCTCGCTCGCCCGCTGTTTTTTGCCCCTGCGCGGCGTCAATCGACACAGAAAGAGGCCATATGACAGCTCAACCACGAAGACGAATGCCTTGGAAGCAGCTCTTTGCCATCCGTAGCTTTCGGCTGCTGTTCCTGGCTCAGCTGATCTCTAGCTTTGGCGATGTGATTCACTCGCTGGCGCTGATGTGGTTTGTGTACGGCACCACCGGCTCCGCGCTCAAGACTGGCGGCGTGGCGACGATGACCGTGATCGCAAAGCTGCTCTTCGGCCTGCCCGCTGGCGCGCTTGTTGATCGCTGGAACCGCAAGACGATCATGCTTGTCTCTGATCTGCTGCGCGGTGCTGTGGTGCTCTCGCTGGTGGTTGTGGCCTGGACAACTGGCGGGCTGCCGCTGTGGTATATCTACGCGGCAACGTTCGTGCTTAGCCTCAGCGGCATGCTATTTGGCCCGGCGCGCAATGCGGTGCTGCCTGATATCGTTGGCTCCGATCTGCTGCTGTCAGCTAATGTGGCGGCCAATATGGTCGGCCAGCTGCTGATGATTGGCTACACCGCTGTCGGCGGCATTTTGGTGGCCCTGATTGGCCCGATCTGGGCGCTGACGATTGACGCGCTAACCTTCTTTGTGTCGGCTGGTTGGGTGCTGCTAGCCCACATCCCAGATACGCGCGAGCTGGCGGGCAAGGCCAAGCTGTCGCTGCGGGCGCTGGCCTCCGAGATCAAAGAGGGCTTGGCCTTTATGCGCTCACAGTCCTTGATCGCCTTTGTCGTCAGCGTGGTGATCCTGGTGAACTTTGGCAGCGGCCTGTACTCTGCGCTCACGCCAGTGCTGGTCCAGTCGGTGCTCAAGAGCGGCGCGGCGGTCTATGGCCTGATCAGCACAGCGATGGTGGTGGGCAGCGTGGCTGGCAGCATTGTGCTCGAGAGCATCTTCCAGCGCTTTCGCCCGAGCACGCTGGTCTTTATTGGCCTCGGTGGCTCGGGCCTGTGCACGGTGCTGCTGGGCTTTGTATCGAGCGTGCCGCTGGCGCTGCTGCTGTTTGGCGTGATGAGCTTTGCGCTGGTGTTCAACCAGATGCCGCTCTACACGACACTCCAGCGCGAGACGCCCGGCCACCTGCGCGGGCGCGTGTTCAATATCTTTGGTGTGCTGGCCAATATCAGCAGCCCGCTCGCGATTGGCATTGGCGCTTGGCTCGCCGACTCGTTTGGTGTAAGCTACGTCTATCTGCTCGGCGGCGCAATTATCTTGCTCGGCGCTTGGATCACGCTCCAGCGCTCGCAGCTTCTCAACCCGATCAATCAGCCAAGTCAGGAGCGCCTGCATGAGCCGTCTCAGCCACTCGCTGCCACCAGCGATTGATCTCCATATTCTGCCCGCGCCATGGCTACAGACGACAACCCTCTGGGTGTGCTGGCACCGCTGCGGTGCCGAGCACACCTTGCCGTTGGCGCTGCTGGCGCATGCTTGGCGCGCTGCGCTGACGCAGCCTGCCGCGTCAGGGTCGCTGGCGGTGCAGCTCTATAGCTTGGGCGCTACGCTTGATGTCATCGCATCACGCCGTGGCCCGTTTCAGTCAATGGTGTTGGCGCTTAGCTTGGCTGCGGTTGATCAGCCGGACGCTGGTCTATCTGCGGCGCTGCCGCTGCTGAGCACGCTGATCGATGCTCAGCCGTTTGCCGCGCTGTCTGCCAGTGGTCTGGCGCAGGCACAAAATCAGGTTATCAAACAGTTCAACCGCATGCAGAGCCAGCCGCAGACCTACGGCTTTTGGCGCTGCCAGGAGCTGCTGAACCCCACCGCGCCGCTGCCGAGTGAGCCTTTGTCACAGTCGGACCTGAGCGCCTACACGGCGCAGCTGCGCGCAGCGGCACCGCTGGCGGTGTATGTTGCTGGCCCGGCGGACCCGGCGCTGTACAGCGAGCGGCTGCTGCCTTGGCTTCAGCGCTTCCACTCGCCAACGCGGCAGCCGCTCGATCAGCCGCCCCCGCTGACTGTACCTCCACAGCTGCTGTCGCAGATTGAGCGCCAGCCTGCCATGCCCGAGCAGGCAACGCTTGGCCTGGCCTCATCGCTGACGCTGGCCGATGCACGCTATGCTGCGCTTCAGCTTGGGCTGAGCGTGTGGGCGGCCCAGCCTACCTCACGGCTTCAGACACTCCTGCGCGCTCAGCTCAAGCAGCTCTATCAGCTGCGCCTGCATCCCGATCCTGTCTCTGGCGCTGTCTATATTGCCCTGCCTGTGGCCGCCGAGCATCAGGATGCTGCGCTCGATAGCGCGCTCGGGCTGCTGCGCATGCTGCAGAGCGGTGACTGGAGCGCGGCGGAGCTGCGCCCGTTTCAGCTTCAGCAGCTGCGCGAGGCCGCCGTGCTCGTCGAGCGCCCACAGCGCCTGATCGACCATTGGCTCACCACCGATTTGCTCGGCGCAGGCTGCGATCCGGCCACCTTGATCGCTACCCTGCGGCAGGCCGACGTCGCAGCTGTGGCCGCTGCCCTCAAGACGCTGAAGCCAGCGGCGATCGTTTGTGTAAGGAGTTCGTGATGACCGCTGCTGCTTGGAGTGCCTGGGTGCCACAGCACGCGCTGCTGGCGAGTGGTGTGCAGCTGGTGCTGCTGCCGCAGCCGCAGTGGCTGCGCACCCTGGTTCACGTGGCGATACCCTTTGGCTCGTGCGATGGCGCAGTGCGCTGTGCCAACCAGTCGCTGCTGATCGCGCCTGGCGCGCAGCATCTGCTGGAGCACGTGCTCGCCAACCGCCTAGAGCAGATGATCGGCGCGCAGTTCGCGGCCCACGGGGTCAATCTCCAGGCCCAGACCGGCTGGCATCGCACGGGCTATCATTTCTGGACGCTGGATGCGCCGCTGGAGCTGACGTCTGCGCTGCTCCAGGCGCTGCTCGCTGTCGATATTCCCGCTGATACTGTGGCCCACGAGCAGCAGATTGTGGCTCACGAGCTGCGCCAGCGCCAGCACGATCCCCGCATCCAGGCGCGTCAGCAGATGCTCCAGGCGCTATTTCATCAGCATCCTGTGCGCAACAGCGTGATCGGCACGCCTGCCCAGATCGAGGCGCTCGATAGTGCGCACCTGCTGGCGCTGTACCGCACGCTGTACCAGCCGCAGACGCTCACGGTCTTTGCTGCCGGGCCGCTTGATCCTAATGCCTGGGCCGCCGCCCTGAGCGCGCTGCCGCTGCCTGCATCCGCGCAGCCCCGCCCGGTGCGGGTCGAGCCGGTCGAGCCAGCGACGGTTGTTACCCAGCGGGCGCAGTCGACGGCGTCTGTCGCGGTGCCAATGCTGCGCCTCGCCTTCAAAGAGCGCGACTTCACGCTGCCCTACGCCCTGCGTGAGCAGTCCAGCCTGCTGGCGCTCGAGCTGCTGACCGGCCCCGCTGGGGCGCTGGCGCGCGCTGGCCGAGCCATCCAAGGCTCCTACGACTACGCTGGCGATCTTAGCTTTGGCTATAGTGTGCTGGAGTGGCACACGCCCCAGCCAGAGCAGCTGCTGGAGCTTGTGGCAAGCGCGCTGGCTGATCTGCGTCAGCAGCCGATTGATCCGGCTCAGCTGGCGCTGGTCCAGCGCAATCGCTGCGCTCAAATGCTGCGGGCGCTGGAGCAGCCCGATCAGGCCATGCTGTGGCTGCTCACGACGCACTTTAAACAAACGTCGCTCTCCGACTATCTCGCTGCCGCGCAGGCATCGAGCGCCGAGCTGCTCCAGCAGCGCCTCAGCGAGCACTTTCAGCCGCTCAATGCTGTCGCAAGCTTGGTGCTGCCGCGCTAGCCACGGCTATGCGCCTGCTATGGTTGCTATACTCTCTTTCAATGCTGTCGTCTAAACATCCTCGCAGACCATGGGCGCTGCGACGCGCAGGACGCGTTCTGCGTAGATGAGACAACGACCACGCCTATGTTGAAATGAGAGAGGCTCGTGTGAGCAACCACTGCTACTTCTGCCAAACGGCCCTATCCGCCAGCGCCCAGGTGTGCCCGCAGTGCGGCCAGCCGCAGGTGCTGCGCGGCAGCTATCGCCTGATCGCCCTGCTCGGCCAGGGCGGCTTCGGCACCGTCTACCGCGCCGAAGATACCCGCTTCACCCGCACCTACGCGCTTAAGCTGATTGTCTCGCCCTCCGCCGCCGAGCAGCGCCAGATCCAGGCCGAGGCCGATATTCTGGCCCGCTACGCCAGCACGTTCACCTTCATCCCCGAGATCTACGACTGGTGGACCGAGGGCAACCGCACGATCTTGGCGATGGAGTATATCCCCGGCCAGACGCTGGCGGAGCTGCTGGAGCAGGCGGGTCCGCTGGACGGTGCGACGGCGCAGCGGTTGCTGCGAACGCTGCTGGAGCAGCTGGAGCAGCTGCACGCGGCTGGGATCGTGCACCGCGATATCAAGCCGGAGAACATCAAGCAGACGCCGGATGGGCGGATCGTGCTGCTGGACTTCGGCATCGCCAAGCAGAGCGGGGCCACGCTGACGGCGGCGAAG
>JABXJS010000043.1 GCA_013538855.1 Herpetosiphonaceae bacterium
ACCGTTTCTGCATCCACGCTGTCACCCTCGGCTAGCCTGCCAACAGCGCACCAGCACCAGCGCCACCGCCGCAGGCACAGCGAGCGGCGCTGGTCATCGGCGGGCGTGGCGCAACCAGCAGCGGCCGGACGAGCGGGCGGGCACGATCCAGACCTTGCCGCAGCATGACCATCCGTCAACCACCGCGCACCGTTTCTGCATCCACGCTGTCACCCTCGGCTAGCCTGCCAACAGCGCACCAGCACCAGCGCCACCGCCGCAGGCACAGCAGCGATCACCCTGCACAGCGAGCGGCGCTGGTCATCGGCGGGCGCGGCGCAACCAGCAGCGGCCGGGCGAGCGGGCGGGCACGATCCAGACCTTACCGCAGCATGACCGCCCGTCAACCACCGCGCACCGTTTCCTAAAAAAGCACGTTTTCGGCACATGGATTGCTGCAACCATCGGCATACGGCCTCACAGAGGCGTGGGGCCTTGGGAAGGAGCGGCACAATGACTATGTTGGAACGGCTGAAAGAGCGCTATCAGCATGATCGGCACGCGCGCGACGAGATTAAGCAGCACGCATTTCGCCTTGAGGGCAGCCATGCGCTCGATCCGGTGATCGAGGTGGCCAAGGATGCACGCTACGTGCTGATCGGCGAGGCATCGCACGGCACCGACGAGTTCTACCACACGCGAGCGCAGATCACGCAGCGGCTGATTCAGGAGCACGGGTTCAATGTGGTGGCGGTGGAGGGCGACTGGCCGGATGTCTACCGCATCAACTGCTTTGTGCGCGGGCGCGGCAGCGACAGCAGCGCAGAGGCGGCGCTCGGCTCGTTCGAGCGCTTCCCGCTGTGGATGTGGCGCAACACCGTGGTGCGCGACTTTGTGAGCTGGCTGCACGCCTACAACGAGGGCAAGCCCTACGAGCAGCAGGCGGGCTTCTACGGACTAGACCTGTACAGCATGCACAGCTCGATCAACGCGGTGCTAAGCTACTTGGAGCAGGTCGATCCAGAGGCGGCCAAGCGCGCCAAGCAGCGCTACAGCTGCTTTGAGTACGCCAACCAAGACCCGCAGCTCTACGGCTATCGGGCGCACAGCGGCCGCGAGTCGTGTGAGGATGCGGTGGTCGAGCAGCTGCTGGCACTGCAGCAGGAGGCGGCCACGTACGCCAGCCGCGACGGGCACATCGCCGTCGATAACTACTTCTATGCCGAGCAGAACGCGCGGCTCGTGCGCAACGCCGAGGAGTACTACCGCACTATGTTTGCCGGGCGCGTGTCGTCGTGGAACCTGCGCGATAAGCATATGGTGGAGACGCTCAAGGCGCTCGTGCAGCACCTTGACCAGCAGAACAGCCGCCCGACGAAGGCGATCATCTGGGCGCACAACTCGCACCTCGGCGATGCGCGCGCGACGGAGATGAGCGACCGCGGCGAGCTGAACGTGGGCCAGCTTGTGCGCGAGCTGGCAGGCAACGACGCTGTGTCGATCGGCTTCAGCACCTACACCGGCACCGTCAGCGCCGCCAGCGACTGGGATGCGCCGGTTGAGCGCAAGTGGGTGCGCCCAGCGCTGCCAGAGAGCTACGAGGCCCAGTTCCACGAGCTGGATATGGGCGCATTTGGCCTGATCATGCGCAATAATGCCGCGCTCTCCAAGGCGCTGCAGCCAGCGCGCCTCGAGCGCGCCATCGGCGTGATCTACCGGCCGGACACCGAGCGCTGGAGCCACTACTTCTACACCGACCTGCCGGCGCAGTTCGACGTGCTGCTGCACATCGACACCACCAGCGCGCTCGAGCCGCTCGACCGCAGCAGCGGCTGGGAGGAGGGCGAGCTGCCGGACACCTTCCCGTTTGGCCAGTAGCACCACACACGAGCAGCGGTCGCCAAGCAGCAACAGATGCGCTGCCTGGCGACCGCTTTGAACATGGCTTGAAAGTCTAGCGGCTACTCGCGGCCGCGCAAGAACTGGGCAGCGACCTCGACTACGCGCTTGCCCTGGAAGGTGGCTGAAGCAGCGGCAGTCTCATCGACATCGAGCTGGCCGTTGTTGCTCACGAACGATGCGCCATAGGGATTGCCCGCCTGGAACTGGATCGGGTCGGCATAGCCAGGCGAGACAATGATCGACGACCAGTGGTAGAACGTGTTGTACAGCGCCAGCAGCGTGCTCTCCTGGCCACCGTGCGCGGTCGCGGTGGTGGTAAAGGCCGAGACGATCTTGTTGACCAGCTTACCCTGCGCCCAGAGCGGGCCAGACATATCGAGGAACTGCTTGAGCTGCGCCGTCGGCAGGCCATAGCGCGTTGGCGTGCCAAAGATCAGCGCGTCGGCCCACTCCAGATCATCGAGGGTGGCCACCGGGATGTCGGCGGTGTCGCTGTGGTGCTTGGCCCACTTCTCGTTTGCGTTGATCGCCTGCTCAGGGGCTAGCTCCTGAACTTTGAGAAAGCGCACCTCGGCCCCGGCCGCTTTGGCCCCGGCCTCCACAGCGCGGGCGAGCTGATAGGTTGTGCCAGTTGAGCTATAGTAGATAATCGCAACCTTGACGGCCATTGGCGGGTTCCTTTCTGCTAACGCTAGCGAAGCTGTCTGCTGTCCAGCATGTAAGTATCAACACGGTTCATGGATAAGGATAGCCGCAGCCCGTCCCTGTCGCTGTCCCTGCGGCTGTCCTCATCTGGGCAGCAAAAAGCGCGCCGCTGCCCGGATGGGCTGGCGGCGCGCTCGACTGCGTGCGCTAGCTGGCGGCTGGCGCGACCTCGACCAGATTGTCGTAGAAGGTTGCGCCACCGCCCATGTCGGTGAGCGCCTGCGGCGTGGTGTGATTGGCATTGCGGCCATCGGGCGTGAGCGCCGACCACCAGATCGACGGCGCGACAACGACGCCAGGGCGCACGCGATCGGTGATGGCGGCGCGGGCCTTGAAGCCGCCGCGGTCATTGTGGATAAGCACAAGCTGGCCGTCGTCGATGTTGCGCTCGTGGGCATCGACAGGGTTGATCTCCAGCGTGGGGCCATCCTCGTAGCGGTGCAGCACATTGACGAAGGTGCTATTGAGGAAGTGGTGCGCAGGCGGCGAGATCAGCGTGAGCGGATAGCGCGCGGCCAGCTGCGGGTTGGTCGCCGGACTCTCGTAGGGCGGCGTCCAGGTGGGCAGCGGGTCAAAGCCATCGCGGGCCATCTGCTCGGAGTACAGCTCGCACTTGCCGGAGGGCGTGAAGAAGTTGCCGTCGGCGAAGGGTGCCCAGGGCTGCGGCAGGCTCAGGCGCGACCAGCTCTGCGCCTGGAGCAGCTCCAGCGAGATGCCAGCGAGCGCCGGATGGTCCATATCTAGCGCCTGGCGGGCCAGCGTCTCGTCGTCGTCGTGGAAGCAGGCGTCGGCGAAGCCCATGGCGGCGGCAAGGCGGCGGAACACCTCGGTGTTAGGCAGCGCCTCGCCGAGCGGCGCAATCGAGCGGGCGTTCCAGGCCAGATAGAGCTGGCCATAGGCCTTGTGCAGATCGACGTGCTCCAGCTGGGTGGTGGCTGGCAGCAGAATGTCGGCGTAGCGCGCCGTGTCGGTGTAGAACTGCTCGTGCACCACCGTGAACAGATCGTCGCGGCGCAGGCCCGCCAGCACCGACTCGAGGTCGGGGGCCACGGCGGCCGGGTTGGAGTTGTAGACAAACAGCGCCTTGACCGGCGGATCGTCGATATCGTTAAGCGCCTGGCCGAGGGCGGACATGTTGATGGTGCGCGTGCCAGGCGGGATCAAGTCGGGGCGCTCCAGGGCATTGTAGTTGATCGGGAAGGTGCCGCTGGTCGAGAGCAAGATGCCGCCAGCAGGATGCCGCCATGCGCCGATCACCGCAGGCAGACAGGCAAGCGTGCGCACGGCCATGCCGCCGCCAGCGTGGCGCTGGAGGCCATAGTTGATGCGGATCGCGGCCGGGGCGGTGGTGGCGTAGGCGTGGGCCAGCTCCTCGATGACGGCCACCTCTAGCCCGGTGATCGCGGCCACGCGGTCGGGCGGGTACTCGGCAGCGCGCTGCTTGAGCTGCTCTGCGCCGATGGTGTGCTGATCAAGATAGTCCTGGTCGTGGAGGCCATCGCGAAAGATGATGTGCATAATCCCGAGCGCCAGCGCGGCGTCGGTGCCAGGCAGGGGCGCGATGTGCTGATCGCACTGGGCGGCGGTGCGCGAGCGCCAGGGGTCGATGGCGATGACGCGCGCGCCGGCCTTGCGCGCCTGCTTGATAAACGTCCACAGGTGCGGGTTGGAGGTGAGCGTATTGGTGCCCCAGAGCAAGATCAGGCGCGCATTGCAAAACTGCTCGGGGTCGGTGCCGACGCTCGCGCCGATGGTGTAGCGATAGCCGGTTGCGCCCGCCGTCGCGCAGATCGTGCGGTCGAGCAGCGAGGCCCCGAGCTTGTGGAAAAAGCGCCGATCCATCGAGCCGTAGTGCAGCAGGCCCATGGTGCCGGCGTAGGAGTAGGGCAGGATCGCCTGCGGCCCCCACTCGGCGCTGATGGCCTGCAAGCGGGCGGCGATGGTGCGCAGCGCCTCCGCCCAGCTGATGCGCTCGAACTCGCCGCTGCCCTTCGGGCCGACGCGGCGCTGCGGGTAGAGCACGCGCCCCTGATGGTACGTGCGCTCCACATAGCGCGAGACCTTCGAGCACAAAAAGCCGCGCGTGACCGGGTGCTGCGGGTCGCCCTGCACGCGGGTGGCGACGCCGTCTTGCACGGTCACAAGCATGGCGCATGTATCAGGACAATCGTGGGGACAAACGCCGCGCACGATGGTGATACCAGGGTCAACTGTGGTCATAAGCGAGCCTCCTTGTCTGCCAATAGGCAGCATTGTAGAGGCAAACAGCGGTCATCGCAACGAACAAACTCCCTAGAACAAACAGAGACAATCTGCGCCAGCCCACTGCTTAATCCATCGCACCGAGGACTAGGGCGGGGCCACGCCAGCCCTGAGCCCATGAGCGCGGGCCTGGCACCAGCGCAGGCGCTGCATGCAAGCCAGCCGCTGGTCAACCACAGGCGTATCATTTTTAAATGATGATCTGCGCCGTGGTTGATGGCCAGTCGTGCCGTCGCAGAGTCCTGTCCGCTGCCGCCCGCCACAGCTCCGCTGGCCTGCGCGGGGGGCGGGCGCTGATGCCCTGCGCTGCGGGTTGCGCTGGTCGGGCGTGTGCGGCGCGCATGCTTAACTGATGATCTGCGCCGTGGTTGATGGCCAGTCGTGCCGTCGCCGAGTCCGGTGCCGCTGCCGCCCGCCACAGCTCCGCTGGCCTGCGTGGGGGGCGGGCGCTGATGCCCTGCGCTGCGGGTTGCGCTGGTCGGGCGTGTGCGGCGCGCATGGAAACTGGACGTAGCGCAGGGTTAACGCCACGCCTGCCACTGGCCCGCTGGCAGGCACATATTGCAGGCGCGGGCACGCTGACTAGGGCTGCACCATCAGCTTGAGGCGGCTAACCTGGATCGTTGGCAGCGGCTGCTGACCGATGAGCTGGCCCTGCACAAGATCGAAGGCCAGCAAGCTCTGGCTGCCGCTGAACATATCCACGCCGATCATGTAGGCCACAGCGGCATCGGGGGTGATGACCAGCGTGCTCGCGGCGGCGGCGACCGGGGCGAGTCCTGTCTGCAGCAGCGTCCATGAGCTTGTATCGTAGACATACAGCTTCGTGCTGCTGCTGTGGTTGTAGGCTGAGTACGCAGCGTAGCCTACAACCAAACGGCGGCCATCGGCGCTGAGCGCAAGCATATCGTAGCCGATGGCGCGGGCAGCGACGGGCATATCCGGCAGCACCTGGAGCTGCCACGTGGCCTGGGCGGTATCAAAAATAAGCATGCGGTTGCTATAGGTTGGCGCATACAGATAGCGCCCATCGGGGCTAAGGGCAATGCCAAGCACAGGGCCAGGCAGCGACAGCCGCCGCGTCGTCTGGGCATCCAGATCGACGGAGTACACATAGTTGCTGCACAGCGCATACAGCACTGCGCCGGACGGCGGCGGCACGAGTTTGCATGCCGGTGCAGCGACCAGCGACACCAGGCGCATTGGCGGGCCAAGCGGCGTGCCATCGGCGCTAGCGACACGCAGCAGCCAGACCGAGCCGTTCGGCTCGCGCGGATCGAAAAACTGCACCAGCAGCTCTGCATCGTCGGCGGTCAGGTCAAGGCCCGAGACCAGCGCGCCGCCGGGCAGATCGACCACGTGCTGCCAGCGCGTCTCGGTTCCCTGCCACAGGCGCAGCTCCGCGCCGGCGGCTGTGTTTGCCACGGTAAAGGTGCGCTGGCCGGAGCGGGACTGAGTGACAGCGACGACGTGCTTCGCCCATGGCTGGCTGCGGCCATCGGCCACGGCATAGCTGGCCAAATCGGTGGCGGGCAGCATCAGCGAGGGTGCGCGCAGCAGCCAGAGCTGATCGCTGCGCTGGGGCAGCAGCGGGGCGGGCGCTGGCGCAGGCGGCGGGGCAGCGTCGCGGGCGGCAAAAACAACAGCATAGCTAAAGTCGGAGCCATCGATCTGCAGCGCATAGCAGCCAGGTTGATCGACATAGGGATCGACGCTGCCGCCGCGCTCGTGGCCGCTGGTAAAGCCCGTGCCAGTCGCGATAAACAGGCCCGAGTGCGGCGCGCTGGTGGAGCCAAAGGCCACTTGGGCCGCGCCATCGAGCTGCTGGCCGCGCAGGAGAATCGGGCCGGTGTAGCCGGTGGTGGCCTGCCAGGTCATGACGGTGGTCTTGGGCAGCTGGCCCTGCGCCCAGCGCTGAGCAGAGACCGGGCTGGTGAAGATAACCGAGCTATTTTCGACCGCAAAGCGCAGCTGCACCGGCCCTGCGCCATACAGCGCGCCCTGAGCATCGAACGCCGTCGGCGTAGAGACGGGGCAGGCCGCAGAGTCAGCCAGCGCAGGAGCGAGCCAGGGGCGCTGCCACAGCTCGGCGGGGCTGCTGGCCGGGCCAAGCGACGTGTGCTGCGGACGATCAGCGGGCGTGAATGTCCAGAGCGCAGCGAGCAGCAGCAGCACCACCGCGCCGCCAAGCAGCTCGAGCGTATGCCACCAGCGCCCGAGGAGCGCAGCGTGAGGAGGGCGCGCCCGGCGCAGCGCTTGGGGCGGCACAGGCAGCATGTGGACAGCATCGAACGTGGCGCGCAGCAGGTACTGCTCGTGGGCGAGGCGATCCAGGCGCTGACGGACAGCGGGATCGCTCGCGGCAGCGCGCTCAACCTGGCCCTGCCGCCTGGCATCCAAGCAGCCGTCCAGATAGTCCAACAACAGAGCATCGGAAAAACGCTTCATGATTCCGACTCAAGGACGCTACGGAGGTGCTTGTGCGCGGTGTGGAGGCGTGAGCGAACCGTGCCGAGCGGGCACTGGAGCACCGTAGCGATATCTTCATACGAAAGGTCGTGATAGTAGCGCAGCACGATGACAGCGCGCTGCTTCAGCGGAAGCTGCTGCACACCGGCCCAGACGCGCTGGCCCTCTTCGCTGCGCAGCACCGTTTCGAGCGGCAGCGGATCGCTCGCGTGGCGCTCCTGCCACTCGCTTTGATTGAGCGGCAGCCAGCGCTTGAGCCGACGGCGCACATTTAAGCAGCGATTGACCGTGATCTGGTGCAGCCAGGTGCTCATCGCGCCTAGCTCCGGCCGATAGGTATCCAGGCGGCGGCCGACGGTAATCCACACCTCCTGGGCCACATCCTCGGCCTCGGCCCAGTCGGCGAGCAGGAGATAGGCAGTGCGCAGCACCAGCAGGCGATAGCGCTCGTACAGCGTATCGATTGCTGGCAGCGCAGGCGGCGAGTCTGGCTGCTCGATAAAGGTTGTCGAAGAAGGATTTTTGATCATGGGCGCGTCACTTGCTGCAGCGAGTACAGCAACTATACACTGCTGGCGGCGCTTAAGTTCATTACCTTGACGCTCCAAAATGCCAGAAGTACAATCAAGGATAGCGACCAGAACGAGACATTCAATTAGCCGCACCCTGTGGTGGTGCCAACCAGGAAGAGCAACATGGCCCCTGAGCAAATCTATCTTGACCATGCGGCAACGACACCTGCCGATCCGCAGGTTGTCGAAGCAATGCTGCCGTATTTTACCCAGCAGTTCGGCAACCCCTCTAGCATCTATCGCCTGGGGCGCACCGCCTTGGAGGCGCTTGATGAAGCCCGTGAAACCGTCGCCGCAGTGCTCGGAGCGCGGCGCAAAGAGATCGTCTTCACCGGGGGCGGCTCAGAGGGCGACAACCTCGCGCTGAAGGGGGTCGCCTTGGCCCAGCGCGAGGCGGGCCGCGGCAACCACGTGATCATCTCGGCCATCGAGCATCACGCGGTGCTGCACACGGCGGAGTACCTGGAGCGCTTCGGCTTCGAGGTCACGCAGCTGCCGGTGGACAGCGACGGCTTGGTGCGCGTTGCTGATCTAGAGGCGGCGCTGCGCCCGACCACGGTGCTGGTATCAATTATGTACGCCAACAACGAGATCGGCACCATTCAGCCAATCGCGGAGCTAGGGGCCGTGTGCCGAGCGCACGATGTCATCTTCCACACCGATGCCGTGCAGGCCGTGGGCGCGCTACCGCTGAACGTCAAAGCGCTGAATGTTGATCTGCTGACGCTGACCGCGCATAAGTTCTACGGCCCCAAGGGCGTGGGCGCGCTGTACATCCGCCGCGGCGTGCCGCTGCTGCCGCAGCTCAACGGCGGCTCGCAGGAGCGGCGGCTGCGCGCAGGCACCGAGAACGTGCCCGGCATCGTGGGCCTAGCCACGGCGCTACGCCTGAGCGCCGAGCGGCTAGAGAGCGACCGTGCCCACAGCACCATGCTGCGTGATCGGCTGATCGCCGGGCTGGAGCAGCGGGTCGAGCACATCCATCTGAACGGCCATCGCACGCAGCGGCTGCCCAACAACGTTAATCTCTCGTTTGATTTTATCGAGGGCGAGAGCATGCTGCTGCTGCTGGATCAGCAGAACATCTACGCCTCCAGCGGCTCGGCCTGTAGCAGTGGCTCGCTGGAGCCATCGCATGTGCTGATGGCGCTCGGTATGCCGCCGGAGCGCGCCCATGGCAGCCTGCGCCTGACCGTTGGCCGCGCCAACACCGTCGAGCAGATCGACCGCGTGCTGGAGGTGTTGCCGCCGATAGTCGAGCGGCTGCGCAGCGTATCGCCGCTGTACCGCCAGCATCTCGCCGCCACCAGCGCGGGCTAAGCGCTGCGCTCAGCCAGTAGCGCCTCTGTGCTGATTCAAGTGCGGTATGCTATAATACTGCATCAGGTCGCCGCGGAGGCGATCTTTGTGTGTTGACCATCGCCACCCAGGCGCACATGGAGTATAGCTTGTGAAAGTTACAACTGAACGATTGCCCAAAAGCCTGATCGCCCTCGATATCGAGCCTGATGCTGCCCTGGTCGATCGCGAGCTGGCGCGGGCCGCCAAACGTTTGGCCAGCAAAGTAAACATCCCTGGCTTCCGTCCTGGCAAAGCACCCCGATTTATCATTGAAAACTACTACGGCAAAGAAGTCATCCAGGAAGAGGCCACCGACGAGATCATCCAGGCAGCTTTTAAAGAGGCGCTGAAACAGGAAGACATTGAGCCAATCGCTCAGGCCACCATCGAAAAACTGGAGCTTGATCCCTTCCGCTTCCGCGTGCTGGTGCCGGTTGAGCCAACCGTCACCTTGGGCGACTATCGTGCGATCCGCGAGGACTACGAGGAAGAGGAGATCACCGACGAGATCGTCCAAGAGGCCATGGACCAGATGCGCGATCGCCACGTCGTGCTGCAAGAGCTAGAGGAGCCGCGCCCAGCCCAAGAGGGCGACCAGCTTGAGGTCGTCATGGATAGCTTCGTCGATGGCAAGCGCCTGGCCGAGCTAGAGGCCGAGGCCGCCATGGCCGAGGACGAGGACGACGACGAAGACGACGACAGCGCCGAAGACACCACCGACGAGGTCGCGGACAGCACCAGCGACGCCGACGCCGACGCTGAGGAGAGCGACGACGCGGAGAGCGACGACGCGGACGACGAGGACGCTGAGGATGCCGAGGGCGAAGAGACCACGCTGATTCTTGATGAGAAGCGGCTGGTGCCCGAGCTGTACCAGGGCCTGCTTGGCGCTCAAGCCGGCGACGAGCTGTCGATTGACGCGACGATGCCAGAGGATCACTCCAATGAACTGATCGCTGGCAAGACCGTCACCTTTAAAGTGAAGGTCAACGACATCAAGCAGCGTATTCTGCCCGACTGGGACGAGCTGCCGTCGCTGGAGGAGGCCGAGGGCGACCTCGACACGCTGCGCGCCAAGACCCGCGAGCGCCTTGAGCGCAACGTGCGCGACAACGCCCGCCGCGAGCTGGTCAACCGCTTCATCGAGCGCGTCGTGGCCGAGACCGAGTACGACGTGCCCGATGCGATGATCCGCGAGCGCGCCCACTCGCTGCTCCACGAGCAGGCCGAGCAGTTTGCGCGCTACGGCATCGACCTCGACCGCTACCTTGAGCTGGTTGGCAAAACGCACGAAGAGGCCGTCGACGAGCTGCTCGAGCCAGCCGAGGAGAGCCTGCGCTCCACGCTGGCCCTGCGCCAGATTCTGCGCAACGAGAACCTCAAGCTGGAGGACAGCGAGGTCGATGAAGAGGTCGAGCGCCTGCTGGAGGACTACAAGCCCGAGCAGCGCGCCATCGTGCGCCAGCGGCTTGAGGGCGACCTGCGCCCAACCGTCGCCGCCAGCGTGCTTGATCAGAAGCTGCGCGATCGCCTGGTTGAGATCGCCACCGGCACCGCGCCAGAGCTGACCGCAGACGCTACAGCCGCCGCGACCGACACCACCAGCGCCACCGAAACAGCCGAGTAAGCAGCAACAGAGTCGCCTAGGGCCGTCAAAACACGATGGCCCTAGGTATTTCCTCTGTACATCGCCTAAAATTCAGGTAGACTCTAAGAACGTACAGCGAGCAAAGCTCGCATTGAGCAACGGTTGCTCGTTATTGCATCAGGAGGTTTGCATGTCTTGGTTTGAATGGATTTCACCAGCAGCAGACATTGTACAAACAAAATATCAGACCACCGCTGTTGTGCCCTACGTGGTTGAGACCAGCGCCCGCGGCGAGCGCGTGTACGATATCTACTCGCGGTTGCTCAAAGAGCGCATCATTATTCTGGGCACGCCGATTGAGTCGCAGATTGCGAACGTGCTGGTCGCCCAGCTGCTGTTCCTGCAGCATGAAGACCCAGATCGTGACATCTACATCTATATCAACAGCCCTGGCGGCGAGGTCAACGCTGGCCTGGCAATCTACGACACCATGCAGATGATCACGCCGGACGTGTCGACGTGGTGCGTGGGCTTTGCAGGCAGCATGGCCACGCCCATCCTCGCTGGCGGAGCCAAAGGCAAGCGCTTCTCTTTGCCCAACTCGACCATCCACATGCACCCCGCCGGCGGCGGCGCACGCGGATACGCTCCAGACGTCGAGATCCATGTCAAAGAGCTGCTGCGCATCCAGAACATCATCCGCGAGCTGTTGGCCAAGGACACCGGGCAGCCACTTGAGCGCATCGCCCGTGATTTCGACCGTGACCTGTACATGACGCCCCAACAGGCCAAAGAGTATGGTATCATCGACGAGATCATGACCCACATGGACGCAGGTCAAGAAGATTAAGGTTTACGACAATGGGTGAGGCAGCACTGCTTCACCCATTCAACATAAGTCTGGAGCAATTGGAATGGGGCAGTCTGCCTTTATGCCGCCAACCTACTACTGTTCATTTTGTGGCCGAAGTCAGGAAGAAGTTGATCGCTTAGTAACCGGCCCAGGTGCGCTCTTCATCTGCAATGAGTGCATCGAGCTGCTTAGCGCCATTATCGCCAGCGATCAGCGCCCTGCGGCCCCAGCGTTGCCCGACACGCTGCCGGTTCCCCACACCATTCGCGATTATCTCGATGAGTATGTGATCGGCCAAGAGCGCGCCAAGAAAATCTTGGCGGTGGCCGTCTACAATCACTACAAGCGCATCCAAGCCATGCAGGATGGCGAGGATGGCGTCGAGCTGCAAAAAAGCAATATCTTGCTGGTTGGCCCCACCGGCTGTGGCAAAACGTTGCTGGCGCAGACGCTGGCCCGCATCCTTGATGTGCCATTTGCCATCGCCGATGCCACCGCGCTCACCGAGGCGGGCTACGTCGGCGAAGATGTAGAGACGATTCTGCTGCGCCTGCTCCAGGCCGCCGACGGCGATGTCGAGCGCGCGCAGATGGGCATCCTCTACATCGACGAGATCGATAAGGTCGCGCGCAAGGCCGACAATCCTTCGATCACCCGCGATGTGTCGGGCGAGGGCGTGCAGCAGGCGCTGCTGAAAATCCTTGAGGGCGGCGTGGTCAATGTGCCGCCAATGCCAGGGCGTAAGCATCCCCAGCAGGAGTTCATCGCCTTCGACACCACCAATGTGCTGTTTATCTGCGGCGGGGCCTTCGAGGGGCTGGAGCCGCTGATTCAGCGCCGCGTGGGCACCAAAGGCGCAATTGGCTTTGGCCGCACCCCATCGCGCGCCGAGCGCCTCCAGCAGGCGGCCAGTCTGCTGGCGCAGGTCGCACCTGACGATCTCATCCACTATGGCTTCATCCCCGAGTTTATTGGCCGTATGCCGGTGGTCGCGCCGCTCGCGCCGCTCGACAAGGCCGCCATGCTGCGCATCCTCACCGAGCCGCGCAACGCGATCATCAAGCAGTATCAGAAGATGCTGTCGATCGACCATGTGCAGCTTGAGATCACCCCAGAAGCGCTGGAGGCGCTGGCCGAGCGCGCCCTCAAGGGCAAGACCGGCGCACGCGGCCTGCGCACTGCCGTCGAAGAGGTGCTGCTGGAGATTATGTTCGATCTCCCGTCAGAGGCCGATGTTGCGCGCTGTATCATCACGCTTGAAACGGTGCAGGACGGCGTGCCACCAACGCTCGTCCGCCGCGCAGCAACGCGCAGCCGCCCCAAACAGCCAACGACCAAAGCCAGCTGATCACGCCAGCCTGTAGCGCACACAGGCTACAGGCTGCGCGCACCGCATCGGCCTTGGCCCACGACTGCGCGACGCTTGGCACCGTCCTGCGCCTAGCAGGCAGCGCTCAAGCACCGCGGGGCCACGCCACCAGGATTGGAGGGATAGAATGCGCTTGTTAAATCGAACCAGCAATCGCCAGGACGACAGCACGCCACCGCGCTCCATCCTGGTCGCCGATGATGATCCAGCGATCTTGCGCTTGGTCGAGGTCGCCCTGAGCAATCAGCGCTATGAGCTCACCACCGTCAGCAATGGCCTAGAGGCGCTGAAAATGTATCAGGAGGGCACCTTCGAGCTGCTCATCCTCGATGTGATGATGCCCTACGTCGATGGATTCAGCGTCACCGAGCGCATTCGCGCCCGCTCCGATGTGCCAATTATCATCTTGACGGCCCGCGATGGCACCGACGATGTGGTGCATGGCTTCGAGCTAGGAGCCGACGACTATATCACCAAGCCGTTTCGGGCCGCCGAGCTGCTCGCCCGCGTCGAGGCCATTCTGCGCCGCGTCGAGGGCTATCAGCATCGCAAAGCGCCGCCAATTGTGCGCATCGGCGATCTGGAGATCGACGAGCCGCGCCACCGCGTCCTGCTCGCTGGCGAGGAGATCAACCTCACGCCCATGGAGTTTGAGCTGCTCTACTTCTTGGCCGCCAACGCCGGGCAGGTCTTCGACCGCGAGGTGCTGTTCCGCGAGGTTTGGGGCTATGAGTATGTTGGGCAGACGAACCTTGTCGATGTGTGCGTGCGCCGCCTGCGCGAGAAGATCGAGGAGCAGCCCTCGAAGCCGCGCCGCATCCTCACTGTGCGCGGCGTAGGCTATAAGCTCGCTGAAGGTGGCAAGCTCTAGTATGAAAATTGGCTTCTTACTTGATGACCATATGCACCGCGCCGGCGGCGTGCAGGAGTACGTGCGCGGCATGGTGCGCTACCTGGAGCGCCACGGCCACGAGGCGGTGGTCTTCTCTGGCGGCACACAGTTCGACGAGCCGCTGCCAGAGCGCGTGATCCCGCTGGGCATGTCGCTGCCGTTCAAGGGCAGCGGCTCGTCCACCTCGGTGCCAATTGTGCTGCGCTCCGGCCGCGCACTGCGCCGACTGCTCCACGAGGAGCAGTGCGATGTGTTGCACGTGCAGGCACCCTACTCGCCAACCATGAGCGGCCGCCTGCTCGCCCACTCAGACGCCGCGCACCTGCTGACGTTCCAGATCCGCATCGACCGCTCGCCGCGCCTGTGGCTGCTGCGCCAGCTGGCCCGGCTCCAGCGCCCATCGCTGCGCCACATCCATAAGCGCCTGGCGATCTCGTCGGCCGCTGTTGAGACAGCGCAGGCGCTCTTTCCTGGCGAGTACGAGGTGATCGGCGTCGGCGTCGATACGCAGGCCTTCGCCGCCGCCGCCGCGCAGCCCCGCCTGCCACAGTACGCCGATGGCCGCGTTACACTGATGACAGTCGGCAGGCTCGAGGTGCGCAAGGGCGTTGATCATCTGCTACGTGCATATCAGCTCGTGGAGCGCGAGCACCATGATGCTGTCCGGCTCGTGATCGCTGGCGATGGCCCCGAGCGCGAGGCGCTGCACCAGCTGGCCGCCGACCTCGATCTGAAAAACGTCGAGTGGCTAGGCTATGTGCCCGCCGAGGTGCTGCCGCGCCTCATGGCCAGCGCCGATATGTTTTGCGCCACGGCCACTGGCCAAGAGAGCTTTGGCTATGTGCTGATCGAGGCCATGGCCGCCGGTCTGCCAATTGTCGCCTACGCCAACGCAGGCTACGCCGGTGTGCTGCAGCGCCATCCAGGCAATCTGCTTGTGCCGGTTGGCAATATTCAGCTGCTGGCCGGTGCGCTGGCCACCTTTATCGCTAGCCCGCAGCTGCGCCAGTCTGTCAGCAGCGCTAATCGCCAGGGCGCGCTCCAGCATAGCTGGGAGGTTGTCGGGGCACAGGTCGTGCGCGCCTACGAAGAGGTCCTGGCTCAAACAAAGCAGGCCCGCCGCCGCTGAGCTGCCCCATCCATCCGCTCCAGCTGCGCCCGGTGTGCCGCTAGCCGCCGGGCGCTGTGCTGTCGCCAGACGGTCCAGCCCACAGCCGCCCTAACGGCTCCAGCAGCATCTCCGCCGAGCTATATGCGCGCTCCAGGGATCAGGTTTAGAAAAAGAAGCGTCTGTGGTCTGTGGCTGCGGCTCAGCCAAACGGGTGCCCTTTGGGCGGCGCTGGTGCTGATCCAGCCGCTCAACCGTGGCCACCCGGGGACCCAACGCATAGCGTTGGGTGGACTGCGGGTGCGCTGCCCCACCACGATTGACAGCCGACGATCAACACGCTACGGTTGCCAGATGCCCTACTCGGCCACGCCCGCACAGGCCAGCGCAGCCCAGCCAAACCAGAAGTGGAAGCCTGACGATCAACGCGCTACGGCTGCCAGATACGACACTCGGCCACGCCCGCACAGGCCAGCGCAGCCCAGGCAAACCAGAAGTGATTCGCGTGGACCAGCGGCTCCAGCTGCGCGCCAGCAAGTGGACCGGTGAGCGCATGGCCGGATACGCTCCACACACTGTTGGTCTCACGGTCGCGAATAGCACCGTCGCGCCACTCCAGCGTCAGCGGCTGGCCGTTGGCCAGCGGTCGCCAGGCTGTGCCGCTGCCGACATCCGCGCTACGGGCGATGCTGGCTTGATCAAGCGCCGAGCGTAGGCCCGGCGCGTAGAGGATCACCACCGGCTGGCCAGCGATGGTATCGCGAATAACCCGGCGCTGGGCGAGCTGCTCGAAGGGGTAGGCCACCGCAGTAGCATCAATGCGCACGCCTACGATCCGCTGCATGGCTGGCAAGCGCTGGTCAAGCTGGCCATTGAACAGAAATGGGCGCTGGCTGCTGTCGTAGCCTGCGTAGGGATTGTGGCCATAGTCGCGCTGAAAGCCGGTGTCCCGTGAGAGCACCTCCAGCTGAGGGTACTGCTCGCGAGCGACGTGCCAGGCGATCTGCGTGGCTGGCAGCAGGGTCAGCTCAGCGCCAGCCAGTGTGCCGACAATCGCCGCACCGCTGGCCTGCTGCCAAAGCGACTCGGTCTGACGATCCCACATCACGAGGTCGGAGTGGCGCAGCAGGCCCGAGACGCCAAAGGTCAGCGCTTGACCAGCGACACGGCGGTCAAAGGCAAGCGCCGTGTTACAGAGCGGGCAGAACGTTACCGCAACCGGCGTTGTTCCCAGCGTATCATTGACGATCTCGTGCCACATCAGAATCTGGAGCGGGTAGGCGCGAGCCAGTCCAGCTAGCTCCACAAGCACCACAGGCTCAGCGGCGGCCAGCCAGTCAACCTGGGCGGCAGGAACGAACTGTGGCTGATCAAGCGGCGGGATGCCATCACGGCGCGGATTGCCCACGCTCAGCTCAGCGTAGGGCACCGTGTGACGACGCCAGTCTGTGCGCCAGTCATGGCCAAATGGCAGCGCAGGCGTAGCTGGCTCGATGGTCACATGCGGCGATAGGCGCGCCGGATCGCCAGCGGGCGCGGCCGATTCCGCTGGCTGCGCCGTTGTGAGCGTCCGCGAGCAGCCAGCCAGCAACACGAGCAGTCCAAGGTAAGCACTGGTACGAATGGACATAGCACGGCTCCTTCTAGTTGATAGCATCCACGATTCACCGAGACGAACAACGTCCTACCACCGTCGGACATGCAACCACGCAGGCCAGCCCCCTTGCTGCGCGCGCCATCGCACCACCGCCAGCCGGCCGCTCGTCGCCGCCACGGCCGGATCAGCACGGCCAGGCACGGCACCTCGCTGACCAGCCCCCTTGCTGCGCGCGCCATCCGCCTGCACCAACACCAGGAGCCGCGCCAGCCGGCCGCTCGTCGCCGCCACGGGCGGATCAGCACGGCCAGATGCTGCACCACACAGGCACACACCCTTGCTGCGCTGGCCATCGACCAAACGGATGGGCGTGACGCTAGGCGCTACCGGCGCTGATCTGCTGGAGGCCGGCTGGATCGAGGACGACGATGCGGCCGCGGTGGAGGCGAATGAGCTGGGACTGCTGAAACTCATTGAGAATTTTTGTGACTGTCTCGCGGTAGGTGCCGGTCATCTCGGCTAGCTCGCTGTGGGTGTAGCGCACCTCAAGGTGGGGCGAGCGACCGAGCCAGGCGCGGCGGTCGCTGGCGTGCTCCAAGAGCAGCGCGGCCAGGCGCTCGGGCAAGCGCTTGAAGGCAAAGTCGGACAGGCGGCGCTCGGCGTCGATGAGGCGACGGCCAAGGAACTCCGCAATGCGGGCAGCGATGCGGGGATCGCTGAGGAGCAAGGTTTGCACATCTTCGCGGCTCATCAGGCAGAGGACGCATGGTGTCAGTGCCTCGGCGTAGCTGCCATACAGCTCTTGGCCGAGCAGGGCCATCTCGCCGAAGATGGTGCCGGCCTCCAAGATTGCCGTGGTCAGGGCCTTGCCATCGACGGAGAGGTGGTAGAGGCGCACGCGGCCGGACTTGAGGATGAAGAGCACCTCGGTGGGCTGATCGGGGGCGTAGATCTGTGTGCCGGCGCCGATCTCGCGCATGGGTGCGCGCTGGCCCAGCGCCTCAATCTCAGCGGGGGTGAGATCGCGGAAGATATCGACCTCGCGGAGCGAGCCATGTTTATCGAAAGCGGTCATGCGAGCCACCCAAGCCTTACAGTCGGCCCAGCTCGGCGTGCCGAGCCAGAGAATCTGATCGTTCCATGTGATCGTGGGCGTGCCGATAATCGCAGGCGGTATGCTGGCCGCAGGAGCGCCAACATCGATCACCAGGATTGGGCACGTTGGCCAGAGGCTGCGCAGCTGCTCGATCCGCTGGAGCGTGAGCGCGCAGCTGGCGCAGTGGCTGGTAACATACACGCAAAGCATAGCAGCTGTACAGGCTCTATTCTATACGATCATGCGTGTGGGCTTGCGCTAGTGGCGCTGAAGCCAAGCGTAGACGCCACCGCTGATGATGCCAAAGAGCATATGGCCCATCAGACTCTTGAGCAGCATCGGCTCGAAGGCGCTGCCAAACTGCGGAGCCATGCCCAGCAGCAGCGGCATCAGCAGCAGCGGCCCAAGCACCCACCACACGAGGCCGTAGCCCGCACCAAGCGCCAAGCCGTGCGCCAGCGTGCGCACGCGATCCCCAACCGCCACACCGAAACCTGCGCCGATAAGCGCACTGATGAGCATATGCACGCCAAAGCCGACCAGCGCCGACTCGCTCTTGACCAGCATTGCGACCATGGGCAGCATGCCCATCATGCCCATCAGCATCCCAAATACCAGACCGCCAGCCAAGCCACCAAGGACACCGTTGATCACGCGCTGCTGCACACTCGACCGGCGCACTGCCAAAGTTGCCATTGTATCCTCCTTGCAGGTGAAAGCATAGGCAGAGCATACCAGGCGGGCAGCGCGCCATCTGTAAGCCGCGTCACACAAACACAAAAGGAGCGCCGTAGCTGGCGCTCCCTACGTGCAATCTGATCTGTTCGCGCTAGCGCGGAGTTGCGGGAATCGCTGTGTTCTCGCGGCGGGCATCGACCACATCGCGGATGCGGTTGAGCTTATCGAGAATAAACGACAGCTGGCCGAGGCTTTCAATGAGCAGCGTGACCACGAGGGTGGCGCGGCCGTGGTGCTTGTTGGGCAGCTGAGCCACCGTGCTGATATTGATGCCGGCATCAGCGACCATGCTCGACACATCGCGCCAGAGGCCGACGCGATCCCAGGCGTCGATCAAGATCGGCACCGGATACGCCTGCTTGGCCTCACGATCGCCCCAGTCAACCTCGATCAGGCGATCAGGGTTGCGCTCGTTGAGCACGCTGTGGCAGTCGCGGCGGTGGATCGTGATGCCCTTGCCACGGGTGACAAAGCCGACGATCTCCTCGGGATAGACGGGATTACAGCAGCGCGCGAGCCGCGTCATCATGCCGCTCTCGCCGCGCACGCGGATGCCCGGCTTGGTCGTCTTGGCTGGGGTCGGCGTGACCGAGGGCAGCGCGGCCAGCGGGTCTTCCTCAGCGGTGTGCTGGCTGAGCACCTTCTGGATGGCCTGCTGCGGCGAGCAGTCGCCGTTGCCGACGTGGGCCAGCAGATCCTCGATCGTCTTGTAGCCATTGACCTTGGCGACCTCGTCGAGCGGGGCGCGCACGCCCATGCGCTTGAACTGGCGCTCAAGGACATCGCGGCCAGCGGCGATGTTGACATCGCGCTCCTGGCGGCGGAACCAGCGCCGGATGTGCGTGCGGGCGCTTGGCGACTGGACATACTCGAGCCAGTCGCGCGACGGGCCACGCGGCGTCTTGCTGGTCAGGATCTCGACGATCTCGCCGTGCTGCAGCTGGTAGTGCAGCGGGACCGGCTTATTGTTGACACGTGCGCCGATGCAGCGGTTGCCCACCTCCGAGTGGATGCGGTAGGCAAAATCAACCGGCGTCGAGCCTTTGGGCAGCTCGATGATCTTGCCCTTGGGCGTGAGCACAAAGACCTGATCCTTGAGCACCTCGTTCTTGACCGACTCGAAAAACTCGGTCGGCTCCAGATCGCGCTGGCCCTCGATTGAGGAGCGCAGCCAGGACAGCTTGGCCTCGAACGACTGATCGACGCGGCCGAAGCCCTCTTTGTAGCGCCAGTGGGCGGCGATGCCATGCTCGGCGACCTCGTGCATCTCCTGCGTGCGGATCTGCACCTCGCAGGGCTGCTCGCCGGGGATGACCACCGTGGTGTGCAGCGAGCGGTACATGCTCTCCTTGGGCACGGCGATATAGTCATCGAACTCGCTCATGATCGGCGTCCAGGTGGCATGGACGATGCCGAGGACGCGATAGCACGCATCGGTGGTGGCGACGATCACGCGCACGGCGAGCTGATCGTAGATCTGCTCAAGGCTGACCTGCTTGCGATCCATCTTGCGGTAGATCGAGTAGATATGCTTGGGGCGGCCAGTGACCTCGGCCTGAATGTTTTCGCGGGCGAGGATATGCTTGAGCCGGGCGATCACGCGCTGGACGATGCGCTCACGGTCGTGGCGGCGCAGCGACAGCTGATGGCTGATCTCCTGGTATTTCTCGGGGTTCAGATAGCGAAACGCAGTGTCCTCTAGCTCCCACTTGAACTGCCAGATGCCCAGGCGATGGGCCAGCGGCGCGTACACATCAAGGGTCTCGCGTGAGATGCGCTGCTGCTTCTCGGGCTTCATGGCGTTGAGGGTGCGCATGTTATGCAGGCGGTCGGCGAGCTTGATCAGCACCACGCGCGGGTCGTCGGCCATGGCGATGAACATCTTGCGGTAGGTGTTGGCCTGCGCCTCCTCAAGGCTCTGGCCCTCCAGGCGCGTCAGCTTCGTAACGCCATCGACGATGTGGGCAACCTCTTGGCCAAACTGCTCGCGAATGTCTACGATGGTGACCTCGGTGTCCTCGACAACATCGTGGAGCAGCGCCGCCGCGATCGACGGCGGGTCAAGCTTGAGGTCGATCAGGATGTGGGCAACATTGACTGGATGGGCAAAGTAAGGCTCCCCGGACTTGCGCGTTTGCCCGGAGTGTGCGGCCTGGGCGACGACCCATGCTTGCTTGATAACCTCGAAGTCGTCATGCGGCCAGTAGTTGCGCATGCGCTTGATCAGTTCTTCGCTACCAGCAGTGGGATCGGGAACAGAGGCATTGCGGGTGGAAGTTGGTGCTGCGGTGGATTGACTGCGTTCAGAAGAACCCACCGGATGGGTGCTAAGATCCATAGCCCATCCTCGCTTCTAGCGTATTTGATAACGTTGCGGTTTCGTCTCGTAGAGTAGCATGCCGCCTATGACATGTCAAGCTAATTATCGTTAAGATTGACACACTGCGTCAATTCCTGGCATTGGCTTGCCCCTTACAACCGATAGTGGGATTTGGAAACGCCCTAAGCCCCGGCGAGGCTGCCGCCCTGCACCCGCTGTAGCTGCGGTGGCTTGCGGCGCGGTGCATTCCCAACTGCGGCTAGGCTGCCGCCCTGCGCCCGCTGCACCTGCGGCGGCTTGCGGCGCACGTGCATTCCAAGCTGCGGCTGGACGGCGGCCTGTGTTGGCAGGGAGGTGTTGCACGATCTGTTCCATGCACTGGCGCAGGCTGGGCTACGGGCGCTGCGCGCTTGTGGTATGCTGCTGGCAAAGGAGGTAGCTGATGGTAGCGCATTCACATCCACAGGCCAACCGACCGCCGGGCAGCGACGGCCTGCCGCTGATCGGCGAGATTCGCGAGTGGCTGGCCGATCCGCTGGAATTTGCCCGTGAGCGCGCCGAGCGCTACGGCCCGGTCTGGCGCACCCACCTGCTCGGCCGCCCAACGGTGGTGCTGCTGGAGCCAGAGGGCAACAAGTTCATCCTGTCGAGCGGCATGCAGCACTTCTCGTGGCGCGCTGGCTGGGGGCGCTCAATGCTGCGGCTGATGGGCGGCGGCCTCTCGCTCACCGATGGCCAGGTGCACGATACCCGCCGCAGCACGCTGCGCCCCGCCTTCACTCACGCCACGCTCCAGGCCCAGGTGCCCAGCATCGCCGCCGCCGTGCGCGAGGCGTGCGCTGCCTGGGCGCGGCGCGGCCAGATCACCCTGCTAGCCGAGCTGAAGGCGCTGGCCTTTGACATCGCCGCGCTGATCATCTGCGGGCCGCTGGCGGCCGAGGAGCGCCATATCCTCCATGCGGACTTCGAGCTGTTCACCGCCGGGCTGTTCACACCGCTGCCCTGGCCAATTCCGGGCACGCCGTACTGGTCCGCGCTGTGGGCCGGGCGGCGACTGCGCCAGCGCCTCGGTCGCCTCGTGTCCACACGTCGCCGCGCACCAATCGCGGACGCCAGCGACGCGCTGAGCCTGCTGCTGGCTGGGTCGGAGGCCCTCGACGATGTAACAATTATCTCGGAGCTGCTGCTGCTGATCTGGGCGGGCCACGACACGGTCGCCTCGCTGCTCACCTGGGTTGGCTACGAGCTGGCGCAGCATCCCGAGCATCGCGAGCGCCTGCGCCAAGAGGCCGCCGACGTGCTCGGCGCAGCGGAGCCAGATGCCGCCACACTGCGCCAGCTGCCACAGCTGGACCATGTGCTGCGCGAGTGCGAGCGGCTGCACCCGCCTGCGCCCGGCGGCTTCCGCGGCGTGGTCGCACCCTTTGAGTACGGCGGCTACAGCGTGCCGAGCGGCTGGCTGGCGATGTACTCCACCGTCTACACCCACTGGATGCCCAGCCTGTGGCACGCGCCGGATCTATTCAACCCTGATCGCTTTGCCGGCAGCAGCCCCGAGGGCAAGACGCCCTACAGCCTGATCGGCTTCGGCGGCGGCCCGCGCGTCTGCATCGGCCTAGCGCTGGCCCAGATCGAGATGCGCCTCGTGGTGCTGGAGCTGGTGCGCCGCTACACCTGGCAGATCCAGCCGGGCCAGGACCTGAGCCGCGTGTGGCTGCCCACCAACCAGCCCCGCAGCGGCCTGAAGATCACCCTGCGACGGCTGGATCAAGCCCAGCCTACGCAGCCGCCCAGCACCTAGCGTTAGAAGATTGGGCATCCATCCGTCGTATGCTCACGGCTAGCATGCTGGTCACTGTTGAACCGCTGCGCCGTGGTTGGTCGCCAGCCGGTGCGTCGGCAATCCGCACCGCGCAGCGGCCCGCCCGAGAGGCACCCTCGACGCCGGGCCTGCATCACGCCGGACCTGCACGCACACGGTGGGCGGCATCCTGAACCAGACCGCCGTGCTGCGTCGCCAGCCGGTGCGTCGGCAATCCGCACCGGCTGTCGACGCAGCACGGCGG
>JABXJS010000003.1 GCA_013538855.1 Herpetosiphonaceae bacterium
CCGCCAGCCCGCCTGCGGCGAACCACCCGCAGTGAAAGGGCCACACCCGTGAACGCGTGGGACAGCACCAGCGCAGGCGCTCAGCTGAACCACGCCGACGCAACCACAGCGCAGCTTGTGCATCAAAAAGCTGGCCCCACAGCCAGCCGCGTTTTGTGAACACCTCGTCTGTGGTTCATCCGCACAGCTCAGACGCCAGAATCGGCGCTGGTGGTGCAGCGACCGCTCACTGGTGGCGACTGGTCACTGCGGGTGCACGGCCCACAGGCCATGTGGTGGCTCGGTCGGCGCTCGACTGCGCCATGCTGGCGTAGCCTTGTTCATTAAAAAAGCTAGCCCCACAGCCAGTCTGGTTTTGTGAACGAATCGTCTGTGGTTTGTGTGCACAGCTCAGACAGCCGAGTCGGCGCTGGTGCAGCAGCGACCGCTCACCCGTGGTCGCTCTGCGCTGCTGGTGGCCTGCCCAGCGCTGGCAGACCACCCGTAGCGGTCAGGCTTAGCGCTCGGCGGCGGGCGCGGCGGTCAGCGCATCGAGGGCGCGGTTGAGCAGCAGCACATTCACCCGCGGCTCGCCGAGGATGCCCAGCTGGCGACCCTCGGTGTGCTGCTCCACGAGCTGGCGCACCAGCTCAGGGCTGAGGCCGCGCGCACGGGCCACGCGCTCGACCTGGTAGAGCGCCGCCGCCGGGCTGATGTGCGGGTCCAGCCCGCTGCCCGAGGCGGTCACCAGATCGATCGGGATGGGCGCGCTGTTGGCTGGATCAGCCGACTGGAGCGCCGCGACGCGCGCGGCGGCCGCCGCACTGCGGGCGGGGTTGAGCGCGCCAAGGTTGGAGCCGCTCGCCGCCGCGCTGTTGTAGGCAAACGGCGCAGTCGCCGACAGGCGGCCCCAGAAGTAGGCCGGATCAGCGAAGGGCTGGCCGATCAGCGTCGAGCCGACGACCTGACCATCAACGACAAGCTGGCTGCCGTTGGCCTGTTGTGGAAACAGCGCCTGGGCCACGCCGGTCATGGCCAGCGGATAGAGCACGCCGGTGATCAGCGTCAGCAGCGTAAACACCACCAGCGCACCACGGATCAAAGAGCGCATAGACATACCTCACATCCTACACAAGGCCCAGGCCGACCAACAGCATGTCGATCAGCTTGATGCCGATAAAGGGCACGATCAGCCCACCCAGGCCGTAGATCAGCAGATTGCGCCGCAGCACCAGCGCCGCGCCAACCGGGCGGTAGGCAATGCCACGCAGCGCCAGCGGAATCAGCCCCACAATGACCAGCGCGTTGAAGATCACCGCCGCGATGATCGCGCTCTGCGGCGAGGCCAGCCGCATAATGTTGAGGCGGTTGAGCGCCGGGTAGGTCGTGGCAAAGGCCGCCGGAATGATCGCGAAGTACTTGGCGATATCGTTGGCGATCGAGAAGGTCGTCAGCGCGCCGCGTGTCATCAGCAGCTGCTTGCCGATCTCGACCACCTCGATCAGCTTGGTCGGGTTGGAGTCCAGATCAACCATGTTGCCGGCCTCCTTGGCCGCCTGGGTGCCGGAGTTCATGGCCACAGCGACATCGGCCTGGGCCAGCGCTGGCGCATCGTTGGTGCCATCGCCGGTCATGGCCACCAGGCGGCCGCCGCGCTGATACTCGCGAATCAGCTCCAGCTTGTTCTCTGGCGTGGCCTGGGCCAGGAAGTCATCGACGCCGGCCTCGGCGGCGATAGCGGCGGCGGTCAGCGGATTGTCGCCGGTGATCATCACGGTCTTGATGCCCATCTGGCGCAGCGCGCCGAAGCGCTCCTTGATGCCGCCCTTGACGATATCCTTGAGCTGGATCACGCCCAGGACGGTCACATCTTCGACCACCACCAGCGGCGTGCCGCCGGCCTTCGCGATTGTCTCGACATCGGCGCGCACCTGGGCGGGCAGCGCAGCGCGGCGATCCTGCAGATAGCGCTCGATCGCATCGACCGCGCCCTTCCAGATCGTGCGATCCGGCACCTGCACGCCGCTCATGCGCGTCTGGGCGCTGAAGGGGATGAACTCGGCCTCCAGCGCGTGGATCGAGCGCTCGCGGATGCCATACTGCTCCTTGGCCAGCACGACAATCGAGCGCCCCTCGGGCGTCTCATCGGCCAGCGAGGCGAGCTGGGCGGCGTCGGCCAGGCGCGCGGCGCTGATGCCGGGCGCAGGCAGGAAGGCGGTCGCCTGGCGGTTGCCCAGCGTAATCGTGCCGGTCTTATCCAGCAGCAGCACATCGACATCGCCAGCGGCCTCGACGGCGCGCCCGGACATGGCGATCACATTCGCCTGGATCATGCGATCCATGCCGGCGATGCCGATGGCCGACAGCAGGCCGCCGATGGTGGTGGGGATGAGGCAGACCAGCAGCGCCACCAGCACCGTCACCGTGACTGGCGCTGCACTGCTGGCTGGGTCGAGCGCCTTAACCGCCGCGACGCTGTAGAGCGAAAATGGCAGCAGCGTGACCGTGGCGAACAAAAAGATAATCGTCAGGCTGGCGAGCAAGATGTTGAGGGCGATCTCGTTAGGCGTCTTCTGGCGCTTCGCGCCCTCGACCATCTCGATCATGCGATCCAGAAACGTCTCGCCGGGATTGGCCGTGATGCGCACGATCAGCCAGTCGGACAGCACGCGGGTGCCGCCAGTCACCGCCGAGCGATCACCGCCGCTCTCGCGAATAACCGGCGCGCTCTCGCCGGTGATGGCGCTCTCATCGACCGAGGCCACGCCGTCGATCACATCGCCGTCACCGGGGATGCTATCGCCCGCCTCGACCAACACCAGATCGCCCTTGCGCAGGCTGGTGGAGGGCACGGTCGTATAGCCACGGCTGCGGTCGGTGCTGGACAGCTGCTTGGCCTGCACATCGCGGCGCGACTGGCGCAGCGTGGCCGCCTGGGCCTTACCGCGGCCCTCGGCCACCGCCTCGGCGAAGTTGGCGAACAACACGGTGAACCACAGCCACAGCGCGATGGCCCAGATGAAGCCAGGGCTGGCCTCGCCCTGGCCCAGGCTGGCCTGAATGGCGAGACCGGTGGTCAGCACGCTGCCAACCTCGACCACAAACATCACCGGATTGCGCACCTGGTGGCGCGGATCGAGCTTGCGCACCGCGGCCATGATCGCCCCGCGCATAATCTGCGGGTCGAACAACGGGCGCGGCTGATGGGAATGAGTATGCTGCTGAAGCATGATTGTTCTCCTCTACAGCATCAGCTGTTCAACGATCGGGCCAAGCGCCAGCGCCGGAATAAACGTGAGCGCACCGACGATCAGCACCACGCCGATCAGCAGGCCCACGAAGAGCGGCGTGTGGGTCGGCAGGGTGCCTGCGCCTGTGGGCACGCGCTGCTTGCGCACCAGCGCGCCAGCCAGCGCCAGCGTCGGCACAATCAGCCAGTAGCGGGCGCTGAGCATCGCCAGGCCCAGCAGCATGTTGTAGAACGGCGTGTTCGCGCCGAGGCCCGCGAAGGCGCTGCCGTTGTTGTTGCCTGCCGACGAGGCGGCATACAAAATTTCGCTGAAGCCGTGCGGGCCGGGGTTGGCCACGGTGGCGCGGCCAGCGTCCGTGCTCACCGCCAGCGCTGTCGCCAGCAGCACCGTGACGCAGGGGATGAGGATGATCAGCGCCGCCATCTTCATCTCAAAGGTCTCAATCTTCTTGCCCAGGTACTCCGGCGTGCGGCCGACCATCAGGCCCGCCACAAACACGGCGATGATCGCGAAGGTGAGCATGCCGTACAGGCCGGAGCCGACGCCGCCGTAGACCACCTCGCCCAGCTGCATCAGCACCATGGGCACCATCCCGCCCAGTGGAGTGTAGGCGTCGTGCATGGAGTTGACCGAGCCGTTGGAGGCCGCCGTTGTCGCCGTGGCCCACAGCGCCGAGTTGGCGATGCCAAAGCGCGTCTCCTTGCCCTCCATATTGCCGCCAGCCTGCAGCGGCGTCGCGGCCGTGGCCAGCGGCGCGCCAGACTCCAGCGGCGGGGCCTGCTGCTCTGCCGCGACAGACAGCGCCATAAACGCCACAAAGATCAGCGTCATCGCCGCCAGCACCGCCCAGCCCTGCCGCCGGTCGCCAACCATCACGCCGAAGGTGTAGCACAGCGCCGCCGGAATGAGCAGAATCGCCAGCATCTCAACGAGGTTGCTCAGCGGCGTTGGGTTCTCAAACGGGTGCGCCGAGTTGACGCCAAAGAAGCCGCCGCCGTTGGTGCCAAGCTGCTTGATGGCGATCTGCGAGGCCGCCGGGCCAAGCGGCAGCACCTGCTGCGTGACCGGCGTGCCGTCGCTGGATGTGGTCGGCTGCAGCAGCGTGGCCGACTGGTAGGGGTCGAAGCTCTGCACTACGCCCTGCGACACCAGCAGCAGCGTGACCACGCAGGCCAGCGGCAGCAGAATGTAGAGCGTCGAGCGCGTCAGATCAACCCAAAAGTTGCCCAATGTGCGCACGCTCTGGCGGCTCAGGCCACGGATCAGCGCCACCAGCACGGCCATGCCCGTGGCAGCGGAGAGAAAGTTCTGCACGCCTAGCCCGGCCATCTGCGTGAGGTAGCTCAAGGATGTCTCGCCGCTGTAGCCCTGCCAGTTGGTGTTGGAGGCGAAGCTGATCGCGGTGTTGAAGGCTGAGTCGGCGGTGACCGCAGGCAGCTGCGCCGGATTCAGCGGCAGCCACTGCTGAATCCGCTGCAGCAGGTAGACCACCAGCAGGCCAAGCAGATTAAACACCAGCACCGCCCCGGCGTAGGTCTTCCAGCCCATCTCGGCCTTGCGCTCCACGCCAGCCAGCCGGTAGATGCCGCGCTCGACCGGGGCAAGCAGACGGTCAAGCCCAAACGGCTGATCGCTGTAGACTCGCGCCATGTACGCGCCCAGCGGCTTCACACACACCAGCAGCAGCCCAAGATACAGCGCCAGCTGCGTATAGCTTTGCCATTGCATCAGAACCACTCCGCTTTCAGCAGGGCCACGCCCAAGTACACAACCAGCAGCCCGGCGACCACAGCGCCAGCAATATAGAGCATCACTGCTGGCCCTCCTGCCCGATCCGCTCAAACAGCCAGATCATGGCCCAGGTGATCAGCCAAAAGCCAACCACAATGCTGATAAATAGTCCGTCCATTGGATTGCTCCTTAAATGCTTGCATGCACAATCAACCAGCGGGCGCAGCCCTGGCGGCGCGGGGATCGCCCCGCCGCACCCGCACACCGTGTGCGCCTATCTATTGAACCAGGAACGCCATCAAAACAGTGTAAAGAAGCCCCGCCGCGCTATAAAAAACACATAAAGATTGGCAGGCGGAGCGCTGATGGATTTTTTACAGCGCCGTGCAAAATCTTGATGCTTTTTTTATCTCAATGCGCCTATCCTAAAGCGCAGAGAACGTCATAGCACAAAGGAATCACGCTGATGAAATCACTGCGGCAGCAGCTGCTGCCAACTGACTGGATCTGCATGGGGATGCTGGGGGGGGCGATCACGATTGATCGCATGAGCGCGCACTCGCGCGCCAGCCACTGGATGATCGTGCTGTTTACCGTGGTCGGCTATATCATTGTTGGGATGGGGCACTGCTACTGGAGCCTGCGCTCGGCGCTCAAGCACCATGGGCGCTTTCAGCTCGACCACACCGCCCCGCTGGAGCGCGTTCAGTCGTACCGCTGGGTTCCGCCGGAGCAGCAAACGGCTGCTCCCACGCTCAAGACGATCGTGGGCCACTATGTGCTCAACACCGCCTTGCTGATCAGCATCGGCTGGCTGATCTGGCTTGAGCTAGCCTATCAGTGGCCGATCTAAGCGTGTGGCCAAGGAGCACCCCCGCATGAAGCGACCGCATCCAGAGGCGCTGCTGCAGCGCATTCACGCCGAGGCTGCCCGCGAGGAGCGTGGGCAGCTCACCATCTTTTTAGGCGCAGCCGCTGGCGTGGGCAAGACCTACGCCATGCTCGAGGCCGCCCAGCAGCGCCAGCGCGCCGGGGTCGATGTGGTCATCGGCTATGTCGAAACCCACGGCCGCGCCGAGACCAAGACGCTGCTCGCTGGCCTTGAGCAGCTGCCGCTGCGCAGTCTTACGTACCACCAGGCGCGCCTGCACGAGTTTGATCTTGATGCTGCGCTCGACCGCCGCCCAGCGCTGATTCTGCTCGACGAGCTGGCCCACACCAATGCGCCGGGCAGCCGCCACACCTACCGCTGGCAGGATGTCGAGGAGTTGCTGCATAGCGGCATCGATGTCTACACAGCGGTCAACATCCAGCACCTGGAGAGCCTCAACGATGTGGTCGCCCAGATCACCGGCGTCAGCGTGCGCGAGACCGTGCCCGACTCGATCATCGACAGCGCCGACGATATCCGCCTGATCGACCTGCCGCCGGACGAGCTGCGCCAGCGCCTGCGCGACGGCAAAGTCTACGTCCCCGTTCAGGTCGATCAGGCCCTGCGGCACTTTTTTCGCAAGGGCAATCTGATCGCCCTGCGCGAGCTGGCGCTGCGCCACACCGCCGAGCGCGTCGATCAACAGATGCAGCGCTACCGCAGCGACCACGCCATCCCGACCACCTGGCCAACCACCGAGCGCCTGCTGGTGTGCATCGGCCCCAGCCCGCTCTCCGCACGCCTTGTGCGCACCGGCCGCCGCATGGCCCAGCAGATGCACGCCGAGTGGATCGTCGCCTACGTCGAGACGCCCGGCCACGCCCAGCTCGCCGCCGAGGATCGCCAGCGCATCGTTGAGACGCTGCGCCTCGCCGAGCAGCTTGGCGCGCAAACCGTCACGCTCACTGGGGCGCGCATCAGCACAACGGTCATGGAGTGCGCCCAGCAGCGCAATGTCTCCAAGCTGATCGTCGGCAAGCCGGCCCGCTCGCGCTGGCACGAGCTGCGCCACGGCTCCATCGTCGATGAGATCATCCGCAGCAGCGGCCCCATCGATGTCTATGTCATCACCGGCAGCGCCGCCGCTGCGCCGTCAGCCCAGCGCGCCAGCGCGCCATATCCCACGCCCAAGCGCGAGTACAGCGTCAGCGCAGCGGTGGTGCTGCTATGCACGCTGGTCGCCCAGCTGCTCTTTCCCTATCTGGAGCAGTCAAATCTGATCATGGTCTATCTGCTGGGGGTTACGTGGGTGGCCTCGCGCTACGGCCGCGGACCATCGGTGCTGGCCTCGATGCTCAGTGTGGCGGGCTTCGACTTCTTTTTCATCACGCCCTACTACACGTTTGCGGTGTCCGATGTTCAGTATCTGTGGACGTTTTTAGTGATGCTGATCGTGGCGCTGGTCATTAGCTCGCTGACCATCCGCATTCGCCAGCAGGCCGAGTATGCGCAGCAGCGCGAGCGCCGCACCGCCGCACTCTACGCGCTCTCGCGGGCGCTCGCCAGCAACCGCGGCCTCGCCAACCTGCTGCGCATCGCCGTCGAGCACATCAGCGATGTCTTCGAGAGCCAGGCAGCGGTGCTGCTGCCAAGCGCAGACGGCAATGTCGCGCCCTATGTCGGCCACGAGCTGTCCGCGCCGCTCGCCGCCCGCGAGCAGAGCACGGCGCAGTGGGTCTTTGACCACCAGCAGCCCGCGGGCATGTTCACGCAGACGCTGCCCAGCGCACAGGCGCTCTACCTGCCGCTCGTCTCGCCGCACGGCCCGGTCGGCGTGCTCGCCGTGCGGCCCAACCAGCCCAACCTGCTGCTCATCCCCGAGCAGATGCGCCTGCTGGAGACCTTCGCCAGCCACACCAGCATCGCCATTGAGCGCGCCCGCCTCGCCGACGAGGCCCAGGCCGCCACCGTGCAGGTCGAGAGCGAGCGCCTGCGCAACGCCCTGCTCAGCTCCGTCTCCCACGATCTGCGCACGCCGCTGGCCTCGATCACCGGAGCCGCCACCAGTCTGCTCGACTCAGCCGACGAGATGCCCGCCGCCGTGCAGACCGAGCTGCTCCAGAGCATCGCCGACGAGGGCCAGCGCCTCAATCGCCTGCTGAGCAATCTGCTCGATATGACGCGCCTTGAGTCCGGCAGCATTCAGATTAAGCGCGAGTGGCAGCCGCTCGATGAGGCGCTTGGCGTCGTGCTGCATCGGCTGCGCAAGCCGCTGGAGCAGCGCGAGGTCCACGTCGATGTGCCCATCGACCTGCCGCTGATCCCTTTCGACAGCGAGCTGATCGATCAGGTCCTGACCAACCTCGTTGAGAATGTGCTCAAGTATACGCCGCCAGCCAGCCCGCTCACGATCAGCGCCCACGTCCTGCCTGACCAGCACGTGCAGATCAGCATCGGTGATCGCGGCCCCGGCATTGCGCCTGCAAACCTCGAACAGATTTTCGAGAAGTTCGCCCGCGGCTCCAGCAGCGACACCGGCATCGCTGGCGCGGGCTTGGGCCTCGCCATCTGCCGCAGCATCGTGCACGCCCACGGTGGCCGCATCTGGGCCGAGAACCGCAGCGGCGGCGGCGCATGGATTCACTTCACCGTACCGGTTGCTGGCACGCCACCAGCGCTTGAGACTGAGGCCGCCGCGCTTCAGGACGGAGAATAAAGCTATGGCTTGTATCTTGATTATTGAGGACGAGCTGCCCATCCGCCGCTTTCTGCGCGCCTCGCTGCGCAGTCAGCACTTTACGGTGCTGGAGGCCGCCACCGCCAGCGAGGGCCTCCAGCTCGCCGCCCAGCAGCAGCCCGATGTGGTGATTCTCGATCTGGGCCTGCCCGACTTCGACGGCCTCACCGTGATCGAGCGCCTGCGCGAGTGGAGCACCGTGCCGATCATTATTCTGTCCGCGCGCGGCCAAGAGCACGATAAGGTCCAGGCCCTCGACAGCGGTGCCGACGACTACCTGACCAAGCCCTTTGGCATGAGCGAGCTGATGGCGCGTATGCGCGTCGCCCTGCGCCACACCGCCCAGCACAGCACCGCGAGCGCGACGCCCGTCGTGGAGTTCGGCGCGATCCGCGTCGATCGTAGCCGCCGCCAGGTCTGGGCCGCTGATGCGGAGGTGCACCTCACGCCCAACGAGTACGGCCTGCTCAGCACGCTGATTGAGCACGCCGGCAAGGTGCTCACCCACCGCCAGCTGCTCAAGGCCGTCTGGGGGCCAGCCTACACCAACGAGCACCACTATGTGCGCGTCTACATGCGCCAGCTGCGCAATAAGCTCGAGGCCGACCCGGCCCGACCACAGTTCTTTCTGACCGAGCCAGGTGTCGGCTACCGCCTAGAGCTGGAGCCAGGCGGCTAGCGCGTCCAGCTTAGCCCGGCGGGGTAGGTTACGGCCAGCAGCGTCGGCGCGCTGCCGTCGGCGTTCATCAGGTACAGGGCGTAGTCTGCGTTGCCGTCGCGGTTGGACTTA
>JABXJS010000044.1 GCA_013538855.1 Herpetosiphonaceae bacterium
CCGCCAGCCCGCCTGCGGCGAACCACCCGCAGTGAAAGGGCCACACCCGTGAACGCGTGGGACAGCACCAGCGCAGGCGCTCAGCTGAACCACGCCGACACAACCACAGCGCAGCTTGTGCATCAAAAAGCTGGCCCCACAGCTAGCCGCGTTTTGTGAACACCTCGCCTGTGGTTGATCCGCACAGCTCAGCCGACCGGGCCGACGCTGGTGGTGCAGCGACCGCTCGCTGGTGGCGACTGCGCGCTGCGGGTGCACAGCCCCCGGCCCTACGGCGGCTCGGTCGGCGCTCGACTGCGCCATGCTGGCGTAGCATTGTTGATACCCAAGCTGGCCCCACAGCCAGCCGCGTTTTGTGAACACCTCGTCTGTGGTGTGGGCCAGCGGCGCAGTCGCCGGGCAGCGCTGGGAGAGCGCTCGGTGCTCCTCCAGCGCCACGCCAAGGCATCTTTACTATGCTAGGAGCAGCGGGCGGATTGCACAGCAGGACGGCCTTGGCGCGCATGAGGCGTGCTCGGCTGCGGCGTCATGCTTAACGCTGCGCGTATAATGGGCGCACCTCTGTGTTGCAAAGGAGCGCCTGATGAAAACTATTGGCCTGATCGGCGGCATGAGCTGGGAGTCGTCGCTGGAGTACTATCGCATCATCAACGCGGCTGTGCGCGAGCGCCTCGGCGGCCTGCACTCGGCGCAGTGCCTGCTCTACTCGGTGGACTTCGCGCCCATCGCTGAGCTACAGCACGCCGAAAACTGGGCCGCCACCGCCGCCATCTTAATCGACGCCGCCCAGCGCCTAGAGCGCGGCGGAGCCGACTGCGTGGTGCTGGGCACCAACACCATGCACAAGGTCGCCGACCAACTCGCCGCCAGCGTCGCCATCCCGCTGCTGCATATCGCCGATCCCACCGGTAGCGCCGTACGCGCCCAGGGCCACACCCGCGTCGGCCTGCTCGCCACGCGCTTTACCATGGAGCAGGACTTTTATGTCGAGCGGCTGCGCTCGCGCTATGGCCTCGACGTCCTCACGCCCAGCGCCGCCGACCGCGCAACCGTCCACCGCATCATCTACGACGAGCTGTGCCTAGGCCAGATTCGGCCTGAGTCGCGCCAGCAGTACCAGGCGATCATCGGCCGCCTCGCCGCAGCGGGAGCCGGGGCGATCATCCTTGGCTGCACCGAGATCGACCTGCTGATCAAGCAGGCCGACAGCCCGCTGCCGCTGTTCGACACCACGCGCCTGCACGCGCTAGCGGCAGTTGATTTCGCACTGGAGCGCTAAAATACGCAGACCCGCCTCAGTGGTCTAGGTGGGTCTGCGCATGGTTTTTTTCATTGATTTGCTTATACCAATTCATCAAGGCGCGGGCGCAGGGTGGAACCCTGCCGGGGGCCTGGGGCTGCGCCCCAAACCGCCTGTCGCTGCGGCAGCGCCAACGTACATTAGGACTACGCGCGAGCGCAGGGTGGAACCCTGCCGGGGGCCTGGGGCTGCGCCCCAAACCGCCTGTCGCTACGGCAGCGCCAACGTGAATTGGTATTACGAGAGGCCGTGCTCGCGTGCCTCTTCTTTGACTGTCTGCTTCACCGAGCTACCAACCTCTTTGGCGGTCTGCTTCACATCCTGGGCGATGTCGTGGGCCTTGGACTCGGCCTGGTCCATCACGGTGTCGTGGGCCTGGCCCAGGTAGCGGTCCTCGACGTGGCTGTGTGGCAGGGCCATACCAACCGCCGCGCCAAGCGCCAGCGCCACACCGCCGAGCAGCAGCGGATTCTCCTGATACTGGTCCTCGACCCACTCGGTGGCCTCGTCGAACTGCTGCATGGCCTGGTCGCCATAGTAGCTCGCCTGATCCTGCAGGTCCTGGGCGCGATCCTGAATATTGTCAGCCAGATCGCCAGCCTTCTGCTTAGCGCTGTCGGCCATATCGCCCATGCGGTCGCGCATATCGCCGGACTGACCAGACTGGTAGTCGTACTGCTCGCCATAGAGCGGGCGCGTGCGATAGTCGGCGGCGTAGGGCTGATAGCGGCCCGGGCTATACTCGCGGTAGTAGGTGTTGTCCTCATAGTAGCGATCGCTGCTGGTCTCGCTGTTTTTGCGGATCAGCCAGCCAAGGCTCAGCGCCGCAACCGCAGCCGGGATGGGATTTTGTTTGATCGTCTCTAGCATATTTGAACCATATCCTTTCGCTCGTCCAACCGTCGCATCGTAGACCGCCTCGCGCGCCTGATCGGCGAGATGCTGCGGATTGAGCCGCTCTTGGATCTCGTCGATCGTATGGCTCATCTGATTGCGCGTGCGCTCGATATCGGCCTCGATCTGATCGGTTGTCTCGTCCTGATTCGTGTTTTGATATGTATTGATGGTGCCGTCGTTGCGACGGTTTAGTGCATCTGCTGTTTGGCCCATGCCTTATCCTCCTTCAGCGTCTCAATCGTTTCCTGCGGCTTGAAGTCCATAGCCTTGAGCGTGCTCAGGCCCTTCTGGACCAGAGCATAGCCCACGCCGGCCACGATCACACCGACGATCAGCGCCGACAGCCACCAGGGGATGGCGAGGCCGATCAGCATCACCACCGCAGCGATCAGCGTCAGAAACCCAGCGTAGGCCACTGCGCCGCCGACCGCCAGAAAGCCGATGTTCTTGCCGGCCTTGGTGGCTTTATCGGTGATCTCGGTCTTGGCCAGCTCAACTTCTTTCCGAACTAGCGTGCTTGTTTCGCGGCTTAGCTCGGAGAAAAGCTCACCTAGCGAGCGTTCTTCTCGTTGCATCAGCGGTCCTCCCGATTACGATTCAGATCAGGCGTGGCGCTGCTGGTGCGCGTGGGCGTGCCCGTGCTGTCGCGGCGCAGCTGATCCTGGTGATTCTCCAAGCCCTGGCGGTTATAGCTGCCAGCGTTCATCGTCTGGCTGTTGGGGGTGCGGTTCATCGGCGTGCGGTTCATCGGCGCGCGCTGCTGGTAGGACTCCTCATAGCGGTAGTCCGGCATTGGGCGGCGCTGCGCCATCATTGGGCCACGGCCATAGCGACTGCTGCGCGCAGGATAGCTGCGCGGGCCGCCATAGCTGTTGTAGCTGCGGCTGCGCTGATGCTCGCTGGAGCTTTTGAAGAAGCGCGAGGCCAGCACGCCAAGTGCGAACGCGCCACCAAGGAACAGCGCCGGCTGGCGGCGGGCAAAGCGCTCGGCCTCATACATCAGATCGTTGAGATCGTGGCTCTGCACGTAGTCGGCCAGCTCGTTCACCTGGTGGGCAGCCTTGTTGGCGTAGTCGCCGAGCATGCCCTGGTCGTTCGAGCGCAGCTGATCGCCTGTCTGACGCAGCGCCTGCGCCACTGAGTCCAGCGCGTTGCCGGCTTTCTCCTTCTGCGCCGCGATCTGCGACTGAACCTGGCTCTGGGCCTGGTCAGCGACGTTGCTCACGGCATCTTTGGCCTGGTCGGCGGCGTTGCTCGCTGTATGCTTGGCCTGATCGGTCAGCGACTCGTTGCCGTTGCCTGACTGCTGGCTGCGGCCGCTCGGGCCGGTGCCCACATTGGTGGTCGTCTGACGATTACTGCCAGTGCCAGCGCGGTTGTTAAGTTCTCGTTCTGTCATAAAACAGCTCCTTCTTCCTGTTGTCCTTTATTCCTATTCAGTTATCACACTTAAGTACTCCGCAAATTACGTACCACTGTCAACCGTTTTATAGCGCTAGTTAAGGTTTTCGCACCAATTCGCCGCCCTTTGCAAGCCCTAGCAGCAGTAAAAATTAAAAAAACCGCCACGCTGAATTTTTCAGCGCCAGCTGTTGCCCTGTCCGCCCCTGCTGCGTCGCCGCCATGTGGCGTAGGTACTATGCTCGCCCGCTGATCGCCAACCCCGCGCTGCGTATGGCCGATCCGCCAGCGTCAGCAGGATGGCCGCCCGCTCTCGGCTGTGCGCCCGTGGCCGTGCCCTGTCCGCCCCTGCTGCGTCGCCGCCACGCCGCGTCCTTGCCAACCAGCCGCCCGCTGATGCCCTGCGCCGCCCACGCCGCGCTAGCCTCCAAACCATCCACGGCCCGCTTTTTCAGAAAAAATAGCGCCCTGCCCGCCTGCGCACAGCTCAGATGGCCGGGTCGGCTCCAGCGGCGTCCCGCTGCTCGCGTGCGCCCGTGGCTGTGCCC
>JABXJS010000045.1 GCA_013538855.1 Herpetosiphonaceae bacterium
ACGGTTCCTTTCTTGGTTGGCACCACAAAGGATACCGCACGATTCGGCCGCCACACCGTTTACCCTGGCCCCAGGGAGTCCTGTGATCTACTGAATCTCGGTGCTCATCGACGCTGTTTTGACGCAAGATGCTACAGCTCCCAGTATTTAGCGCAGGCAGCGTGCTAGAAGCGATGCTCCCACACGGCCTCGCCAGCGCATATTTTGCGAATCTGGGCTGGAAAGCGGTTGCGATCAATCGGCTTGCCAATGAACGAGTCGAAGCCAGCCTCACGGGCACGCTGAAGCGTTTCGCTGCTCGCCTCAGCGGTAATGGCGACAATGGTTGTGTCAACAAAGCGCGGATGATCACGCAGCTGGCGACAGATCGTGTAGCCATCATCACCAGGCAGCCGAATATCAAGCAACACAATGTCAATCGTCATCGTCGGATGTTTTGCAATCGCGCTCAGCAGCTCTTTGCCACTTGTCAGGCTTTGATAGTAGCGCACGCCGACTGTCTCGATCAGCAAAATTTCAAATACAAATTGGTTGTGGTGGTTGTCTTCGACAACGAATATCGAGGCTTGGCGGGGATCAACGATCTTCATAAAACCAGTCCTTCCTGATGTACTACTGCGATAGATGGGCACAGAACATCCATAGAAACGTAGTCGACACAGGAGGTATGTGCCAGCTACACAACAGTACTCCATGGTATACTGCCAAACCCTTTCGATCAAGATCCTAGCGCCACTTTAGCACCTGCACGAACGCGAACTGCGAACGCAACAGCAGGATCAGCGGCCAAAATAAAAGCGCCCGCTATCAAGCGGACGCTCAAAGACATCAGCGGGCGAACAGGCGCTCGCGCTATGCGCCTCCGACGATGCTAGCGCCGTAGCACCACAGCAGGTTTGGCGACATAGGGCAGATAGACGCGAATGCTCGCCTCAGCCACCAGCGCGATTACAAGTGTGTTGTTGGCCGGGTTCGTATCAAGCTCTGGGCTAGATACCCCTAGCATAATCGTCTGCGGCCCAGTGCTCTGCGGCGTAAGCTGCAAGGTCAGCGTGACAGTATCGTCCTTCAGCAGCGTGCCCAGCGTACAGGTGATCAGTCCAGAGCCACTACAGTCGCCGCGTGGGTTATCGTAGCCAACAAGCTGCATGTTCAGCGGCAGCGTCGCCGTCAGCACAGCGTCGGTTGCCGAGAACGCACGGGTCTGGCTCACAATCAGCGTGGTGGTAAACGGCTGGAGCCAAGGGACCGTCAGCGTCTGCGTTGGCAGCTGCGTGTTGGTGATCGTGGAAGTCAGCGTCAGGTCGGTAATGCGCGGCATGCTCACTTCTTCGATGTAGTGCAGGCTCTCGCTCATCACAATCGTGCGGGTAACTGTGTTGCTGCGAGTTAGCTCGTACAGGCCCAAGCCGGTGGCAACCAACAGATTATTGTTGGGCAGATCGTAGACACCGCGATAGGATGGCAGCACGCCATCATCATAGCGCGCCACCAGCGTGCCAGTCGGTGTGTTTGTGTACTCAAGGATGCCAGTTTGATCGCCAACAAAGTCGGCGACCAAGATGTTGCCGTTGCGCGCCTGCGCGATCTGCTGTGGAAAGCGGTTAACGGAGCTGAAGTTGCTGATGAATGTCCCATCGAATGTGAACGTCTTGAGCGGCCGAAAGTTATTGACGCCACCGCTGCTCTGCGTTGTAAGCAGATCATTGTCGCGCACAAAGAGATCGTAGGGGCTATCCAGACCGTTTGTCGGCGAGATCAGCCGACCCTGGTAGGCTCCGGTCTGATCAAACAGAATGACGCTGTCGGCATTGGCACCCAGGCCCACCGTTACCGCCATCTGGCCGTTGGGCAGCCAGGTCATCGAGTGCGGCGCGTCCATAATGTCGGCATTCGCACCGCCCTGCGGTGCCCACACACCTAGATCGTGGCCAGCGAGATCGTAGGCGGTAATAATGTCGTTGAACTGATCGAGCACCAGCACACGCTGGTTATCGGGATGCATCAGCGCCTGGCCCGGCGTCGAAAGACCACCGCCAATGTTCACATCCAAGAAATACGGATCGATCACATCGCCGGTCTGCGGATCAAGCACCATAATGCTATCTGTTGTCGAGTTGGCAACAAACAGCACATTCATCATTGAATCAGCAGCGCCCGTCGGCTGCGCCAGCGGCGACTGAGCCAGCGCGATGGGTGTCGATAAGAGCAGAATAATCAGTGCAGCTTGCGCTAGGTAGCGCATGATCTTGGGGTGCATTGGCAACTCCTTCCAAGAACTTAAAGAAAGGTTGAGGCGAGTATAGCCCTAGGGCTAACCAGCGTCAACTATCTGCCCAAAATGAACCCAATCGGCGCTCGAACGGTGTATCTGAAGCATGGTATCATTGCCATACAATCAGCAGCTTAAGCGCGAATCTTTCCCCGCACAGCGCTGATACCTGCCATGACTACCACAATTAAATCTAAGGATAACGTATGTTTCGACGACTTTTTGGTGGCGAAGAGCGCACCGAGCAAGAGATCAAGCAAGAAGAGAAAAAAATAGAGCAAAGCGTGCAGAAAACACGCTCCGGGCTGTTTGGGCGCATCTCCCAGATGTTCCAAAGCGATGAGCCGATCACGCCAGAGCTATGGGATGAGCTAGAGGAGCTGCTCATCGCGAGCGACGTTGGCGCAGAGACCTCGCTCAATCTCGTTGAGCGTGTGCGCGAGAAGGCCGATAAAAAAGGCTTGAAGAAAGCCAGCGAGGCGCGCAATCTGCTTAAGACCGAGATGGTCAATATTTTGAAAGTTGATACGCCGCAGTACTCCGAACGCTCGACCAAGCCGTATGTCATCCTGGTGGTTGGCGTCAACGGCGTCGGCAAGACGACGCTGATCGCCAAGCTCGCCAACCGCTATAAAAACCAGCTCAATAAGCGCGTTATTCTTGCAGCGGCCGACACCTTCCGCGCTGCGGCGATCGACCAGCTGCAGCACTGGGCCGAGCGCGTCGATGTGCCAGTCATCACCCAGCAGCCAGGCTCTGACCCAGGCGCAGTGGCCTACGATGCAACCCAGGCGACCTATAACCAGCAGGCAGACATTCTCATCATCGACACAGCCGGCCGTCTCCAGAGCAAGCACAATCTCATGAAAGAGCTGGAGAAAATCTCCAATGTGGTCAAGAAGCGCTGGCAGTATGCGCCACACGAGGTGCTGCTGGTGCTAGACGCCACCACTGGCCAGAATGGCCTGATCCAGGCGAAAGCCTTTATGGAAGCGGCCAATGTGACTCATATTGCCCTCACGAAGCTCGATGGCACAGCCAAAGGCGGCATCGCCTTCGCCATCGTGCCCGAGATCGAGCGCCCGATCAAGTACATCGGCACCGGTGAGACCATGAACGATCTGGCGCTGTTCGACCCACAAGCGTTTGTCGATGCCCTATTCGAGGAGAACAAAGCATGATTCGCTGTCCTGTTTGTAAGAAAAAGTTGATGCTCAGTCCAACCATGCAGGTCGGCTCGCAGCTCGGCTGTGTCAACTGCGGAAGTGTGCTCGAAGTTGTGCGGCGCAATCCTGATGAGCTAAAGGCCGTGCCGCAGAGCGCCACGCACAACCCCGATAGCAAACCAGAATCCTATGCTTAATCTGCGACAGAACTGGCGAGGCCGAGTGATCGCGCTCGGCCTCGTGCTCATAGCGCTAAGCGGCTGCATGCTCGATGTGGCGCGCACCGAAGAGCAGCTGCCCGCCCCCAACGATGGCACCCAGCAGCATGTTAAGTTCTATCGCCTCGACACCAACGGCGAAAAAGTGCTGCAGACGCTGGACGTGGACTCCCACGCACGCACATTCGATGTCGAGGTCTGGGCGCGCACCACGAGCGGCGAGCTAGAGGTTGAGCTGCTCGAAGGCAACGATGACAAGGTGGTCTTCGCGCTCAATGCGAACGCCGTTGGGGTGGCACAGACCGCGCAGATTCGCACCAACGATGTTGGCGATATCCATTTTCGCGTTCGGGCGCTCAACGCCCGCGATGGCGAGTACGCCGTAACCTACGCGCCACCGCCAACACCGACGCCAACGCCGTTGCCCACGCCAACAGCGACACCAACAGCGACACCAACAGCCACGCCAATACCAGTAGCACCTGAACCAGGAGGAGCAACCCCAACCCCATGAGTCAACGTCTAAGAGTAGGGCTGACCATTGCTGGCATAGTGCTGGGCCTGATCGTAGCCCTTGTCGCCCGCACTGCTGTGCAGCCAAATGCAGCCGTCGATGCACTAGCACCAAACGTTTGGACTGTGATCAGCGTACCGCTAGGGTTCGCGCTGGGCCTGCTGTTCAGCGCACCACGGCGCTGGCCACAGGCGCTAGGCTGGAGCGGCGGTGTGTATTTCTTCAGCCTATTTGTGGCAGCCCGCCTAGAGCTGTTGATTCGCGGCGCAGAAGCGGCCCAGAGCAGCGCCCACCAGCTCTATTTTACGCTCGCGCCGTGGGTGCAACTGGTCGGCGCGCTTGGCGTTGGCTGGTGGCTAAGCAAGCAGCCACCAGTGGAGGTTAAGGAGCGCCACTAGCCGTCTATGTGCCAATAACAAGAAGGAGATGCCATGGCTCGTCGACGTGATCGGGAAGGAACATCGTTGCGCACAAAGCTGCTGCTCATGCTGGGCGTTGTGCTACTAGGCGTGGTGATCTATGCGCTGATTGGCCCAAGCGAGGGTGGTGTAAGTGCGAACCTGCTGCCACAGCCAACCTCAACCATCAAGGCTGGACCGCTGGTGATCGAGGCCATTCAGCGCAAGGCCAAGCTTGAGACGATCAGCATGGAGATCTCCAACGATATCACGATCACTCGTGAGCATGGCTTTCTTGGCGCATGCACCGAAAGCATCACCTATCTAGGCTACTATAGCGTTAGCGCTGGCATCGACCTGCGCAACATCAGCCAGGAACAGGTGCAGGTTGAGAACGATGGCTATCCATCTATCGCGAAGGTTGTTATCACCCTGCCCAGGGCCGAGATCCTGCACAATGAGCTTGATACTGACAACAGCCGCATCGTGAGCCAAGATACGCCGCGCTGGGTACCAGGCTGCTCGCATGAGATTGCGGATATGACGCTTGAGGCCCAAAGTAAGCTGCGTGCCTCGGCGCAAGCTGCCGCACTAGAGCGCGGCATTCTCTACGACGCCGAGCAAACAGCCGCCGATGAACTGACCCAAATCCTGCACGATGCCGGCTATGGCAATGTCATTGTCCAAACCAGCAGCGGCCGTCCTGGCAACCCTAACTCAAGCGCAATCACGCCGGTGCCCACCGCTCCCACAGAGAACTAACGCAGATCAATTACTACCTAGAACCAACGAGGTGCCGAGATGTCCGAGCGCGGAAAAAATGCCGCTCACCGCTCTGTCCGCCGTCGTATGGAAGAACAAGAGGAGGCGACGCTATCGCCCTATGCCGCCCGCAGCGCCAATGCGGTTCGCGACGTACCCGAGGAGGAGTCACCGGTGCGCACCGCTTTTCAGCGCGACCGGGACCGCATTTTGCACTCCAAGGCATTCCGCCGCCTCAAGCATAAAACCCAGGTGTTTATTGCACCGGTCGGCGACCACTACCGCACGCGCCTCACGCATACACTGGAGGTCACGCAGATTGCCCGAACAGTTGGCCGCGGTCTACAGCTCAACGAAGATCTGATCGAGGCGATTGGGCTAGGCCATGACCTAGGGCACACACCCTTTGGCCATGCAGGTGAAGCAGCGCTGGCGGTGGCGATGGGGCGCAAATTTCGCCACAACGAGCAGAGCGTGCGTGTGGTGGAAGTGTTGGAGCACGGATCGGGGCTGAATCTCACCCGCGAGGTGCGCGAGGGCATCTACTCGCACTCCAAGTCGCGCAAGGATATCACCAGCAGCAACTGGGGCATCGCCTCGACACTCGAAGGGCAAATCATCAAGCTCGCCGACAGCATCGCCTATCTCAACCACGACATCGACGATGCCATTCGTGCGGGCATTCTGGAGCTGAACGATCTGCCGCAGGAGTACGTGGCGACGCTGGGCATCACGCATGCGCAGCGCATCAACACCATGGTCTGCGATATGATCGACTTCAACTGGTGGGCCACCGGCGAGGGCGCGCCGCCGGAAGAAAAAGCCATCGGTATGAGTCCGCGTATTCTTGAGGCAACCAACGGTGTGCGCGAGTTTATGTACGCCAATGTCTACCTGCGCGGCCCGGCCAAGGTTGATGATGGCAAGGTTCGCTTTATCATCGGCAGGCTCTACGAGCACTTCCTGGCCCATCCAGAGCAGCTGCCAGCAGATCTTGTGCGTATCTGTGAGCGGCGCGGCGAGCCAGTTGAGCGCGCGGTCGTCGACTACATCGCCGGCATGACCGACCGTTTTGCGCTGAAGACGTTCAACGAGCTATTTGTGCCGCGCACATGGGGCGCGTAGCGTAGCACCAGCGCCGGGGGCTAGCGTCGCTCAACACAAAACCCCTTGGCTAGCAGCAGCCAAGGGGTTTACAGGTGGTTGATTAAGCTAGCGCTGTTTTGAGCGCGCCTCAACTGGAACAAACACGTGCTCGCCATAGCGATAGGGCGTATGATACACGCGCCGCGCTGGCTTCGTGCGAACAGCGAACTCTGCGCCGCCAGCCAGCATCACACCCAGCACCAGCCGCGGCTGGACAAGCTCGATAGCCCCAATGCTCATGCCCTTGACATCCATGGAGGTGATGATCCAGCGCTGGAGCCAGCGGCTCAGCTTGGGAGCCAGCGCTACAGCGATCAACAGCGAGAGCGCAATATTAAAGATTGAGGCGACCTCGGCCACCACGAGGCTCGCGATCAGCAGCGAAGACATAACCAGGTGGCTCGCGGTGAGCGTCGTTGCGCAGCGCACGTGGACGGCCAGCGCACGATCGCCGCGCTGGAGGCGCAGCAAGCCCTCGCGGGCAGCATCGAGCAGCATCGCCGGGTCGATCGGGCCGCGGATGCGAAAACCCTCGCTGGTCGAGTAGCCGTCGAGCGCAACGGTGCCGTAGCGCTCCTCGAGAACATTGACGGTGGCATGCTCGATCGCATGATTGCGGCGAGCAGCGCTTCCTTGCCAAAGGAACAAAGCTTGTCGCGGGACGTTCAACAACGACCACAACGGTTGACCTAGAAACAAGAATAGCAGGGCCAGTGCGCCAATGACTCCTAAAATAATGATCGTTGTTGTCATAAGCTTCAATCCTTCAGCGACTTAACCGCCCCTTAATACACGACGAAAACAGCGTATCACGCGCTAGAGTCAGCGTCAAGAGAACCATCGTCCTTATTAACACTATGTCACATTGGTTACTACGCATATTGCTTGCAAAGAGTTTGCCAAGAGATCTGAACAACGAGGGGAAGCGAAAAATGATACAGTTACATTAAACCACACCTATCCAATGGAAGGAAGACCGAAATCGTATGGATCAGCGACAATGTTTATGGTGCGGATACAGTGGTTCATTGCTAGCCGGAGAGACAGTCAAGCCGGTGAATCCACAAGTTAGTTTACCGCATGAAGTGCGCTATTGTCCACGCTGTCATGAGGCGATGCTCGATGTGCGCTGGCCTGATCGGGTGGTGCGGCGCAAAGCGCGCGAGTACAAGCGGCGCTTGCGCAAAGCGCAGTGGGTGGTGATCTACCCCGTGCGCTGTAGCTGGTGCGACAGCGAGCGCGTGACCGCCTACGAGATCAACGCCACCGTCGCCAACCCGATCAGCGAGCGCTTCAAGTATGACATCTATGCGTGCGAGGACTGCCAGCGGCCAACCGCAATCTCGTATATGGGCGAGATTCATGTGCATCGTGCCGATCAAGATCGGAAATATCCTGCGTTATGGTATCTTGACCCAGCCGTAGAGCACAACGAAAAAGGCAGCTAAATAATTAAAATAAGGCTTTAGAAAGCCTTAAAATCGTCTTTGACGCTCATCCGTGACGTATGTTACAATACCGAGCGACCCCGCCCTGATAGCTAGAGCGGTTGTTTTTTGGAATTCGTCGCCAAGATTAACTGGCGATGAGGAGCATTGTGATGGCTGAAAAAGTTAAACAATCTGGGGGACGCCGCATCATCTCGCAAGCGGAGGCTGATGCTCTCGTCGCTAAGTCTGGTGTCGACCCAACAAGCCGCACGCGCGTAGGCAAGACTCGCGAGCGTCTGCCTATGAACCGCCGCGAGTTTCTGGCGTATGCCACGGCAGGCTCTCTGGCGGTCTTGACGGCGCTGGGTCTTGGCACGATTGTGTCGCCCAACAGCGATGACGACCTTGTAGCCCAGCTGCCCGACGATGGCGAGTGGATTCCTGGCGGCTTCGCCTATCCACGGATCAAAGTTGGTGAGTTCGGCGGCAAGTTTATTCTTACACGCACGCCTGACAGCTACACAACGGAAGAGGCCCCGGAGCTGAACGCCGCCGGCAAATTCTACGTCGTCAAGGTGCAGAAAGACGATCTTGTTAGCACCAACAACGGCGATGTCGGCGCAGATCTCGGCGACACCTACCTTCAAGCGATCTACCAAGTCTGCACGCACCTTGGCTGTCTGATCCCCTTCCAGAGTGCTGAAAATCGTTTTATCTGCCCCTGCCACGGGTCGACGTTCCAGCGCAGCAGCAACTATGTGCTGGGGCCAGCCCCGCGCAACCTGGATCAGTTTCCTGTGACGATTGAAGACGGAGTGATCGTGGTCGATACCGGTAAAAAAGCCACCGGTCTATCCCACGCCTAAGCGTATCCTGTCACCGAGGAGATTTGTATGGCCGTTTCACCTGAAAGCAAGCGCAAGGGGCTAGGCGGGTGGCTAACCGAAGTTGGCCGCTCGTTCTTCCCCAGCATGGGGGCGCGTGAATGGCGTGATACGCTGCGTGGCGATCCCGCGCCGCGGCCCAACCCACGCATGCGCGTGCACAGCAACAGTTTCTGGTACCACATTCGTCCACGTTCGCTGCCGGAAGAGGCCACCGCATGGTACTACACCATGGGCCTGGGCTGGATGTCGTTCTTCTTCTTTGTTTTGGAAGCGATCACCGGCCTCATTTTGATGATCTACTACTCACCATCGCCAAACGAGGCGTACCAGTCGATGGTGAAGATCATGAACGACGTGCCGCTCGGCCAGCTTATGCGCAACACGCACCGTCTCGGCGCACACTTTATGGTCGCGGTGGTGGTGCTGCATATGATGCGCACCTACTTTACCGCATCCTATAAAGCCCCGCGCCAGTTTATCTGGGTCACGGGCATGGTGCTGCTGCTGGTCACGCTGCTGCTGTCGTTCTCCGGCTATCTGCTGCCGTGGGATCAGCTGGCCTTCTGGGCGGTGACGATCGGCTCGTCGATGGCCGACGCCGCGCCTGGCGTTGGTCCGGCGATCGGACGCCTGTTGCGCGGTGGCGCAGAGATTGGCGCAGGCGCGCTGTTACGCTTCTACCTGCTGCACATCTTTATGCTGCCAATGCTCACGATCATCCTGATCAGCATCCACTACTATGCCGTGCGCAAGCAGGACATCTCACCAATTCACGAGCTGTTCCGCGATAAAAAACCCACCAAGCGCAAGATTCCCTTCCTGCCAGATCAGGTCTTTTTTGAATTGGCTGTGATCCTGGTGCTCACATTTGCGTTTATCTTTATCAACAACTTCTTCTGGGATGCGCACCTGGAGAACCACGCCAACGCGCTGCAGACGCCGCAGCACACCAAAGCGCCATGGTACTTCTTCTGGCTGCAAGGTATGCTGAAGCTCGGCGACAAGATCGTGTGGGGATTGGGCTTCCCAACCATTATCTTTGGTGCGCTGTTCCTGCTGCCGTTTATCGACCGTAATCCGTCGCGGCGGTTTGTTGATCGTAAGTTCGCTGTGGCAGGCGGCATCATCACCTTCCTGGTGCTGGCTGTGGTCTCCTACGGCGGTCTGCCGGCCTTCGGCATCCAGAAGGTCGCCTCGAACGAGCTAGCGACCGAGTTTGTGCCGATCGAGACCGAGGGCTATGTTGATGAAGTGCCGTTCGATGAGCTGCCTAATCAAAAGCTCGTGTACAAGCTGTACTTCGATGCCCAGAAGGGCGAGTATGTCGAAGGCCAGTACGGCATCGCCGAAGGCCCTGCTCCCGAGCAACTGACCGAGGAGACGCGCGAGCTGCTGCTGCAGTTGAAAGAAGATGTGGCCTACTGGACCGAGTACGACGCTCGCTTTGTGCGCCCGCTGGTCACGTTTACCATCGAGCCATGGCTGCACGGCCAAGCAGACGAGAACAACGACGGCATCTTGGAAGCCACCGACACGATCCTGCAAAAGAAAGTGACGCTGGACATCCGCTGGACGAGCGTTCAAGAGGTCGATGGCGAGATTGTCGAGCAGGACGCCTTCAACACCTACAGCCAGAGCAAGTATATCAACCGCGATGGCAAGGTGGAAATCGGCGCAACGGGACCAACTCAGTAGCATACAATCGGGCGGGCGGTGAGCAATCAGCGCCTGCCCGGATTGCTGATCGGCAGAGGATCATCAATGACCAAGAATATAGCGATTTCGCTGTTTTTCGCGCTGGCGACCGTCGCGCTGCTTGGCTATATCTGGTTTGGGCAAACCAACCAGCGGCTTGCAGCGACCAACAACCGCCAGCTCGCTGAACAGATTGAGTTTGGTCAGCGCAACTATGAGCAGTACTGCGCCGCCTGTCATAATCTAGACGGCAGCGGTAATGGCCCAGCCTACCCCGCACCTGCGCTGAACCAGCTTCAGGCCACCAAAGGCCCTGGCACAGAGGCCTACACGACCACCAACGGTATTCAGAAAAAGTACGGCTCGCTGCGCAACTATATTGAGTTCACCATCGCCTATGGCGTGCGCGGCTCGCCCATGCCCGCCTGGAAGGCCAACGGTATGCGCGACGACCAGGTGCAGGCGATTGCCGCCTATATCATGTCGATGCAGGGTGGCGCTGTCACGCAGGACGCCCAGCAGTCCGCCGCCGTCTGGAAAGAGACGGAGGTTGCGAAGCTTCCGCCAACGCCAACGCCAAGCATTCCGAAGCCAGAGGACCCGGTGGCCGCAGCAGGCTACGATCTGTTCTTCGGCGCTGCCGGCTGCTACGGCTGCCACAATGTTAGCGATAAGCCGCTGGCCGGTCCGGGCCTTGCGGGCCTCTTTGGGCCAAACGGCACCGCCGCCTATGGCACCACGCTGCCCAACGGCGAGCCAGTGAACGAAGAGAACGTGCATGCCTGGATCGTCAACGGCGGCGGCGGCCCTGACGTCGGACCCGAGTCGCAGGACGGCCAGAACTATGGCCCGATGCCCGCTCGCGGCGGCCAGACGGCACAGAGCCTGCCGGATGAGGATATCGATAAAATCATTGCGTATCTGAAAACCCTCGAACGCTAACTCACGCTGGCAGGCGGCGATCAGCGATTGCCGCCACGCCACGCTGAATCAAAGGAGCTGTGTCCATGCTGAAAAAAATGGGCTTTAGTGGCATCGACGTTGCATTATTTGCCGTGTTTGCCATTGTCTACGCGGTGTTCGGGGTGCTCTGGACGCTCAACTTGACTCCGCTTGGCCCAGCCTCAGAGGCAAACCTGCTTGAGAAAAAAGAGCTGGTTTACTACGGCCTCTGGCTGTGCGCGGTGGCCTATGCGGTGCTGGCAAACTCGTTTGTCCTGCGCAACAAGTCGCCCAAGGGCGGACTGATCGCCTTTCCGATCACCATCGCCGTTATGGCAGTTGTGTTCTTCGCCCTGACGGCGCTGACTAACTGGCTGAAGGACCCAACCACCATCGCGCCTTCAACCAAGATTCTCAGCATCTCCATCGGCGACCTGCTGGTGCTGCTGCCGGTGGTCTCGGCGGTGATCGTATTCATCATCGCCTGGCTCGGCGCTGGCCTTACCAACCATATGCGCGGCCAGCCAGTCACGCAAGGCTTTATTCGCCTCGGCGTGGCGCTGATGGCCTTCCCGCTGGTCCAACAGACAGTGCTGTTCTTCTTCCCGCGCTGGGATGACGAGGTGCGCGGCGTCGTGACGGTTGGCGCGATGAGCCTTGGGCTGCTCTGGGGCCTGTTCCTGGGCGGTGCGATCGGCTCAAACCTGCGCAAGCCGCCGAGCGATCCGGCCAACGCCTAAACACCAGATCACCAGTGGCTCCGATCACATATGATCGGAGCCTTTTTTATTAAAATGCTTAACTTGCGGCACACAGAGGGCTGTGCTAGACTCAAGCGGAATATCCTCTGATAACAAGCCTATAGGGGCTTGGACCACCATCACAACACTGATGTAGCCGACACTGGCGTGTCTGAGTCCCCGAGCATGAGGAGATAGCGATGGCCATTACAGATCGCATGTTGATTGGTGCCATTGCCAGCAATCCCGGCGATTATAATGGTGCTGGTCAGGCGCGCTATTGCTTTAAAGACGAAAGAATCTACTTCTCCAGCGCCGCTGAGCCTGCACCGGAAGATGCAAACAATGCCTATATCGACCTACCGGCACTCAACCCCGATGGGTCGAAGAAATTAATTACAGCCTTTCAGCGCTTTATCAAGCGCTGGCCCGAGGAGCGCCAGGCCGAGCTAGAGCGCTTTGGCCAGCGGCGCGGGTGGGATCTGGCGATGGAGCTGCACTATGGCGGCGGTGCGCTGACCGATGAAGAGGCCGCCGAGTGGCGCGAAATTGTCGATGGGCGGCTGCGCCAGCTGGTCAACGAGGCCCGTAAGATGATCGAGTCCGGGCCAACTGGCGGCGGCAGCAGCAGCGGCGGCAGTAAAAAGCGAGGAAAATCTGCATGAGCGAGCAGCCAGCATGGGCCAACCTGATCCGCAATGTCCCCGATTTTCCAGAGCCGGGCGTTCAGTTTAAGGATATTACGCCGCTGCTCGCAAACGGCGCGGCGTTCCATGCCGTGATCGACGAGTTCATCGCCCGCTACGCCGACCTCCAGATCGATGCAATTGTGGGCATCGAGTCGCGCGGCTTTATCTTTGGCGCGCCGGTGGCGCACGAGCTAGGCGTTGGCCTGGTGCCAATTCGTAAGCCTGGCAAGCTGCCTGCCGACACCATCGGCATCGAGTATCAGCTGGAGTACGGCACAAATCGGCTGGAGATTCACCGCGATGCGCTGCAGCCTGGTGCACGGGTGGTGCTGCTCGACGATGTGCTCGCCACCGGCGGCACGATGCTGGCCGCACGCAGCCTGCTGCACAAGCTCAACGTCGAAGTGCTTGAGCATGCCTTCGTCATCGAGCTGGCCTTCTTGAAAGGCCGTGAGCGCCTGCAGCCCGATCCGATCTTTACGCTGCTCACCTACTAGTCTCGCGCCATTGCTAGCGCCAGATGCCGCTCAGCCGTACGCTGACGCGGCGTCTGGTGTTTTAGCGAATGCGGCAGAAGGCCGCCAGCAGCGCCCAGATAATCTCCATCTGGTCGACCATGCCATGGTCAGCCTCTAGCAGCACGAGGCTGACCGCCGCGCGCTGCTGAGCAAAGGCGACGCTAGCGGTGTAGGGCACGCTCGCGTCGTGCTTGCCGTGGATGATCAGTGTTGGCTGCGGACACTCTAGGCCATCAGGGCGGTAGCGCTCGGCATCGGCCAGCAGGCCGTAGTGCACCGGCAGCTCGGCGCTGTCGCGGTAGTTGTAGAACGAGTGCCAGCCGCTCGTGGCCCAGCTATCTAGCTCGGCGCTGCTCATCTGACGGCGGCGGTTGGCGGCAAAGTCGAGTGCTGGCGCGAGCAAAATCGCCGCTTGCACGTGCTGCGGCAGCCGGTCGGCGACATGTAGCGCCACTTGGCCACCAAGGCTCGAGCCGATCAGCGCCACCGGCTGATCTGGCTGAGCACACACGAGCGCGCAGGTCGCGTCGATCATGGCCGTGAGAGTCAGATGGGCGAAGTCAGGCAGATTCAGGTCGGGGATGTGCAGCTCATGGCCATGCTCAGCCAAGCGCTGGGCCAGCCAGCGGCCCTTGGTGCTGTCCGGCGATGAAGCAAAGCCATGCAGATAGATAAAGCGGGTTTGCGTGGTTCGGCTCATAGAACCCCCTGTCGAGAAGTGTGGTTGATACGCCTGAGCAGCGGCGCGCTAGCACGGAAGAAGTCGCTATGGGGCATGATAGCACCACGCTCCTGGACAAGTGCCATCGCGCACCTGCTCTGCCCGCTAGCATAGCCACATTGGTATGGCTCATGGTTCATTGCCTATTGTACTTGCATATCACAGTTAGAGTTCAGAGAATTGACCAGCACGGCTTAAACCGCCCACATCACGATTTCCAGCATTGTTTCATCCCGTTTAGACGTGAACATGCCATATCCTGCGTGCAGAGTAGCATCCTGACAAGGGCTTGGGGCTGCACCCCGCTCACTCAGGTTGATTCGCAGGAACTGGTATAAGCTAGCATGTTGCACTGTGGTATGGAGAGCAACCTCCAGTACCAGAGAGCACACGTTGGTATGCAGATGAAGGCAGAGAACCTAGTTCATACAGGGGAACACTGACATTCTGTGCATGAATGTGCTAGTTGGCAATAGAAGATAGAGACACGCGCACCGCGCGATTTCTGGTATGCGCCTTAGCGCTCCATATCGCTCCAGGCAGTGTATGCAACCTGGTAGACAACACCAGCAGACGGTTTGTAGGTACAGCGCTCAACACCAAGGTAGAACGGTGAGGGTGGTTGCCTACCGACTGATCCCGCAAGGAGCAGCTAGATCCAAACACCCTCGCGGCCCGGTGTCTGCCGATAGCCCGCTTGATCCCACACCTCATACAGCACCCACGGGGCGGATGTTGGCGTGAACTCGTAGGGCATCTGAGCTCGTTACTGGTACCGTCCAAGAACCCTGGTCATTCTCGATGAGCAGCGTGGCGCTCAGCACGGAAAAGGGTTGCCACGGCTTGGTATTGGTTATCGTCAGGTAACGCATGTGCATGATGGCCCTTCTCTCAAGACAATTGGATTGGATCACGTGTGCTGCGCACACTATAGCAGAGGGCAGGCGGCCTGAACACCATGTTCAAACAAAGCGCGCCGCAGGTAATCACCCACGACACGCCTTGCGTCAGCAATCAGCGCCTAATCGGTCACAACAGCACCGCGCGCCAGCATGCCCAGGCCAGCGATCACAATAAAGATTGGCCAGAGCTTGCCCCAGCTCAAGTTGAACAGGAAGATCAGCGCCACCGCCAGCGGGGCCAACCCGCCAACAAAGGTGTTGGCCACCTGCGGCGTGATGCGGCCTGCGCGGCGGTAGAAGTTGTAGGCCGAGGCAAACGCACCAATTGCCGGAATGAGAATAAACAGCGCCCACCAGTTGTCGAGCCTGACGTCGGTGTAGGTGGTCACCAGCAGCACAACCCCAACGAGAATTAGGACCAGCCCAATGATCCAGGTGTTGTTGGTGTGCTCACGGCGTGATGGAACAGGGTCTTGCATCAGCGTTCCTCCTCATAAGGTTCCAGAGTTGAACAAGGTAGGAACATTATCGCACACTGGGCCAACAATTAAGCTCAAAGTACTAGGCGTGAGTATGACCTTTGTCACACCACGCACGTGGGCTAGCCTGGGCGCTGACCGATCGCGACAATCTCTAGGTGCGTGGCAAAGAAATTGGCTTGATTCAACAAGTACACTGGCGAGGCTGGATCGACGAGCATCTCAAACGCCGCCTGCGTCTCGGCGTCCATCGAGTCAGCGGCGCGCTGGCGCAGATCGCTTAAGTAGGCGCTGTAGAAGGTGCGCTCATCGGCGCTGAGCGGGGCCTGGTGGTTGAGCGTGTAGGTCTTAAGTTGGCACTGCGTCAGCCCAGCTAGGTCAAATAGCTCGCACAGGTGGCGGCCAGCGAAAAACTTGGTGCTGTTGGCGCTGGTGGTCTGCAGATGCTCAAGCTGCGCCTGGCGCACAGCTAGCTCCAGCTCGGCGGGCCAGGGGAGCAGGTGGCTATGCAGCGTGTCGTTCTCGAGAATCATCACGTGGCCGCCAGGGCGCACAACCCGGCGTAGCTCGCGCAGGGCGCGCAGCGGATCGGGCAGGCTGTAGAGGCTGTGGGCGCACCAGACCGCGTCAAAAGTCGCGTCGGCGTAGGGCAGCGCGTTGATGTCGGCCTGCTCCAAACGAATGCGCTCGCGGTTTGGCGCAGACTGCACCGTTTGCGCCGCAACCTGCAGAAAGGCCGGCGAGAGATCGACGCCGACCACGCTGCCGGTGGGGCCGACGCGCTGCGCCAGCCAGGCGAGGTACACACCGTCGCCACAGGCCATGTCAAGCACGTTCGCGCCGGGCTGGAGCGGCAGCTCTGCGATGATCGCGTGTAGCTCGCTGGCGCAGGCACGATGGAGGGCGGCGAGCATTGGCGCATAGGCGGGCAGCGCATCGTTTGGCAGCCCTGCGCCAGCTTCATTGGAAAAGGCAACAGTGTTCATTGAATCCTCGGCTTGTGTTTGCTTCACGTGCGATAAGAATTCAATATGCGTGCCAGGATCGGCACTCGCCTGCGGGCTGGCAGTGAAGCTGACACTGTCCATGAAAAAACCGCCGATTAAGCACGGCGGTATGGTTCAACATACTACCAAATAGCGCCACGCTATGTGGACAGCGCGCGCGATCAGCGGCCTGACAGTCGCAACAAAAACCGCCGATTTAGCACGGCGGTGTGGTTCAACATACTACCAAATAGCGCCACGCTATGTGGACAGCGCGCGCGATCAGCGGCCTGACGCTCGCAACAAAAACCGCCGATTTAGCACGGCGGTGTGGTTCAACCAGCATCCATTGCGTCGCGCTAGTGGACAGCGCGTGCGATCAGCGGCCTGACAGTCGACAAAAAGCGATCGGCGACATGCTGCCAGTCGAACTGCCGCACATGGCGCTGCGCGGCCTGCGCATAGGCTCGGCGTAGCTCCGGCTGCTGAAGCTGCTCGATCAGCGCGGCGGCCAAGGCCGGAATGTTGCCAGGGCCAACCAGCGTGCCCACGACGCCGTGTGGCACAACCTCGGGGATGGCAGCGGCGGATGTGCTGACAATCGGCAGACCGCTGGCCATCGCCTCCAAGAACACGATGCCAAAGCCCTCTTGCACGCTCGGCAGGCAGAAGACACTGCTGCGGCGGTACCAAGCGCGCACCGCGTCGTCGCTGGCCACAGCGCCGAGCATGCGCACGCTCGCAGTGAGCTGGAGCTGCTGCGCCAGCCAGCGCAGATGATCGTGCTCCGGGCCGTCGCCGATGATCACCAGCTGAGCGGCGGGCACCTGCTGCACCACCGAAGGCCAGGCGCGCAGCAGATCGGCGATGTGCTTGCGCGGATACTGGCGCGCCACACACAGCACCGTCGCCGGATCGCGCTGGTCGAGATCGACGGGGGCCATCCAGCTGGCAACGTCGATGCCCTCCGGCACGATGGCGATGCGCTCCAGCGGCACGCCGTAGTGGGCGCTGATCTGGCGCTGGCAGTACATGCTGGTGGTGATGACGAGCGGCGCACGGCGGGCGTTCAGGCGCTCCAGCCGCGAGAGCGACCAGAGGAGCCTGCGCACCGCGCCGCGCTCATGCTGTAGCTCCTCGGCGATGACGCCCTTGATCGAGCAGACGTAGGGCGTCGTCGAGCGGCCGGCCCAGCGCACGCCGTCAATATCGAAGCCGACGATGAGGTCGTAGTCGCTGCGCTGGAGGCGAGCGGGCAGGCGCAGGTTATAGAGCATGCGGCGGACGGTGAGATTAGGCGGAACGTTAGTCGTTGGCACAAGGCGGTCGATGTGGTGGCCGCGCTCGCGCAACGTGCGCGCAAGACCGCCGATGGCGACCGCCGTGCCGCTGCCATCGACCGCCTGATCGAGCCAGGAGTCGAGAAACGCGATGCGCAAGTGCTGCTCGCTCATAGGCGGCCTGCCATATGGCCAATGCTGACCTCATCGAGCTGCACGTGCGGTGGCTGATCGACGACAAACTCGACGGCGGCGGCCACCTCGGCGGGCTGGAGCATGTTGCTGCGGTTCCACTCGCCGGGGACAGCGCCCCACAGCGGCGTATCGACCGCGCTGGGGATGAGCGTCGTCACGCGAATGCCGCGCGGGCGCACCTCCTCGCGCAGCGCTTGGCTGAAGCCGATCACGCCAAACTTGGCCGCCGAGTAGGCCGACCACTCAGGAAAGCCGCTGCGGCCGGCAATCGACGAGATAGTAACCACGACGCTGCCAGCGGCCAGCAGCGGCAGGGCGTACTTGCAGGCCAGGAACGTACCAGTCAAGTTGGCGCGCAGCGTCGTCTCCCACTGCTCCAGCGTTAGCTCGCTGATCGGGGCGACGCGGGCGACGCCAGCAGCGCAGACGAGCACATCGAGGCTAGGAGCCAGCTCAGCGCTGATCTGCATGAGCTGGCGCACGGCATCCTCCGCGCCAACATCACAGGCGACGACGTGCGCCTGACCACCGGCGGCCTTGACCTGCTGGGCGACAGCGTCTAGCTCACTGGATGTGCGTGCGGCGAGAATCACCTGCGCGCCACGGCGACCGAAGGCGAGCGCCACAGCGCGCCCGATCCCGCGGCCAGCGCCAGTTACAACAACCGTCTTAGTCATGGTCGATGGCTCGCGACAGGTGGCTCATAAACTCGTTGCGGAGCTGGAGATCGCTGCGGAACGCGCCCTGCATCGAGGTGGTGACCATGCGGGCGTTGGCCTTCTTGACGCCGCGGATCATGGAGCACATGTGCGCGCCCTCGACGACGACAGCGACGCCGCGGGCGTTGGTGGCCTCGCGCACAAAATCGGCGATCTCGGTGGTGAGGCGCTCCTGCACCTGGAGGCGGCGGGCGAACATATCAACGATGCGCGGAATCTTGGAGAGGCCGATGACCTTGCCCTGGGGCAGGTAGGCGACGTGGGCGGTGCCATAGAACGGCAGCATATGGTGCTCGCAGAGCGACGAGAACTCAATATCGCGCACGATGACCATCTCGTCGTAGTCGACGCTGAAGATCGCATCGTTGATCAGCGCGACAGGATCGACGTGGTAGCCCGAGGTTAGCTCGGCAAACATGCGCGCCACACGCTCGGGCGTGCGCACAAGGCCCTCGCGCTCGGGGTCTTCGCCGATCTCGTGCAAGATGGTGCGCACGGCACCTTCGAGGTCAGTGTTGCTTGAATATTTTCCATTGCCATTACCATTAATTGTATAGACCATAGCCATTGCTATTGAACCTCGTTTCTAGGCATCAGCGGGATAATCGAACACATTGTTGGGCGTTTCCCACAGACGCAAATGATGAAGCTGGGCACCAAAAATAGATTGCAGCCGCTGCCAGAGCACCACCACAATGTTTTCCGCCGTTGACGGCTGCGTGGTAAACTCGGGCACCTGGTGGTCGAGATGTTTGTGGTCGAAGGTGTCTAGCACAGCACCAACCTGCTGATCCATCTGCACCAAATCGATCAACATACCGGTGACCGGATCGACTGGGCCAAGCAGGGAAACTTCCAACCGATAGTTATGACCATGACCATTGGGATTATTGCACTTCCCGTAGACAGCGCGATTCGCCTCGTCGCTCAGTGCAGGTGCGTGCAGACGATGGGCCGCAGAGAACTCATAGCGGCGACTGAAGGTGACATAGCCGCCGGTATAGTCGGCATAGAGATCATCGGTTTCGTACAGCCGCAGCCGATGGAGCCGCACCCCGGACGGAAGCTGCGGTGCAATCAGGCCCCACAGCACCTGGACAATATTCTCGGTGGTGGGGATGCGTTCGCGAAAGTAAGGCGTGTCTAGGTTGAGATGGCGATGGTCAAACTCTTCGAGCACGCCGCCAACGATGCGCTTGAGATCGGTGATGTTGATCACCATGCCAGTAACAGGATCGACTGGGCCAGCCACAGACACGTACAGCGTATAGTTGTGGCCATGGCCATACTCGTTCGTGCACTTCCCGAAAACCGCCTGGTTGCGCTCGACGCTCCACTCTGGGTTCCAGTAGCGATGCGACGCCGAGAAGGAAAACTTACGTGTGGTCAAAACTTCCATGTCTGATTCCTGAACATAGGCAACACCAGCTGTCGATACATGAACAATCTGCTAAAAGTATGCCACTATTATTGATGATCTTCAATATAGGTGGACATATGTCCGCCTAGAGAGGCGCTTGCCCACGCGCGAGGCGGGCGCAGGCCGCGGGCCGATCACGGCAGCGCCGCTGGGTCGGCGCGCCTGCTGTAGTGTACGCGGCCAGGGTAAACCTGGATTAAATCGCCATATGACGCTGCGTTGATTGTACACGACGATTGCGCACAGCTTGCACGCGCAAAAAAAACCGCTCCGAAGAGCGGTGGATGCGCAGCGCGGCCGCCTAGAGAGCGGCTGCACGGGCGGACGCTAGCGCCGCGACTGTAGCTCTTGGAGCAGCGCGCCGGCCTCGGCGCTGGACAGCTCCTCGACGGTGGCGGTGCCGAAGCGCGAGCGCAGCTCGTCGGCGAGATCGATGCCGTGCTGGGCGGCGACACGCTGAAGCGCAGCGATCTGGCGGGTGCTCGCTGGGTTGCCAGTGGGCGTGCGAGTGGCCACGGCCTCGGTCAGCGGCACCTGCTCGCTGCCGGGCGCTGCGCCAACGGCGGTCTCGGCAACCTCGGCGGTGCCGCGCTGATCAAGCTGCTGCTTGAGCTGATCGATGATCTCGGAGGCCGCGCCCTTGGTCAGCGTCTCGTAGCTGGCGCTGTGCTCGCGCAGCGTGCGCTGCATCTGCTCGTCAGAGACGTTGAGCGTTGCAATAAGGTACTCAAGGTACGAGCGCTGCTTGTCGCTGGCCGGCGACTCGGGGTCGAGAATGCGCACCGGGCCAGATGGGTGCAGCTCGCGGATGGCCTGCATCTGCGACTCGATGGCGGCCTGTTGGGCGCGATAGATGCGCAGACCAGTGTCGACGGCCTGGGCAATGTCGCTGTCGCTAGCTGTCGGCGGCAGGCTGATGGTCTCTTCGATGGTGATATAGTCTTCGCCAACACGGATTGCGGCACGGTAGGTGCGGGTGACCATTGTTTCTTCTGCCACGCTGGGCCTCCTCGGGTTTGGTTTAGTTGCTCGTTATAATAGCTTAATTATAGCACAAATGTTTTGTTATGTTAAGGCCGCGCTGGGCTTGGTGGCGGCCCCACAGACTGGACTGGCGCTTGATGGCGCTCACGGCTCTGCTTTATGGGCTGGGCCACTGACGTACAGACCTGCGACTCGCTTCGTGAAAGCAAGGGGCGCGCCGATGGAGGTCGTCCAGCTCCATCGGCGCTTGAAACCGCAGGAATACGCCTTTGCTTTGGCAAGCACATGGAGAGTAGCACATATGTGTGACAGTGAGTGTCACAACTCCAGGCAGGCTAGCCCACTGCTGCATTCATCGCACTGGGGCTGAGGGGCGGGGCGGCTGAGCTGCGGGGGAAATGGGCGGGCGGGACGGCAACGGAGCCGGCCCACGCCGCGCTAGGCATCAACCGGCACGGTGCCGCATCAGCACAACAACGCTGCTAGCGGAAGCCGACGGCGAAGGAGACGGCCGCGCTGATCAGACCAAAGGCGACGAGGTCGTTGCAGCGCAGCTGCTCGCCGAACCCATGGCGCAGCCGCTGAAGACGGCCAACTGGATGAACGACTGGATGCGTTTGTGCTGGGTGGCGGTGAAGTAGCCGGAGCCGCTGCGGTTGGCCGGAACTTGAAAGCAGCACGCGAAGAAGGCGCGCATCCAGCTGCTGACGCTGATCTTGACCATGGAGCTGGTGTGACCAGCGTCCTTGCGGTGTCCGTACCAGGCGAGCGGCATGAATACATTCGAGCACAGCAACAACACGACGGGTTGCATAGGGGCCTCAGCACACGTGAGTCGCTGGATTGTACTCACGTTGTGTGAGGCTTGGCAGCGGCTAAGGCACGTAGATCAGGTAGACGGCGTCGGAGAGGCCGCTGGTCTCGCCGAAGGGGTCGATGCTGATCCTGAGCGGCTCAACATCATCGGCCAGCGGGATGCGCTGTAGGTACCAGCTCGTTGACTGCGTAATCAGCGCCACGAGCGCAGCGCGGCTGGTATCAGGCGTGACAAACACATCGCTGACGATGGGCGCAACACCGCCATAGGCGATCGGGCGCTGGCCAAGGCGCTGCTGCGCGCCAGTCTGCCGATCAAAGCTCACCAGCTCTGCGCTGGCACTGTAGGGCAGGTGCTGCCAGCGCAGCACGCGGGCGCTATCTGACGACCAGAAGAGGTTGTCATCGATCCAGCCGCTGACCAGATCGTGCGCCAACACCTGCGCGTCGCCGGTCTGCGTATCGAGCACCAGCAGCGTGCCTTGATCGAGGTCGTCTACAGGCATAAACAGCTCGGGCCGAATCAGGGCCACGTGGCGACCATCGGGCGCGAGGTGAAACTCTTTCTGGTTGACAAACGGCCCGCGGTAGATAACCTGATCGGCACCAGTGGCAAGGTTGAGCAGATGCAGCTCGCTGTGCAGCAGTTGGTCAGCAACTGGCTCGTAGAGCAGCATGTCCTGCGCCGCGTAAAACTCGATCAGCGCGCCAGCGTCGGCGCGCCATAGCTGCGTTAGCTGCGCATCGGGCTGGTTCGGATCAAGCCGCCAGAGACTGAGCGAAATGCTGTCATCGGTAAATGGCTTGTTGGCGACGAGGTAGAGACCGGACGTGCTCCAGCCAATCAGCGCGCTGTTTGCCAGTTCGGTATTGACGGCGCTGAGACTTATGACGGTCTGGAAGGTCTGCGTCGCGAGATCGAGCACCACGAGCTGGCGTGCGCCACTGACGCCATCGTTGGCCAGCGGGTCGAGCGTGGTGATCATGGCTAGCTGCTGTCCATCGGGCGAGAGCAGCGCCTGGCGCTGGGCTGTTTGCAGCTCCAGGTTGGTGGGCTGGTAGGCCGAGCTAGGTATCGGCAGCGGAATGCTGCGCTGCGCCGCGGCATCGACCAGCGCAAGCTGGCTGTTGGAGCGCTGCAGCAGCAGCGGCGGCTGGCCGGGACGTGGCAGCACATCGACCACATCGGCGGCAAGCACCGCTAGCTCACCATCTGTCGAGACCGACTGAACCGGCGCTGCGCCAGTCGTGGTGTTGATCGACCAGATCCAGGCCAGCGGCGCGCTCGCGGCGCGGGCGGTGATCAGCGACGGCGCTGCTGGCGTATCCGAATTAATCGGCGGCAGCGTTGGTGTCGGCGGCGGACTCGATGGCAGCTGTAGGGTCGGGCCAAGCTCGCTGTGCAGAAAGCGCGCGCTCGTAACCACATCTTGAGTCGCCCGCGTGTTGTTCGCGCTGTTGTACAGGTAGATGGTTGGCCCAGCGGTGAGCAGCAGATCGCCGCTGGGGTTGAAGTCGAGCGTGCGCGGGCAGATGCTGCTCGGCGCATCGTCCAGCCGCTGCAGCGTCTCGGTGCGCCGATCAAACATAAACAGCGTGCAGGCCACGCCAAGGTTGCGCCGGGCAAAAAATACCTGATCAAGGCTCGCGTCGTACTCGCGCACGGACAGCGCCACCTGCTGCCCATCGGCAGAGACAGCCATTGCGGCGACGCCCAGCAGCGGGCCAAATGTAGGCTGAATATCCAGCGGGTACGTGCGCACCTGCGCGGACTGGACATCGACAACGCGCAGCGTGGGGGTGAGCACGCTATCGACCACAAACAGCTCGCTGGCGCTGGCGGCCACCTGCAGCGGCACCGACGCCGTGAACACAGTGCTCGACGTGCCGACCGCAGGCTCCACGTGCACGATGGAGTTCTGATATGCCGAGTAGATATGCTGATCGTCAAACTGCCGCCAGAAGGTAAGCGGCTGATCGCTCGGGCTGTAGGCCATGCTCGTGTCAAGCAGCCGCCCATTGGTTGGGCTGTAGATATCGACCACGTTTTGCAGCAGCGCAGCGCCGCCAGCAGGCAGCGTGACGCGCTCGCTGTCCTGCGCTAGCTGCGTGGTGATCAGCGTGAGCTGGGTCGAGTCCCGGCTAAGCGCCAGCTCGGGCAGCGTGACGCCAGGATCGTAGGTGGTGTTGACTCGCACCTTCCACAGCTCCTCGAGCGAGCGCAGATCAATGGCGCGCAGACGCTGGCCGTCCAGAATAATGATCTGCTGGTGCTGATCATCGACGATAAAAGTATCGCCGCTGCCAAAGTTGTACAGCTCTTTGAATGTTAGGGCATCGAAGGCTGCAATGTAGGCCTCAATCCGCGGCTGGTAGCGGATCAACTGAGCGTAGACCGTGTTAAACGTTGGCTGCGGTGTCGGCGCAGGCGTCGGCGCAGGCGTCGCTGTCGGCGTGGCCGCTGGCTGTGGTCGCTGCAGCGCGGCGATGACCAGCAGCACCAGCATGACAGCGCCGAGCAGTGCAACAAACAACGGCCAACGTGAGCGCTGCCCGCCCACCCGCGTGCGCTGTGACTGTGGTGAGTGTCCCATGAAACTCCTCTGCTTCGTTCTAGTCCAAGTATCCGGCGCGTGTTCCTGGTCGTCAGCGGCAGCATCGGCAACGTCCGCGGCGACACACAGCCTCAAGGGTAGCACAGTTAAGCAGGTGAAATGATACGCCAGCGCTCCGGTTAAGGCCACCTGGGCTGGGGCCAGCGGCTCAGCGCCCGGCCGTTGCCTGCGATTGCCGAGCGCTGGGCTGGCCCGGCCCAGCGCTAGGGCGCATAGATGAGATAGATTGTGCCCGGCATACTGGTGCCAACGGTCTCCCAAACCTTGAGCATCAGCGGCTCGACTGGATCAGCCAGCGGAATCTGCTGGAGGTACCAGGCGTCCGGCTGCGACACGAGATTCAGCAGATAGCTGTCATCCAAATACTGCGGCGCATAGGTCATCTGCTCTTCGCTGAAAAATACGAAGTAGGGGGTGGGCTTATGCGCCAGCACACGCCGTGCGCCGGTTGCCACATCAAAGCTGACCAGGTTGGAGCCAGCGCTTAGGTCCATGCTGCCCTGCCACAAGGCGACCTGCGCGCTATCCGCCGACCAGAGCATCCCCCCACCAGCCCAGCTGCTCTGTACATCCTCAGCGAGCGTCTGGGTCGCGCCGCTCGCCAGATCAACCACCACCAGCGTGTTGTCGGGGCTGGTCGAGGTTGTCTGAAGATCGCGCGGCTGAATAAAGGCGACCCGCCGCCCATCGGGCGCAAGGCTCAGCTCATTGCTGTTGATAAAGGTGCCGGCGTAGATCGCCTGATCGGTGCTGGCGTTAAGATCGAGCACGCGCAGCTCGCTGTGGGCCAGCTCGGCGGGATACGGCTCATAGAGCAGAATGCCCTGCTCAAGATTCATGTCGATGACTGCGCCCTCGGGCACATCCCAGACGCGCGTAGGCGTGCTGTTCGCCGTCGGCGCGACGCGCCACAGGCTGGTGGGCACTGCCTCGCTGTTGAGCTGCTTCGATGACAGCATGTAGATGCCATCGGCGGTCCAGCCCGCCAAGCCACCGTTGTACAGGTCAATATCAGCGTCCAGCACATCCATCACCACAGCGACCGACTGGGAGGCAAGGTCGATCACAATTAACTGATGACTGCCCTCGATCGCGTCATTTGGCAGCGGATCAGCCTGCGTGAGCAGCGCCAGCTGCCGACCGTCGGGCGAAAGCAGCAGCCGTCGCACGTTCATAGCCAAGGGCGGAGCTTGGTTAAAGGCCAGGCTGGAGACCGGCAGCTCCAGGGTTGTGCTTAGCACCGGATCGAGCAGCCGCAGCTGATTGTTGCTGCTCTGCACCAGCAGCGGCGACTGGCCGGGGCGCGGCAGCACATCGATGATACCCGTGGCAAGCGGCTCCAGCGTGCCATCGTCCAAGACACGCAGCACCGAGGTGGCATTGTTGATTGGATCGAGCCTCCACAGCCAGGCCAGCGGGTCGCTGCTGGCCCCAGTGCGCGTGGGCAGCGGCGTTGGCGTGGGCAGCGGATCGAGCGGCAGCAAGGTAGGCGTGGGCGGCAGCAGATCGAGCATCTGCAGCGGTGGCCCAAACGCGCTCTGCTGGAACACCTCCTGGTTCAGCACGTTGCGATTGATGGTCGCGCCAGTGTCAGCGCTATAGAGGTACAGCGCCGGGCCAGCGGTGAGCAGCAGATCGCCGCTGGCGCTGAAGTCCAGCGAGATCGGGCTGGCGTAGCTTGGCGTGTCCGGCAGCAGCGTCAGCGTGCCGCTGCCACGATCATAGAGAAACAGCTCGAAGGCGAGGCCGACATTGCGCCGCCCGGCGTAGATCTCATCGAGGCTAGGCAAGTACTCGCGCACCCACAGCGCCACCTGCTGCCCATCGGGCGAGACGGCGATCTCCTCAACGCCAAGCAGCTCGCCTGCGCTCGGCGTGATCTCAAGCGGATAGCTGGTTAATGCATTCGACTGCGCATCGAGCACATACAGCACCACGCGCTTGCCGTCGCGCACAGCAAACACCTCGGTGGCGGTCGTATCCGCCCGCAGCGGGACCGTCTCGGCCAGCACCGTTTTGGCCGTGTCGGTTGTGCGGTCGTAGCGCACCACCGTATTCTTCAGCACAGTGTAGTTAATCTGGCCGGCAAACGGCTGCCACAGCAGCAGCGGATTCGCACTAGACGCGAAAGAGGTGAGCGTCTCGCCAAACGCGCCATCGCTGGTGGCGTAGCGCTCAATCGTGCTCTCCAGGGTTCCCTCGCCGCCATTGGGCAGCGCTACCCCCTCGCCATCCTCAGCGTTCGTGGTGGCGATCAGCGTCACCGTGTCGGCGGTGGGGTTCAGGTGCAGCGACAGCCGAGTTTTGAGCGGATTGTATGGCGAGCGCAGCGGCACACGCCAGCGCTCCACAAGCGAGCGCAGATCGACGGCGCGCAGGTGCTCGGCGGTGGCAATAATAATCTGCTGATGGCCGGGATCGAGCACGAAGGCATCGCCGTTGCCGAAGTTGTACAGCTCGCGCAGGCTCTGCTGGTCGTAGGCGATAATCCGCGCCTGTAGCTCTGGGTCGTAGCTAAAAACCTTGGCGTAGATCGTCGTCTGCGACGGCTTTGGCGTCGGCGTGAGCACAGGCGAGGGCGTGGTGACTGGTGCGGCGTCAGGCGCTGGCTTCTGCAGCGCAGTGTAGACCAGCAGCGCCAGCAGGCCCGCGCCAAGCAGCGCAACAAACAGCGGCCAGCGCGAGCGCTGACCACTCACGCGGGTACGCTGTGTATGCGGTGAGTGCGACATGGATCTCCTCTTTAATCTAAAACATGCTGGTGATCGGCCACGGGCGCTGCCAGCCGACGCACGGCAGGCCGCAGCAGTGCTGTGGAGCGTTGCTGGCGCTTATGCGTCATCCCAGCAACGTTGCGGCCAGCGCCACGGGCAACGCGGCCAGCTAGCTCGCGCCGCCCATGGTCACTACGGCTTATTGTAGTGAGAAACCGGCGGCTGCGCCAGCGCCTGGCCTAGTACAAAAACCCATACACCGCTGCGCCTGGACGCTGGTGCAGGCCGCCGACGCAGCCGCCAGCGGGCGCTGCGGCCCCACCGCAAGAGCACTGCCGCCAGGGGCAGAAGGTTGCTCCTGATCAAGCTGAATGGATCGTCACTGTGGTTGGCTCGCTGTACAAGCCGATATCTGTTGTACGCCAGCACCGCCAACCATGTGGCAGCCTAGCCGCTCCCCTTGCGGATTGAGACCGTCGTAGCACACAGGGGGCCAGCGGCTGTCTGCAATTGCCCAGCGCCGTTTGCGGCGACCGAGCTGCTACTGTTGGTGGATCGAGCAGCGCTCTATGTTTTTAGGTCATCTGTTTTGGGGCCAGCGGCTCAGCACGCGCCTGCCGGCCTGCGATTGCCTAGCGCTTGGTTCGCGGCGACTGGGCTGCTGCTGTTGGTTGATCGAGCAGTGCTCTATGTTTTTAGGTTATCTGTTTTGGGGTCAGCGGCTCAGCCTGCGCCCGCTGGCGGCGATTGCCCAGCGCCTGGGTTGCGCCGCCCGTCACCTCGGCGCGCCGATGGGCTGCGCATCTAGGGCAGGTAGAGCAAGGTGGGGCGGCTGGCGCCCAGCGGCGTGGGCAGCGTCACGCGCTGCTGGGTGTCGGCCCGCAGCAGCAGCAGGTCGGCGTGCACATTCTCGTACAGCAGCACCACGACAAAGCCTGGATCATTGGCGAGCACATCGATCGGCGTGCCCGGCACGGCATAGCTGGCGATGGTGCCAAACAGCGCCTGATAGCCGACGGTGCTGACGACCCACAGCCGCTCGCGCTGCGGCGCATCCAGCGGCTCGCGGGTGCGAAACAGCACGGCCCGCTGATCGCGCGACCAGAGCAGCGAGCCAGGCACCAGCTCCACGTTCGTCGCCATCAGCTGGTTGATCTGCTCCGGCAGCGAGTAGACGGTCACGTCAACGGTGTCGCCAGGCAGCGAGGGCGTCTTGCGCGCATAGACGATGGCGTTGCCGTCGGGGGCCACGCGCCACAGGCCCTGCAGCGACTGCGCCGAGTGGTAGATCAGCACATCGTCGCCAGCGAGCAGATCGCGGTAGCGCAGCGTCGTGCCAGCGTCGGTGGTGTAGAAGACGCGGTCGTGCTGATCGTCGAACGTCAGCCGCTCGTCTGCGCCGATGGTCAAAAACGGCCGTATCTCCGGCACGCTGAGCACAGGATCGACCTGCCAGAGCGTGCGCCGACCGCCATCCACGACCATGCCATAGATGCCGCCGTGGCTCGTCCAGGCCAGCGGCACGCCCAGCAGCTCGGGGTTGATTGGCTGGAGCAGGCGGGTCTGCCCGCTCGCCAGATCAATCAGCGCCAGCCGCAGCCCGGCCCGACAGACCATCGCCGCATCTACGGCGTGCAGCACACACTGGCGCAGATCAGACTGGCCCAGCGCAAGCGTGCGCCCACTGGTTGGATCAAGCAGCGCGAGCGCGCCGTCGGCCTGCGCCTGGAGCAGCAGCGGCGGCGTGCGATAGCGCTCGAGCACCTGCTGCACATGCTGCGCGAGCGTGGCCTGCGCGCCGCTGGCGGTGAGAGCCAGCACATCGCGGCCCGAGTTCGACGGCTGCTGCAGCCACACCTCCGGCCGCTCCAGCTCCAGCGAGACGGTCAGCGGCATGTCGGCGCGCGGCGCTGGCAGCAGCGGCAGCACCGGCGCGCCGCGCGGCATCGGCTCGATGGTGCCAGGCGGCGGCAGCAGCGGCAGCACCGGCGTTGCATTGGGGAAGGGCAGCAGCGGGGCAGCGGTGGGCAGCGGCGGCGGATTGAGGCGAAAGCGCGGCAGCTGCGGCTGGACCGTCGGCAGGCTGATCGGCTGCGGCTTGGTCGGCCCAGCCAGCAGGCGCTCGATCTGGCCGCCAAGCTTGATCTCCGGCCCATAGGCGCGCTGCTCTAGATCGTACACCAGCAGCCGATCAGCGGCGCGCCCGCCAGCGCTCACGCCGAGGTAGAGCTGCGGCGCGAGCGGGCCAAACGCCAGCGCGCGCAGGTGGTCGGGCACGCTCAAGCGCTGATAGCTGGACGGCTGCTGAAGGTCAAACACAACGACGCTCTCCGGGGGCTGTGCCGACGAGAGCACGGGTGCAACGCCAAAGGCCGCGTGCTGACCAGCACGATCCAGCACCAGATCGGTCAAAATCAGCTCTTGGGCCTCCACGGCCGCCAGCGTGCGCAGATCGCCAGGCACCAGCGTGAGCGCATCGAACGTATGCAAGGTTGGCTGCGGCTGATCAAAGCGGTCAAGGCCATACAGGGTGCGCCCAGCGGGGCCGAGGGTCAGCGGCAGCAGCGTGAGCGGCGCAAAGCCAAGGCTGAGCGCCTGGCCCGATTCAATCTCCAGCATGCGCACTTCGCCGACCTGATCCACGAGGTAGAGCCAGCCACCATTGGGCGAGGGAATAATCTGGCGGATGTTGGCACCACTAGAGGGCAGCACAAACTCACCGACGGGCAGGCCCGAGCGGGCATCAAACAGCTGCACGTGCAGCGAGTAGGGCTGCTGGCGCTGGGCGAGCCAGCCGAGCACAGCCACCTGCGTGCCATCGGGCGAGACCCACAGCGGGCGCAGCAGCTCCGGCAGCGCGAGGCTGACTGTCTCCAGCGGCGTGTGCCACAGCTCTGTGCCGCTGGCGGCATCGTAGGCGCTGAGCGCGGCATCGTCGTAGGCATAGAGCGTTGTGCCATTCGGGGCGAGGGCGACATCGAGAGCGGGGAAGGCGTAGAGCTGAGCGCCGCTCTGCGGGTTCAGCGCAACCAACTGGACCGTCTCAGCCGGCGAGCGCACGAGCACATACACGCGCTCGGCGACCAGCTCGGGCGTTGGCGTTGGCGTAGGCGGCGGCTCCAGCTGGCCAGCCACCGCCAGCAGCGCCAGCAGGCCCGCAGCGGCGAGGGCGATCAGCGGCATCCAGCGACGGCCGCCAGCAGCCTGTGGGCGGCTGCTCGTATGCGTGCGGCTCGACCAGCGTTTGTCTGCCATATCTGCTCCTTAGTCCTTGCACTGAGATCGCGCTGTTCTGTGTAATTGGGCGATGAGCGGGCAGCAGCGGCATAAAGAATGCTCGACCAGCACAAGCAACGTTTACACGAGGAGGAGCCATGCGTCCGAAAGCATTAAGCCGTCAGCTGCGCACTGCCAACAACCGCTACCTGAATAACCGTCGGCGGGTTGCCGAGCTATCGCTCATATCGCTTGCCGCAATGAGCGGCATCGCACTCTACCAGCTCGGCATCATTGACCATCTGCCGGAGCCAGATCTGCCCTGGCTCGACGCCGACAGCGTCGATGCATCTGCCGAAGCCTACGCCAAGTTCATGGTGCCGGATGCCTTCTTAGGGCTGGTGAGCTACGCCGGCACCATGGCGCTTGCCGCCATGGGCAGCGCCAAGCGCGAGACAGAGCAGCCGTGGATCTCGCTGGCCTTTGCCGCCAAAGTCGGCTTCGACAACCTGCAGGCGCTGCGGCTGTTTATTGATCAATGGAGCAAGCACAAGGCTTTCTGCTCGTGGTGTCTCGTCTCAGCAGGTGCCACATTCGCCACTGCTCCGCAGGCCCTGCCCGAGCTACGGGCGGCGCTCCAGCAACTGCGCTCACGCTAAATCGATCAAGCAGTATCTGGGCCAGCCAGCGCCTGCGCCACCTGTGTTGCACAGGTGGCGTTGCTGTGTGCGGCAGGTTGGGGTGATTTGCTATAATGCTTGCACACCAACACACTTCAAAGGAGCAAATGCTATGCGGGTTCTGATGCTGTCGTGGGAATATCCCCCGCATTTAGTTGGCGGCATGGGCGTCCATGTGGGCGAGCTAGTTCCAGCCCTTGATGCCGCTGGAGTGAGCGTGCATGTGCTAACGCCGTGGCTGCGCGGCGGCCAGCAGGAAGAGCGCATTGGCCAGCACTCGCAGATCACGCGCGTCGAGCCGCCGGTAATGCCAGACTACGGCTTTATCTCGTTTACCCAAGAGACCAACCGCCGCCTTGAGGCGCAGGCACAGCTGCTGGCCCAAGCGCATGGGCCGTTTGATCTCATCCATGGCCACGACTGGCTCACGGCCTATGCGAGCATTGGGCTTAAGTATAGCTGGCATAAACCACTGCTGACAACCATCCATGCGACCGAGCGCGGTCGCGGCCGCGGCATGATGAACGGCGATCATGCGCGCACGATCAACGGCCTTGAGTGGTGGGTGGCCCACGAGAGCTGGCGCACGATCGTGTGCTCGCACTTTATGGCCGATCAACTGCAACAGTTCTTCAAAACACCGCTCAATAAGATCGAGGTTATTCCCAACGGTGCGACGCCACACCGTATTAACTGGACACACGCCGAGCGCGCCGCCTTTCGTGCGCAGTTCGCCCGCCCCGAGGAGCAGCTGATCTTCAGCATCGCCCGGCTCGTTCACGAGAAGGGCATGCACATCTTGATCGAGGCCATTCCGCAGATTCTCGCTGCGCGCAGCGATGTTAAAGTGGTCATCGCCGGCATCGGCCATCAAAAAGAGGCCCTGCAACAGCGCGCAGCCGAGCTGCGTATCAGTGAGCGCGTCTTTTTTACTGGTTTCATACCAGATAGTGATCGCGATAAGCTGTATGCCGTCGCTGATGTTGCGGTCTTCCCCAGCCTCTACGAGCCATTTGGCATCGTGGCGCTGGAGGCGATGGCCGCCCACTGCCCCGTGGTTGTCTCTGACACCGGCGGCCTCAGCGAGGTGGTTGAACTGCACGAGACTGGCATCAAAGTCTATCCGGACAATCCGGACTCGCTTGCATGGGGCATCCTCCACACGCTTAACCACCCCGATTGGTCCACACAGCGCGCTGAGAGTGCGTACAAGGCTGTGACCACAATCTATAACTGGGGCAATCTGGCCCAGCAGACCAAGGCTGTCTACGCGCAGGTTCTGCACGAGTACAACCAGAGCGATTGGGGTCACAACACAACAGAGGAGTTAGCAAGTAATGGTTGACGTTCCGCAGCTAATGCAGCAGGCGATGACGGCGCTCAAGAGCGGCGATAAGGCCCAGGCCAAAGACAAGCTGATGCAGGTGGTGCAGGCCGACGAGCACAATGAGCAGGCGTGGCTCTGGCTCGCTGGCGCAATCGACGACCCGGTGGAGCAGCGCATCTGCCTAGAAAACGTGCTGCACTTGAATCCCCAAAACACCCGCGCCCAACAGGGCCTCACATGGCTACGCTCAAAGCATCCGCAGGTGTTCGAGGAGCTGCCTGCCGCACCTGCGCCAGCAGCAACTGGCCCGACGGTCCAGCTCGACGCAAGCGCTGTGCCAGCCGCGCCAGCCGCACCAGCACCGACCACAGCTGCCGCACCGGTCATCCCGGCTGCGCCGCCGCCGAACCTGCCTGCCGCCGCCGCGCCGCCGCAGTCGAGCAGCCCGACCTACCAGGTGCCCGCAGCCGACGGCCGCGCCATTCCTGGGAGTGCCAGCATCTGCCCGCGCTGCGGGCAGCTCGTGCCAATCAAGCGCACCAGCTGCAACAAGTGCGGCCTCTCGCTGATGGAGAAGATTCCGCGCGGCAAGACCAATAGCGCGCCAGCCAAGATCGCCGGCATCATGGGCATGCTGCACTCGGTTATTATGTATGTCCTGATCGGCCTTTTTGCAATGGCGCTGATCTTTAGCGCCTGGAACAAAGCCAAACGCATCGCCATCGCCTCAGCGGGCGAGAATCCAGCGCAGATCAGTCGCGTGGAGGCACAGCTCGATCAGTTCTACACGCAGGGCGTAGAGCCAGTCGTAACGCAGATGACGATCTATATCTCCATCGGCATCATCGGCATCGTGATCTGTGTTGGCCTGATGCGCAGGCGCGGCTGGGCCTACTGGGCTGGGCTGATCTTCTTTGGCCTGCACTTGATCATCTACACGCTGGTGCTGATTCGCTCGCGCGAGTTCTTTATCCTGATGGAGCAGGTCGCGGCAGGGATGCCACAGATCAACGGCAATCCGGGTGCGCTGGCGACGGTGCAGAAAGTTATTGATATCATGCGCCTGATCGTCTTCGGCTTCTTTATGTGGTTTTTGGTCATCATGACGATGCTGATTATCTCCTTCAAGGCGTTCACGCGCCAAAAGGTGCGCCTGATCGTCGATGACACCAGTGTTGGCGACGCCGAGACGCACTTCAACCGCGGCGTGGCCTACCGCAAGCGCCAGTACTGGTACCAAACGATGCGCGAGTGGGAGAAGGCGGTTGATATTAACCCGATGGACGCAACCTATCGCCACGCGCTGGCCATGATCTACGAGCAGCTCAAGCGCCCGGCCGATGCGCTCAATCAGCTCGACGAGGCGCTGAAGATCGCGCCCGATAATGCCAGCATCAACCAGGATCGCCAGCGCCTCGCAGCAAAGCTGGCTCACGGCGGCGCGTAAAGATCGAGTACAATACGCCGCGTGTAATGTTTGGCCACCGCCCCTATGTGAGAAGAGGTTTGTCATGAGCGATCCAACGCACGTTTTAACGAGCGCTGTGCAGGCGTTTCGGCGCGGCGACCGCAGCCACGCCAAGGCGCTGCTGCAGCAGGTGCTCAGTCTCGATCCAGCCAACGAGCAGGCGTGGCTGTGGCTGGCAGGCTGTGCTAGCACGCCGCAGGAGCAGCAGCAGTGCCTGGAAAAAGCGCTGAGCATTAATCCGCACAGCCAGCGCGCCCAGCAGGGCCTCGCCTGGCTGCGCACCAAGCACCAGCACAGTGGTGCCGCTACCGCTGTGGTCGAGCGCGCCGTAGCCGACGAGATGACAGAGCCGCCACTGGCCGCGCTGGCCGTTGGCACACCGGCTTCTAGCCCGGCCGCAGCTGGCCGAGCGCAAGCCGCAGCGCCAGCGATGCCCGCTGCACCCAGCACCGCAACGCCCAACGTAACCGCGACCAAGTCGCTCGCGCAGGCCGCCGCACCGCCTGCGAGCACACCGTCCCACCACGAGCAGGTTAACCTGCATACGCTGCAGGCGAGCGCTTGCCCGCGCTGTGGCACCAGCGTCCCGCTCAATCTGAAGCGCTGCCCAAGCTGCCGTCTCTCGCTGATGGAGCAGTCTGGCGGGGCCAAGCTCAACCGCACGGTGCTCAAAACGGCCGCGAGCATCCTGGCTGTGCTCACCTGCCTGATTCTGCTGAGCAGCTATAGCAACGTGATGAAGCTGGCCACCAAGCGCACAACCTTTATGCAAACCATCGGCGTCAGCGCCGATGACAGCACTACGCAGACGGATGATTTCCGCCAGGAGCTGGCCAGCGAGTATAATCAGGCGTACAGCAGCGCGCGCACGTTCTACACTGTTGCTGGAGTGGTTGGCGTCGGTGGGCTGATCATCTGTGCCGGTCTATTTTTTGGCCAGGCGTGGGCCTACTGGAGCAGCTTCGTCTATATTGGCCTGGGCCTGCTGTGGTACACGCGCAGCTCGCTGTATGAGCACGTTATCGAGAGCACCAACGCCAACCAAGCGGGCCTAGTCGACTTTGGCACGCAGATGATCCAGGTGGCCATGTTTCTCGGCCTCTGCGGCATTCTGCTGCTGCTGCTCGCGCTTGCGCCAGCCTTTGTGTCCAAAAAGGTGCGCTTTGTCATCGACGATGCGGCGCTGAGCACGGCCCAAGGCCACTTCTATCGCGGCATGCAGTATCAGAAGCGCCAGTACTGGTACCAGGCGACGGTCGAGTGGGAGCGCGCGGTCACGCTTAGCCCATACGATGTTAGCTATCGCCAGGCGCTCGCCGTGCTCTATGAGCAGCTGAAACGGCCCGCCGATGCACTGAGTCATTTAGATCAGGCTCTGCAGATCGCCCCCGATGATGTGGGAGTACGCCAGGAGCGGCAGCGCCTAGCCGCTGCGCTGGCCCAGAGCCACTAGGGGGATTGTATGCCAGGAAATACCTTCGGTCGCCTGTTTCGCATTACCACGTGGGGCGAGTCCCACGGCCCGGCCGGCGGCGTCACGATCGACGGCTGCCCGGCCGGCCTTGCGCTTGATCTCGCGGCTATTCAGGCGCAGCTCGACCGCCGTCGCGTCGGCCAGAGCCGCATGACCTCGGCGCGCAACGAGCCGGACCAGGTCGAGATTCTCTCTGGTGTGTTTGAGGGCCGCACCACTGGCACGCCGATCAGCATGCTTATCCGCAATACCAATGTGCGCTCCAGCGACTACGACGCACTGCGCGATGTGTATCGCCCTGGCCACGCCGACTACACCTACGATGCCAAGTACGGATTCCGCGACCACCGCGGCGGCGGCCGCTCGAGCGCCCGCGAAACAGCCGCGCGCGTCGCTGCCGGAGCCGTCGCCCGCCAGGTCTTGGCCCCGCTCGGGGTAACATTTGTGGCCTGGACCCAGCGCCTCGCCGATCTAGAGGCCCAGGTCATCGACGAGCGCACGATCGAGGATAATCCGATGCGCTGCCCCGACCCAGCTGTCGCCGCTCAGATGGTGGAGCTGGTCGAGGCGGCGCGGCGTGATCGCGACTCGCTTGGCGGCGTGGTCGAGGTGCGCGCCCGCGGGGTTCCCGCCGGTCTGGGCGAGCCGGTCTTCGATAAGCTCGACGCGCTCATCGGCCATGCGATGTTTAGCATCCCGGCGGTCAAGGCGGTGGAGATCGGGAGCGGTGTGGATGTGGCGCGCCTGCGCGGGTCGCAAAACAACGATCCGTTCATCCGCGCAGATGACGGCTCCGTTACAACTAGCTCCAACCATGCCGGCGGCATTCTTGGCGGCATCAGCACAGGCGCGGAGATTGTGGTACGATTGACGGCAAAGCCACCGGCATCGATCGCCCAAGCGCAACAGACGGTCACCCAGGCGGGCGAGCCAGCCACCATCGTGGTCAAAGGCCGCCACGACCCGACTGTCCTACCACGGCTGGTGCCAGTTGCCGAAGCGATGCTCGCCCTTGTGCTGGTCGACTGCTGGCTACAGCAGCGCGCCGCCCGCCTGGCGAGCGAGTAGCCTGTTTGATAAGGAACGCAGCGCCAGACTTCATGGAGCAACACGACGAACAACCGAAAGCGCCGCGCCCGACGCGCCTGCGCCAGGCTATCGACCGAGCGATCGCCCGGCAGCAGGCCCTCGAGGCCGCCGACGCTCAAGCTGCTGCTGCCGAGCTGCACACCCAGGCCGCTGGGCAGGCCGCGCAGCCTAGCACCGCATCCGCCGCCGCTGCACCGACCACCGACCAGGCTGCGGAGTCTCCATCAGCGCACGCCGCCGCACCAGCAGCGGAATCCACATCAGCTGACGCAGATACGCCCACCCTGCCTGCACCAGCGACTGAAGATCAGCCGGATATTGCAGCAGAAGATGCGCCCACACATGCAGCGCCCATCCATCAGCCAGAGCCAGCTGCCGAGCAGCCCGAGCTGTGGCCAACACCGCCACAGCTGCCGCAGCCACGACGTCGCAAGCGCCGCTACCGCCTCGCTGCCGCACGTGCGCAGCAGCGCGACCGCGCCCAGTTTGCGCCAATCATTCGCACGCTGGAGCCTGTCGATGCCGCCAGCTTAGGCTATGAGCGCCCCAATGTGCGCCCGCGCCAGGCAGCGTCAGCGCCTGCCGAGCCAACACCAAGCGCACAGCCAGCCGCTACCGCGCAGCCCGTGCAGCCCGCAGAGGCCGCTAGCGCGCCGGTAGCCCCAGCGGCAGCCAAGCCCGCCGTAGCAGCCAAAGCGCCGACCAAGCCGCTTGCGCCGGACGTCGCCGCTGCACTCTCGCTGGAGGCCGCAGCCCCACCTGAAATCCGCCGACCGCCGCTGTGGATCGCGGTTGCCGCCGGGGTGGGCTGGGCCGCGATGCTCGCCTGGATGCTGTTTGGTCAGCTGGGGCCAGCCGCCACAACGCTCACCCGCATGCTCTATCTCAGCGCGAGCATTGGGCTGGGGCTTGTCACCTGGGTGCCAGTCCAGTGGGCGCTGCGGCTCAAAGCGCTCACGTGGCGCGGCACGATTGGCTGGACGCTGGTGCTGTGGTGCCTGGCTTTTGTGCAGGCCCCGCAGCGCCGCATCACCGGCAACCTGCCGGAGCTGCCAGTGTATCTGCTGTTTCTGCTCGGCGTATTTCTGGCGCTCAGCGCCGTGGTCATGCCGATTCTGTACCTGCGCAGCATTCGGCGCAGCGGCAATCGGCGCACGCGCTTCGACACGCGCCGCCCGCAGCGCCAGGCCAACGAGGTCGCGCTGTTTATCGCCGTCTGCCTGATCTTGGCAGCGATGAACGTGTTGGAGCTAACCACGGTGTTGTTAGTAGTTGCAATTCTAACGTTGAGCGAGCTGCTGCTGCTCTCGCTACAACGCACCTGACAAGGATGCTGTATGACTCGGACAATCGCTATTTTAGGAACTGGCCTGATCGGCGCATCGCTGGGGTTGGCTGTCGGCACCGCCGATCCTGACACCGCGCCGCTTGGCCGCTGCCACGTCGTGGGCTACGACGCCGACCGCTCGCAGCTGCGCACCGCCCGCGGCCGCCTGGCCCTGGACAGCGAGGCTCGCTCCGCCGCCGAGGCCGTCAAGGATGCCGACATCGTGGTGATCGCCACGCCGGTGCAGGCCGTCCCCGAGCTGATGGAGGAGATCGCGCCGCACCTGCGCTATGGGGCCGTCGTCACAGATATGTGCAGCACGAAAGCTGTCGTTATGGACTGGGCGCGGGTGCGCCTGCCCACCAGCGTCAGCTTCGTTGGCGGCCACCCGATGGCCGGCAAGGAGCGCGGCGGGGCCGAGCACGCCGAGATCGACCTGTTTAAAGGCGCGATCTACTGCCTCTGCCCGGCGGTCAACGCCCGCCCCGAGGCCGTCGATATGGTCTCCGCTCTTGTCGAGACCATCGGCGGCAAGCCGTACTTTATCGATCCCGACGAGCACGACGCCTATGTTGCCGCCGTCAGCCACCTGCCGTTTGTGCTCTCGATTGCGCTCACCAGCACGGTCACGCGCTCGCCAGCCTGGAAAGAGATGCAGCTGCTGGCCGCCAGCGGCTTTCGCGACATCTCACGGCTCGCCGCCGGCGATCCAACCATGCACCGCGATATCTGTCTGACCAACCCCACCAGCATCGCGCACTGGATCAACGAAACTATCCGCACGCTCGTCGATATTCGCACTGCGATCAGCGAGGACCAGGGAGCCAATAGCCAAGAGAACGACGCGGCGCTGCTGGCGCTGTTTCAGCACGCCAAGACCGCCCGCGACCAGTGGCTGCTGGCCCCTAGCGGCCAGCGCCCCGGCGAGGGCCAGCAGATGAGCCACGAGGAGCTTGCGCCGCCCAGCGTCACCAGCATGCTGATGGGCAATCCGGCCAACTTCATTAAGAACCGCCGCAAAAAAGACAAAGACGATTAAAATAGTCATGCGTCTTTAACCCAAGACAATGGGCAATGAGGCCCATAGTGGAGGAACACATGCAACACGAACGACCGATCCGGGTCTTGGTCGCTAAGCCCGGCCTTGATGGACACGACCGCGGTGCTAAGGTGATCGCCCGCGCCCTGCGCGACGCAGGCATGGAGGTGATCTACACCGGCCTGCAGCAAACACCCCAGATGATCGTCGAGGCCGCGCTGCAGGAGGACGTCGACTGCATCGGGCTGTCGATTCTCTCCGGCGCACATATGACCTTGCTGCCCAAAATCCACCAGCTGCTGGTCGAGCAGGAGGGCGAAGATATCCTGGTCATCGCTGGCGGCATCATCTCCGACGCCGACGCTGCCGAGCTGAAGAACAACCACGGCATCGCCGCAGTCTTTGGCCCCGGCGCATCCACCCACGACATCATCGACTTTATCCGCGCCCAGGTGCGACCAACAACGGTGGAAGGGTAGGCGGCGCGTGGAATTGGCTACACTGGTAGAAAAAGCGCTCGCCGGCAATCGGCGGGCGCTCTCACGCCTCGTCACTGTGGTTGAGACTGGCGATGCGCTGGCGCAGCGTGCGCTGGCCCAAGTATTCCCGCACACCGGCAAGGCGCACATCGTCGGCGTCACCGGCGCGCCGGGCACCGGCAAGTCCACGCTGGTCAACCAGCTGGCGCTGCACTGGCGGCAGGCCGGCCGCACCGTCGCCATCGTCGCCGTCGATCCGACCTCGCCCTTCAGCGGCGGGGCTATTCTTGGCGACCGCATCCGCATGCAGGCGCTCGGCGGCGATCCCGGCTGCTACATCCGCTCGATGGCCAGCCGCGGCAGCCTCGGCGGCCTGGCCCGCGCCACCGGCGATGCGATCAAGGTGCTCGACGCCGCAGGCTACGACGTGATCATCGTCGAAACTGTCGGCGCAGGTCAGGCCGAGGTCGAGATCACACGCGAGGCCCATACCGTCATAGTCGTAGAAATCCCTGGCATGGGTGATGACATCCAGGCTATCAAAGCTGGTATCCTAGAGATAGCCGATGTGTTTGTCGTCAATAAGGCCGACCGCGAGGGCGTCGAGCGCACGGTGCGCCAGCTGCGCATGATGCTGCACCTCGGCGCTGGCGAGCACCGCGACGGCTGGGAGCCGCCAATCGTGCAGACGGTCGCCAGCAGCGGCCTGCACATCGCCGAGGCCGCCGCCGCCGTCGAGCAGCACCTTGCGCACTTGCAGCACAATAATCTGCTGCGCCAGCGCGAGAGCCAGCGCCTGGAGCGTGAGTGGAACACCATCCTGCGTGAGCAGGCCCTCGCCGCGCTCCACGCTCGCGTGCCCGCCGCCGAGTGGCAGCAGCTGCTTCAGCAGATGCTCGAGCGCCAGATCGATCCCTACGCCGCCGCCGCCCGCGTGCTCGATCAGGTCTTTCAGCCATCAGATATCGATGTCGTGTAGTCGATAGCCATCGTCCCTAGCCCAGCATTGCACCCGTCGTCGTACAGGAGGACACCCATGGTTCGCTCGCTAACGCAAAAAATCATCACGGTTATGGCCGTGTTCTGGGTGTTGCTGGGGACGATGGCTACCTTGGCGATCTATAGCATCAACGTCAATCGCCGCTCCAATGCCTATCTCACAACCCACACCGCCCAGCTCTCAACCACCAGCTACCGCTTCTCCAACGAGCTGTATCGCGCCGTCAAGGAGACCGAGATCTATCTCCTCACCGGCGCGCCAGCCGCCCGCGCCGAGGTCTTCGATGCGCTCGATCAGGCCCAGCAAGACCTCGAAGTCCTGCGCCTGCTCAACCAGGAGGATCGCTCGCTCATCGGCCTGCCGCCGCTCACCGAGGGCAGCCAGACTCAGCCCGTCAATATCTATGCCCTCGTCGATTTTCAGGTTACGCAGACTCTGCGCGCTGTCGATACGGCCGACGAGGCTCAGCGCCAGTCCTTGCTCGCCGACGTCGGCGCAATCGAGGATCAGCTTGAGCAGTTCGTGGTCGAGAATCAGGCCCAGGTGCAGCAGGAGGTCGATGCCACCAACAGGAAGCTAGAGGGCTTCAACAATCGCAGCATCGTCATCGCACCGGTGGTCTTTACCTCGCTGCTCCTGCTCTCGATCCTGCTGGTCTGGCTGCTGCGCCGCGTCGTCGTGCGCCCGATCAAGCGCCTCTCGCGCATTACCAGCCAGGTCGCCGCCGGCGATCTCGACCAGTCCATCGAGTCAACGTCGCAGGACGAGGTCGGCATGCTCCAGCGCTCCTTCAGCCAGATGCTCGTTAACCTGCGCGCGCAGCGCGCCCAGCTCCGCGAGCAAAACGCCAACCTCCAGGCCAGCCTGGAAAATCAGCAGCGCCTGTTCGAGACGGTCCAGCTGCTCTCTGCGCCGCTGCTGCCCATCCGCGAGGGCGTGATCGTGCTGCCGATCGTCGGCCACGTCGATACGCAGCGCGCCGAGGAGATCACCAACACCTTGCTCCACGGCATCCAGCAGCGCCGCGCCCACACCGCCATCCTCGATGTCACCGGCATCGCCATGCTCGACACCCACGTGATGAACTTGATCATCGGCACCGTCCAGGCCGCGCGCCTGCTCGGCACGCGTGTGTTCCTGGCCGGTATCTCCGCCGAAATGGCCCAGCTGATCGTCGAGCAGGAGATCACGCTCACCAACATCCAGACCTACCGCGACCTCAGCGCCGCCATCGCCGCCGCCGAGCAGGGCCGCCAGTCGATCGTCAGGCGCTAACTACTCGCCCTCGCCGTCACGGGCGGCGGCGATGCTCTGGCGCAGGGCGCGGCTCAGCGTCAGCGGCGCGGGAACGGGCTGGTTGCCGGCCGGCCAGCCCTCGCGCTGGCGGGCGCGGTCGCCGTCGGTCGCCTCGGTCTGGTCGTGGAACAGCAGCACCTGCGTCGGGAAGGGCAGGTCGATGCCGTGCGCTGTGAGCGCCTGCTTGATCGCCGTCAGCACATGGTCGCGAGTGTTCAGCGAGTCGATGCGCCGCGGCGGGATGATCCACCAGCGGATGCGCAGGTTCACCGTCGACTCGGCCAGCTCGTACACGAGCACGTCAGGCTGTGGCTCGTTGAGCACGTCGGGCAGGCCGCGCAGCGCCTCCAAGATCAGGCGGCGGGCCAGCTCCACGTCGTCGCCGTAGCCGATGCCGATGTCATACTCGATGCGCCGCGTCTCGTAGGCGGTGTTGACCAGCACCGACTGCGTGAACAGGTCGCCGTTGGGCACCACCACCAGCCGATTGTCGTAGGTGCGAATAAAGGTGGCGCGCGTCTGCACATCCTCGACCGTGCCCTCGTAGGAGCCAAAGATGATCTGGTCGCCAGCCTTGAACGGCTCGGTGATCAGCAGCAAAATGCCCGCCAGAAAGTTCTGCAAAATGTCACGAAAGGCGAAGCCAATCGCCACCCCGCTGATGCCCAGCAGCTCCACCAGCCGCCCGATGGTGAACGAGGGAAACACAATCACCAGCGCGATCAGCAGCCCCACCAGGATCAGCCCGGCGCGAGTCAGCCGCCCAAACACCTGCGCGAGGTTGCGGTGGCGGCGGCGGCGCTGCGTGTAGTGCTCGATCAGCGTGGCCAGCCCGCGCGCCAGCAGCACAAACAGCACAAACACGAACACGCCCACCAGCACAAACGGGATGCGCGCCACCAGCCCGTCGAACATCGCCTGCAGCGAGTCAAGCGCCGCCGAAAAATCTAAATGCATAGGGATAAACCTTCCATCGCTAGTCGTGTATCTAGCCCCAAACTAGCACAGAAGGTGCCGGGCAGCGCCAGCAACACCGCTGCCCGGCTGTTTTTTGATGCAGGATTCCCGCCTGCACGTTCAGGCCGAGCGCGCGAAGCAAGGCGACCACCTAGGTTAAGCATGGTTTTTGATGATTAAGCCTGCGCCGCGTCCCGCCCGCTGTGCTGCCCAGCGCTGCGCTGCTGCCCGCCCGCGCGCTCATTGGCCCGTCGCCTGCTGGCCGCGCCCCACACCACAGTGCGATGGCTTGAGCAGCGCGTTAAGCTGCCCAGCGCCAGGCTAGCCCACTGCTCAAGCCATCGCACCGGGTACCCCTTGGGTGACGACGGGGCCGTGCCAGCCAGGCCGTGGGGCACATGAGCGGGGGCCGACGCACCAGCGCCCACGCCTTCAGCCGGGGCCAGCGCACGACCACACGCGCAGCATTTTTTCCATACCGCTGCCGCACAAGAGCGCAGCGCGTTAAGCTGCCCAGCGCCAGGCTAGCCCACTGCTCAAGCCATCGCACCGGGTACCCCTTGGGTGACGGCGGGGCCGTGCCAGCCAGGCCGTGGGGCACATGAGCGGGGGCCGACGCACCAGCGCCCACGCCTTCAGCCGGGGCCAGCGCACGATCACACGCGCAGCATTTTTCCCATCCATGACCGCTGTCCAGCCAACACACAGCTCAATTTATCGCTGTCGATCGTCGCTCAGGCGGGGCTAGCGGGGGTATACTGCTATGTGCAGCTGGCGAGATTGATACGCCAGCTGCACCAAGATCTGGAAGGAGCATTGGTATGAAGATTACACGCAGTGGTTCGTTGCCATCGAACGCCGGCCCCGGCGACTGGTTCACAGGCAGTGTGCGGATCGACCCGCTGGTGCAGGCCCCTGCGCCTGCGCGCGTTGGTGCCGCCAGCGTCACCTTTGAGCCAGGTGCGCGCACAGCGTGGCATACACATCCGCTAGGCCAGACGTTGATCGTCACCTTCGGGCTAGGCTGGGTGCAGCGCGAGGGCGGGCCGGTCGAGGAGATTCGCCCAGGCGATGTGGTCTGGTTCGAGCCAGACGAGAAGCACTGGCATGGCGCCACGGCGACAACCGCGATGAGCCACATCGCCATCCACGAGGCGCTCAACGGCAAGGCCGTGGACTGGCTGGAGCACGTCAGCGACGAGCAGTATCACATGTAACCGCGAGCCGCGCCAGCGCTGCACGCAGCACAACGGCCAATTCCCTACGCTGAGGACATTAAGCAAGAAAGCATACCGATCATGATCTTCGTCTTAACACTGGTCTTACTGATCTATGGGAGCATCAACGCCTACATTGGCCTGCGGACGTGGCAGTGGCTGCAGGTCATCGCCCCGTTCAGCATGCCCAGCCCGCTCTACTGGCTGGTGTTTTGGCTGGTGGCCTGCTCGTTTCTGCTGGCGCGGCTCGTGGCGGGCCGCGTGCCGCTGTGGCTCTCAAACGTGCTGGCGCAGGTCGGCGGCTACTGGCTGGCGATTATGTTTTATAGTGTGCCGCTGCTGGTGCTGGTGGACCTGATCCGGCTTGTCGATTATTTTACGGGCCTTCTCGCGGTCGTGCACCTGTCCGCGCTGCCCTTGGTCGCCATCACTGGCACGCTGATCTGCGCCGTGATCGGCACAGCGCTGATCTATGGCACGTGGCGCGCGCGCAATCCCGTGGTCACCAGCTACGCGCTCACGATCCCGAAGCAGGCCGGAGCGTATCAGGAGCTCAACATCGTGCTGGTGTCGGACACACACCTGGGCTACACGAACGGCACCAGCCGAATTCACAAGCTGGTCGGCATCGTCAATGAGCTTGAGCCGGACCTTGTGCTGATCGCTGGCGATCTGATCGACGATGATCTGCGGCCATTTCTGAGCGCAGACATGGCCACCGAGCTGAGTGCGCTACGCTCCAAGCTAGGCACGTATGCCATCCTCGGCAACCACGATGCGCGCGCCGAGCAGCTTTCCGCCTACCGCGCCGAGCTAGACCGCGTTGGCATTCAGCTGCTGATTGACGAAACGGTCATGGTCGATGACAGCTTCATCCTGGTTGGGCGCAACGATACCACGATGCCGCGCGCGTCGTCGGGCGCTGTCGCACCGCTGGACGCGCTTGTGCAGGACGCCGACCGCGCACTGCCGCTGCTCGTGATGGATCACAACCCGATCCGCTTGGCTGATGCCGTCGCCGTCGGGGCCGATGTGCAGGTCTCCGGTCACACCCACGCCGGGCAGATGTTCCCGTTTACGCTGATCACCAGCCGCACGTATGGGCAGGACTGGGGCTATCTCCAGCGCGAATCCACGCATGTCGTGATCTCGTCGGGCTTTGGCACCTGGGGGCCGCCAATTCGCGTTGGGACGCGCCCAGAGGTGGTGCGGCTACAGCTCACCTTCGCAGCCCCCGGCGACGCCTAGCTGCACCGTCACCAGCGCACCGCTGACGCCATCGCACCCTTGTTGTGGGGCTGCGCCTGCCCGGCTGTGGTGAGAATGAGCGGGCGCAGAACCACCAGCGCCCGCGCCTTCAGCCGGGGCCTGCGCACCGCCACACGCGCAGTATCGCCCATGCGCATACGCTGCGCAGCCAGCCCACTGCTCAAGCCATCGCACCGAAGTGGCGGGGCTGCGCCAGCCAAGCCCTGTGCAAAACGAGCGTGCGCAGAACCACCAGTGCCCGCGCCTTCAGCCGGGGCCTGCGCACCGCCACACGCGCAGTATTTCACCACAGGCAAACCGCCATCAGTGTGCAAGGTACAGGAAACCGACGGAAGCGGGCCGACAGCGCCGACCATGGAGCGGTTTTCTGCGGAAGGCGCAACGCAGCGGCAGCCGCACAGCATGGTTGAAGCTGTGCGGCTGCCGCGTGAACTAATTGCGGCGCGAGTCGGCGGCGGGCGTCTCGTCGTGGAAGTAGACCGTGCGAATGGGGAAGGGGATCTCGATGCCGTTGGCGTCGAGGGCTTTTTTGATGGCCACGAGCACCGTGTGGCGCGTCTGCACCAGTTCGCGGCGGGCGGGCGGCGCGATCCACCAGCGCACCAGCAGGTTGACCGACGAGTCGGCGAGCGCGACCATCAGCACCTCGGGCGCAGGCTCCTGGCAGATCGCGTCGAGGCCAGCGAGCGTGCGCAGGATGACCGCGCGGGCGTGCTCGACATCGTCGCTGTAGCCGATGCCGACCTCGTACTCGATGCGGCGCTTATCGAAGGCCGTGTTGACCGTAACGGACTTGGTGAACAGATCGCTGTTGGGGATGACCACGCGGCGATTGTCGTAGGTGCGGATCAGCGTAGCGCGGGTCTGAATGTCCTCGACGGTGCCCTCGTAGGCATCGACAACGATCTGATCGCCGATCTTGAACGGGTTGGTGAGCAGCAGCAGGATGCCGGCGAGAAAGTTCTGCAGGATATCGCGGAAGGCGAAGCCGATAGCGACGCCGCCGATGCCCAGCAGCTCGATCAGCCGCCCGAGCGTAAACGAGGGAAACACGACCACCAGCGCCACCAGCAGCCCGACAAACACCAGCAGCGAGCGCGACAGCCGCGCGATGACGACCGCCAGGTTCGCGCTCGACGAGCGGCGCCGGATCAGCCGCTCGATCAGGCGGCTGGCCAGGCCCGACAGCCACCAGAACAGCGCAAAGACCAGCAGGCCGATGACGATGTACGGCAGCTGCGCCAACAGCCCATTGAGCATGGCTTGAACCGAGCGAATGGCCGCCGAAAAATCAATGCTCATGCCTCGTCCTCATCGAAGACGCCTGGCAGATGGCCGATGCTGGGCTGCGGCTGCTGCAGCGAGGTGCCGAAGCCAGCGCGCTGAAAGACGATCTGGCCCTCGGACATCGTGAGCATGACCTGGCCGCGCATCTCCTGGCCCATCAAGGGCGTGTTCTTGCCCTTCGAGGCCAGGGACTCCGGCGTGACCGTCCAGACCGCATTGGGGTCGTAGATGGTGAGCGTGGCCGGATCGCCGGGGCCGAGCGAGATCGGCAGCACGTCGATGATCGCGGCGGGGCCGTGGGTCATGCGCGCCACCAGCTCCACCACGTCGATCTGCATGCTGTTGACCAGCGTGAGCAGCATAGGCAGCGCCAGCTCCAGGCCGGTGAAGCCCGGCGCAGCGTGGTCGAACTCGCACTCCTTATCGACGAGCGTGTGCGGCGCGTGGTCGGTGGCGATGGCGTCGATGGTGCCATCGCGCAGGCCAGCGATAAGCGCCTGGACATCCTCGGCGGAGCGCAGCGGCGGGCTAACGCGGGTGCGCGGATCGTAGGGGCGCAGCTGGGCGGGATCGTAGGGGCCTTTGCCGTCCCACGGCTCCATATTGCCCAGCACCCAGCGGTCGGTCATCACCAGATGGTGCGGCGTGACCTCGGCGGTCACGCGGATGCCCATGGCTTTGGCGCGGCGGATCAGCTCGACGCCGCCGGCGGTGCTGAGGTGGCAGATATGCAGGCGGCCGCCGGTCTCAGCGGCGAGGGCGATATCGCGGGCGATCATGACCTCCTCGCCGGAGGCGGGCCAGCCGGTCAGGCCGAGGCGTGTAGCCACCGGACCGGCGTTCATCACCGCGCCGCGCACGATGCTCAAGTCCTCGCAGTGGTTCATCACCGGGCGGCCGGTCATCTTGCTGTAGAGCAGCGCCTGGCGCATGATGTGGGCGTCCCAGATCGGCGCGCCGTCGTCGCTGAAGCCGTGTGCGCCGGCGTCGGACAACTCGGCGAGCGGGGCCAGCACCTTGCCCTCGCGGCCGAGGGTAACAGCGCCGATGGGCAGCACGTGGATCACGCCGTGGCGGGCGGCGATATCGTACTGCTGGCGAATCTGCGAGGCCGAGTCGAGGGTGGGGTTGGTGTTGGGCATGGGACAGATCGTAGTGTAGCCGCCGCGCACCGCAGCGTCCATGCCGGTGGCGATCGTCTCCTTGCCCTCGAAGCCTGGCTCGCGCAGGTGGGTGTGAATATCGATGAAGCCTGGTGTCACAAAGCAGCCAGTGGCGTCGATGAACTCGGCCTCATCGCCATAGGATGTGGGAGCTGAGGCGAGATCGACGACCTCGCGCACATAGCCGTCCTCGAGCACCAGATCGCCGACGGTGGCGGTTTTGCGGTCGGGATCGATGATGCAGCCATTTTTAATAATAATCCGCGGCATGAAAACAACTCCTTGGCTAGGCGCTAGGCGCTTGATCGCGGCTCTCGGCCACCAGGTACAGCAGCGCCATGCGCACGGCGACGCCGTTGGTGACCTGCTGCTCGACCATCGAGTGCGGTCCGGTGGCCACATCGGGCATAATCTCGATGCCCTCGTTCATGGGGCCGGGGTGCATCACCAGGACCTTGGGCTGGGCGCGGCTGACGCGATCGGCGGTGAGGCCAAAGCGGCGCGTATACTCGCGCAGCGACGGCAGCAGGCCGCCCTCCATACGCTCGCGCTGCAGGCGCAGGGCCATGAGCACATCCGCGCCCTCGCAGCTCGCGTCGAGATCGTGGGAGATCGTGACATTGGGCCAGGTGCGCTGCCACTCGCTGGCGGGGCCGATGAGGGTTGGCGGTGCGCAGAGCGTGACATGGGCGCCGAGCGTCGTGAGCGCCCACAGGTTGGAGCGGGCGACGCGGCTGTGCAGAATATCGCCGACGATCACGATTTTCTTACCGTGCACATCGCCAAGCTGCTCGGTCATCGTAAAGAGGTCAAGCAGCGCCTGCGACGGATGCGCGTGGCGGCCATCGCCGGCGTTGATCACCGAGCCGCGGAAGTGCTCGGCCACGAGGTAGGGCGCGCCGCTGCTGGTGTGGCGCAGCACGATATAGTCGGCACCGAGGGCCTGCACCGTGCGCACCGTATCGACGAGCGACTCGCCCTTTTTGACGCTGGTGTCCTTGGAGCCAACGCTGAGCACATTGGCCGAGAGCGCCTTGGCCGCCAGCTCGAACGAGACGCGGGTGCGCGTGCTCTCCTCCCAAAACATATTCACCACGATTTTACCGCGCAGGGTGGGCACCTGTTTGATTGGCCGGGCCAGCACATCTTTCATCTGGGCGGCGGTGGCCAGCACACCGCGCAGCTCAGCGGCGCTCCAGTCGTCGAGCGCAAGGATATGCCGACGGCGCGGCACAGTCGGTGCATTCATGTAAAACTCCTTGTGGCTAAAGCACACAGTTGCGCCGCAGCGTGGCGGCGGCTCAACGGCTATTCAGCTCGCGCAGTGCAGCCTCGATAAAGAGGTCCAGCTTGCCCGCCAGCACATCGCGCGGATTGGGCGTAGACATCGCTGTGCGCGGGTCTTTGATATACGTGCGCTTTGAAAAGTGATAGGTGCGCACAACCGAACCCCACTCGCCGCCAGCGTCAGCGCGCTCGCGGCCGCCAGCGCCAGCCAAGAGCCGCGCCTGCAGCAGCAGCAGCGCCAGATCGCGCGCCGCTCGCTCGCTCTGGGCGGTCACGAGTGCGGCCGTGCCGGTGGGCACGTGGATGGCGCGCGCCGATCCGCGCAGCCGTCGCAAAAAATGGCCGTTGGCGCGCACAGCGCTGGTCGATGCATCGACCTCGACCAGCGGCAGCTCGGGGGCGTCCTCATCGGGCACGGGCAGGACGCTCACCTGCACCTGCGTCACCGTCTTGCGGCGTGGCTCGCCGCCCACCTCAGAGATGCGGTGGGTGCCCGCCTCGTGGCGCAGCAGGCCATAGAGGCCGGTGCCATTCAGCCGCAGCGTCACGCGCGCCTGCTGGTCCTCGGCGACCGTCTCCTCCAGCACCTCGGCCTCGAAGCGCTTGGAGGCCGCCCAGCTCAGGTACATGTTGGCCAGCTGGCGCACCCAGCGCAGGCCGTCGCCGGTGCCGCTGGTATGTTCCAAGATGACCAGGGCATCGTGCCAATCCTCGGCATCGTGGAAGAACAGCTCTAGCTCGGCGAAGCGCAGATCGCGCTCGAAGCGCCCGAGCGTGCGCACCAGCTCGGGAAACAGCCGCCGCTCGCGGTTCTGCACGCGCTGCTCCAGGTGCACAGCCTCGTCGGCCAAGCGCTCCAGATGGTCACAGCGGTCGATGCGATGCGCCACAGCGCTCAGCTCGGCGAGCTTCTCCTGGGCCTCGGCGGGATCGTCCCAGAAGGCGGGGCCGGACATCTCCTCCAGCAGCGCGGCCTGCTGCTCGCGTGCCTGCGGCACATTCAGGCCCTTGGCCAGCAGCGCTAGGCGCGCTCTGAGGCTGGCGAGCAGCGCGGTGGCCTCATCGAGCGTCGTTGGAAGATCGGGAGTGGCCGCCGCCTCATCGGGCGAGAGCACCACCTCGTCGTCCTCGTTGACCCAGGTAGCCTTGATGTGGTCGCGGGTCGCATAGAGCCGCAGCCAGCCATCGGTGCGCTGTGGCTCGGCCAGCAGGGCGGCGGCGAGCGGGTAGCTGACCATCTTCTCGATCTGGCGCTTGAGATAGCGCGCGCCATAGCGCACGCTGTAGCCGTGCTTGAGCAGCACATCGAGCACGCCGTCGTCAAGCTCGACCTGCACATTGCGCCGTGTCAGGCCCTCGCGATCAAACAGCTTGCGCAGCTCGCGGGCGGCGATGCGGCGCATATCGCTCTGCGACAGCGGCTTGAAGAACGTCACGCCGTCGAGGCGATTGATAAACTCTGGCGAGAAGAACGCCTCGGTCTCGCGCAGCACGCGCCGCTCGACCGCCTCCATGCCCTCGCGGGCGGTAAAGCCCCACGTCTCGCCCTGGACAATCGACGCGCCAAAATTGCTGGTCATAATAATGATGGTGTTGCGCAGATTGACCTCCTCGCCCATCGCGTTGACCAGCAGGCCCTCGTCGAACAGCTGCAGAAAGCGGTTGAAGATCGAGTGGTGGGCCTTCTCAAACTCATCGAGCAGCAGCACAGCGAAGGGCAGGTTGATCAGCGCCAGCGTGAGCTTGCCGCGGCGCTCGGTGTCGTTATCGCCCCACGACTGGCCGAACAGCTGCATAAAGTCGTGCGGGCCGCTGTAGTCGGCCATGTTGAAGCGCACAAAGCGATCCTCGCTGCCGAAGAGCGTCGCCGCCAGCGTGCGCGCCAGCTCGGTTTTGCCCACGCCGGTTGGGCCGAGATAGAGATAGACGCCCATCGGCCGCGACGGATCGTGCAGGCGGGCCTTGAGCAGCGCGAGCTTCTGCACCATCGCCGCCACCGCTGGCTCCTGGCCCAGCACACGCTCGCTGAACGCGCGCCGCAGCGTCGCCTCATCAAAGGGCGCAGCGTCATCGAGCAGCAGCGGCGTCAGGCCAGTGCGATTACGGAAGCACTCCACGATATGGCGCGGCTCAAGGCTCGCGGTCGCCTCGCGCTGCGCGGCCATCAGCGCCTCGTCGAGCAGCTCGATGGTCTTGCCAGGAAACGCCTGGTTCAGGATAAAGCGCCGCGAGATGTCCAGCACCGTCTGCTGCGTCGCCTGCGGCACGATCACGCCCGAGCGCTCGAAGCGCTGCTCCACCACGTGCTGCACAATCGACAGCACCTGATCGGAGCCAAGCGCCGGCAGCGGCAGCGACACAAACAGGCTCGCGAACGAGTCACGGTCGGCGGCCAGCGTCTGCCAGCGATCAGCGCGCGCCTCGGCGACAACAAACAGCTTGGTATCGGAGAGCACGGACTCCAGCGTGGCCGCGAGATCGTCGTCGTCGTCATCGCCGCGGCGCACGCCAGCGCCGACCGCCGTATGCAGATCGCGCAGAAAAATCAGCGCGCGCTGCTGCTCGTTCAGCTGATTGAACAGCGCGCTCACGTTGGCGCGCCAGCCCTCGCCAAACTGCAGCGAGGCCAGCAGCGCGGAGGGCGAGAACTCATACAGCGCGAGACCTTGCAGCTCCGGCGGGACAGCGCCAAGGCCGATCTCACGAGCGATGGCGCGTGCCACCGTTGTTTTGCCCGAGCGCGAGCGGCCCAAGATCAGCGGGCGATTGCCAGCGGCCAGCATCTGCAGCGCGGCGCTGACCTCGGACTGGCGCTCAAACGCCGGCGACAGCTCATCGCGCTCCAGACGGCTGGTCAGATCAATAGCACACCGACTCAACAACTGCGACAGCGATTGATCCATAGTGTCTTGCTCCTCAAAAGGCGGCGCTGCCCCTCCCTGCTGACGTGCGCGCCGCTGTTGGGCTTGGCGCAGGAAGCGTGAATTGCGGCGATTACGGCGGCGGCTCACGGTGTGCCTGGCTCTGGCTGCACAATCGAGACAGCATCGACACCGTCGATCGGCTGCACCTGCACGTTAATGCGCTCGTCGGGCGAGGTGGGGATATTCTTGCCGACATAGTCAGCGCGGATGGGCAGCTCGCGGTGGCCGCGGTCAACGAGCACAGCCAGCTGAATGGCGCGCGGGCGGCCCCAGTCGGTCAGCTCGTTGAGTGCGGCGCGGATGGTGCGCCCAGTGTAGAGCACATCATCGACAAGCACGATCAGCCGATCATCGAGCGGCGGCAGGACAGTGCGGCCGAGCGGCGGGGCGGGGCCGCGCGTCGTCAGATCATCGCGGTAGAGGCCGATATCTAGCTCGCCGACTGGCACCGTAGTTGACTCGGTCTCGGCCAGCAGAGCGGCGAGGCGCTGGGCGAGAGGCACACCACGGCGGTGAATGCCGATCAGCGTAACATCGGCGACGCCATCATTGCGCTCGACAATCTCGTGGGCGATGCGGGTCAAAATCCGGCGGATATCGTCGGCGTCCAACAGCTGTTTTGCACTCATAACGTGGTCTCCTCATAATGCCGACTCAGGGCGCTTCCGGCTAGCAGGCACGGCGTAGCACCGCATCTCATGCGGCAGTTAAGCCAGGAGGTGCGCTGCGCCAAAAGTGCTGATCAGCCGCCAAGGCGCACGCGCGCTAAGCCTTTGAGATCCTGCCAAGCGGTTTTGGCAACATTGACCGTGGTTCCAAGGTCCTCGATCCACTCCACCGGCACCTCAAAGATCCGGTAGCCTTGGCGCTCGGCCTTGAGCAGCAGCTCGCTATCAAAGAACCACTCGTTATCTTTAACCTGCGGGATGAGCTTGTGGGCTGCCTCGCGGGTGATGGCCTTGAAGCCGCACTGCGCATCGCGAAAGCGATTCCAGAACATCAAGCGAATGATCATGTTATAGATGCGCGAGATGACCTCACGCTTCCACTGGCGCGTCACAATCGCACCGTGCATCAGCCGCGAGCCAGTGCCCAGATCGTAGTCGCTGTGGATGAGCGCCGCCAGCATGGGCGGTAGCGCGCGCAGATTGGTCGAGAGGTCAACATCCATATAGCAGAGGATGTCGGCATCGCTATTGAGCCATGCCGTGCGCAGCGCCCGTCCGCGCCCACGCTGCTCCAGCCGAATAAAATCGACTTCGCCAGGAAAGCGTGCCTTGAGGTCCTGGCAGATCTGCGGGGTACGATCCTTCGAGCCGTTGTCGGCCACAACGATGCGCCAGCGGTACGGACATGCCTCATGGAGAAAGGTGCGGAGGGCTAAGACGCTGTCTTCCAGCTGCTCTTCTTCATTTAATACTGGAATGACGATATCCACCACAGTATCAGAAAAACTCATTGAAACCTCAACGAAAAAAACCCCAAGCCTGCCAAGCGGCCTGAGGATGTCAACACGTTGGCCAGCCTCCATGGCGGCCGATCAGATTCATTGCAGTACCTCCTTTGCAGCCTCACGGGACCACGTTTAAAGGATTGCGGCGATTATAGCCCGCGCTGCTGCTGCTGTCAATCAATCCATCGTGCGCGCAATCTTCATCGTTTATGCGCAGCACATTCACAGATTCTTCATAGCCCTGGGCTATGCTAAAGCCAGACTAAATCGTAATGCTGTGACGTACAGAAAGGATCATCAAATGCGTACATTACTTGCTACAGTCGCTCGCTGGGGAGCCATCGCGGCCATCGCCTTCGGTCTCGTCTTCGCCGGATCGGCGGTGATGAACACCTTTGCCCAAGAGAGCACGCAGACGCCATCAACCGCCGATCAGCCCGCCACCGCGCCGAACGCCAATCCCAACGCCAATCCAGGCTTCGGCCCCGGTCGTGGCGGCCCTGGTGGCCAGTTCGGCCCTGGCCGCGGCGGCCCTGGTGGCCAGCGCGGCCCGCGCGACGGCAAGCCGATGCTCAAGAAAGAGCTGATCGAGCACACCGCCGAGCTAACCAATCTCGATGAGCAAGCGGTTGTGAGCCAGCTGCGCGATGGCGCAACCCTGACCGAGATCGCCACCGCCAACGGTAGCACCGAGCAGGCCGTGATCGACGCCGCCATCGCCTCGGTAGACGAGAAGCTGACCCAGGCTGTCGCGGACGAGCGCATCACCGAGGAGCAGAAGGCCACTATGCTTGAGCACGCCAAGACCGAGGCCCCCACGCTGATGAACGAGGCGGGCATGCCCAACGCCGGTGGCCCCGGCCCACGCGGCCACGACGGTCGGCGCATGCTCGTCGAGGCCACCGCTGAGGTCACTGGCCTCACCACCGACGAGGTGATCGCCGAGGTGCAGGGCGGCAAGAGCCTAGCCCAGGTCGCCGAGGCCCACGGCAAGACCGCCGATGACATCATTGAGAACCTGCGCACCAAGGGCCAGGATCGCCTCGACGATATGCTTGAGCACGCTCGTGAGGCCATCAACACGGTGCCGGGCAACTAGTAAAAACATAGCGCGACTCACTTTTGCCTAACTTCGCGCACATTAACTCACACGATCACCCCCGCCGACATGCTGCGGCGGGGGTGATTTTTGCGTCTATAATAAAAAAAGTGAATTATTGAACAGGAGCGCCGCCGTGCGGATAGGGATCAGTGGAACGTTTTGGGCCGAGCCTCACGTAGGCTCTGGGCAGTATGTGCGCCATCTTGTGCATGAGCTGCCCAAGGTGGCCCCGCAGCACGAGTACCTCGTTTTTATACCAGCCTACACAAATCCGACGATTCCCAAAATAGCTGGCGTGGCTGTTGACCGGGTGCCAACACCGCTCGATACGCTGCATCCCAAGCTGGCCAAGCTCTGGTATGAGCAGGTCGAGCTACCACGGGCTGCCGCCCGTCTGGCGGTTGACGTGCTGCATGTGCCCTACTATGCGCCGCCGCTGCGTCAGCTCACGCCAGTGATCACCACGGTCCACGATCTCATCCCGCTGCTGCTGCCAGACTACCGCGGCTCGCTGGCGATGCGCCTCTACACCAGCCTCGCCACCCGTGCCGTTTGCCGCAGCCAGCATCTTATAGCGGTCTCGGATCACACCCGGGACGACATTATTGATGTGCTCAACGTCAACGCCCAGCGGGTCTCGACCGTCTACGAGGGCGTTGACCCCATCTACCAGCCGCAGCCACCAGCGGCGATCGCGGCGGTGCGCGAGCGCTTTAATCTCCAGCGACCCTACTTCTACTACATTGGGGGCTTTGACGTGCGCAAAAATCTGCTGACGCTGCTGCGCGCTCTCGGGCGGGTGCGGCGGCGCTACGCTGGCCCGATTCAGCTGGTGATTGGCGGTCAGCGGCCAACCAGCACAGCCGCGCTCTTTCCAGCGCTTGAGTCCACCATTCTTGACGAGGACCTTGCGAGCGATGTGGTGTTTGTCGGGCGTGTATCAACTGAAGAGAATGCCGCGCTCTATGCAGGCGCAGAGGCGTTTGTGTGGCCCTCGCGCTACGAAGGCTTTGGCCTGCCGCCGCTGGAGGCGATGGCCTGCGGCGCAGCTGTGATCGCATCGAACGCCAGCAGTATGCCGGAGATCATCGGCCGCGGCGGGGTGCTGATCGCACCAAATGACACCGAGGCATGGGCTACCGCGATGGTGCGCGTGCTGCAAGATCAGCCATGGCGCACAGAGCTACGCCAGCAGGCGCGGGCGCGCGCCGATGACTTCAGCTGGACCAGTTTTGCCCAGCAGATTGTGCAGGTGTACGAGCGCATTCCCAACCGAATCAAGCTGCTTTAAGCACAAAATTTGCCATGAGTTTTATGGTCAAGATGAGAGTTCTCTCATAAAAAAATCACCCAAAGGTTCTTCTATTTAGTAGTACCTAAAATAGTTTTATCCCTTTGGAATACTATAAAACCAATTTATTAAAAAGATTATAAATAAATGAGAGCGCAAGCTGATGTCAGCCTGATATTTGCATTTTATTGACAAGTATGTTACCTTCCGCCCGATAAAATGTGATCAGAACATCTACTCTTGATGTTCGCATTAGGAAGACGTGTTACCGAAAACCTATCTTTATTAAGTGTCCTTTCGGCATTTTGAGCACCACGCTCACGCCTGACACAGACAGGTAACACCCAAATCAAGGAGGCACAGCAGCATATGCAGAATGCCAAGTCCTCGTTAGATCTGATCCAAGATGATCATGATCTTCAAGACTTCCAGCAACGCGCTGTTGAACACGAAGCCCAGGCCGCTCGTTCAGGAGAACGCGTTGCTGCATTGCAGAACCAAGTTCGGCAGAACCTCCGCGCTCTGCCGCAACGAGTGCGCAAACTGCCAAACCGCTATCTCTTGCACGTGATTGTGCTGCTGCTGTTACCGCTAGGGTTTATTGTCAATGTTGATACCTCGCGGAATGCCTCAGCTGACCAAGAAGGCGACTCTACCTCAGTAGCATCGACGAATCCGCCGCGGCCTTTGCTGGGCGCAGCCGTGATGACCCACCGTGGCGATCCGGTTCCGCTCAACGATACCCCACCAGCGGCGAACACCGAAACCCCCGCAGAACCAGTTGGCGACGCCCCAATCAGCGACCCGGCCTTTGATGAGTCGCTGGTGATTCCTGTGTCGCGCCCTGCTGCGCCTGTGCGGTCCATTCCCACCGCTTCAATTAATGTTGAGAAAGCCAATCTGCGCTCCGGCCCTGGCACGCAGTACGATCAGCTCGATAAGCTGCCCCAAGGCACCAACGTGCAGGTGATCGCCCGCCACGAAGATTGGGCGCAGGTGCGCACCGAGGGCGGTCAAGAGGGCTGGCTCGCGCTTGAGTTGATCACGATCGACGCCGAGGCCGCCGCCCAGCTGCCCGCCGCCGAGTCAATCCCCACGCCGCCACCAGCGCGCGTCGCCACCATTGTGGAAGATCGCCTGAATCTGCGCGATGGCCCTGGCACCGAGTACATCAGCGTCAACAAGCTGAGCGCGGGGATGCAGGTCAATCTGCTGGCCAAGTACAACGGCTGGTACCAGATTCAAACCGATGATGGCAGTGTCGGCTGGGTCACGTCAGACTATCTGAACATGGAGCCAGGCGTCGACGAGCGCATCGAGCAGGCCGAGACCATCCCCGATGCAAATCCAGCGATGGTCGCCTGGGTCAACACCGACAATGTTAATCTACGCTCTGGCCCCAGCACCAAGTACGAGTCACTGGGCAAGCTGGCTGGCGGCGTCGAGCTGGGCCTGCTGGCGCGCTACAACGACTGGATCAAGGTCGAGACACCGCGCGGCACCAAGGGCTGGATCTCGCTTGAGCTGGTTGATATGTCTAACTTTGTGCTCCGCCGCGTGCCCTACACCGATAACATTCCCGCGCTGCCCAAGCCCAAAGCAGCCCCAGTGGCCTCGCCGCGCTCCAGCGCGCCTGCGGCTGGTGGTGGTGGCGGCGGCGGTGTCGCCAGCGGCGATGTCGCTGGCCTCGCCTGGCAGTTCGTCGGCTCGCGCTATGTGTGGGGCGGCGAAAGCCCCAGCGGCTTCGACTGCTCTGGTCTGACCCGCTACTTGTACCGCCAGGTCGGCGTCAGCCTGCCGCACAGCGCGGCCGGCCAGTACAGCAGCCGCTACGGCACATTCATCAGCGGCCTCGACAACCTTCAGCCTGGTGATCTGTTGTTCTTTGTGAACACGGCTGGCCCTGGCATCACCCATGTCGGCATCTACGTTGGCAGTGGGACGATGGTCAACGCGATGACCCCGGCCTCGGGCGTTGGCGCGGTGAGCATCTACAGCAGCTACTGGCTGAACCACTACTATGGTGCGCTGCGGCCGTACCGCTAAAACAACGCTATAGACCGAGCCAAGGCGTGCCAGCAGGTGCGCCTTGGTTTGTTTAAGCGGTCTTTTTGACGGCGAGCCATTCATCCTTGACAATAGGCGCGGCCACGGCGACCAGTGCCGCAGGCCATCAGCTACCAACAACACGCCGAGCGAAGCCTCGGCAGCTGTGCGATACATCAAACAATCACCACTTGCGCAAGGAGGCGTTGTTCATGAAAGGGCTTATTCTTAGCGGCGGCAAAGGCACTCGTCTACGCCCAATCACCTATACAAGCGCGAAGCAGCTCGTGCCAGTCGCTAATAAACCCGTGCTATTTCGTGTGATCGAGGCACTCAAGGATGCCGGCATCAATGATATTGGGATCGTGATCGGCGATACCGGCAACGAGGTGCGCAGCGCAGTCGGCGATGGCTCGCGCTGGAATGTCAACATCACCTATATTCCACAAGAGGCTCCGCTGGGCCTGGCCCACGCCGTTAAAATTAGCCGTGATTTTATCGGCGACGAGCGCTTTGCCCTGTTCCTTGGCGATAACTGCATCGAGGGCGGCGTGAGCAAGCTGCTCAATGGCTTTGCCGCCTCGGACTGGAACGCACAGATTGTGCTTAAAGAGGTGGTTAATCCGCAGCAGTATGGCGTCGCCGAGCTTAAGCATGACGGCAGCATCGAGCGGCTCACCGAGAAGCCGCGCACGCCACGCTCGAACTTAGCACTTGTCGGGATCTATATGTTCGATCAGCACATTTGGGAGGCGGTCGAGGCGATCAAGCCCTCATGGCGCGGCGAGCTTGAGATCACCGATGCAATCCAGTGGCTCGTCGAGCATGGCTATCGCGTCTATCCCTACGTCCACAATGGCTGGTGGATCGACACCGGCAAGCGCGCCGATATGCTCGACGCCAATCGGCTTGTTTTGGAAGAGCTGGAGCCACGCATAGAGGGCTATGTCGACCGCGACTCGCAGCTGGTGGGCAAGGTGACAATCGAGGCGGGCGCAGAGATCATCAACAGCGTGATCCGCGGCCCAGCGATCATCGGCGAGCACACGCGCATTGTCAACTCGTATGTTGGCCCGTTTACATCGATCTATCACCACTGCCAGATCGAAGAGAGCGAGATTGAGCACTCGATTGTGCTCGAGCACAGCGAGATCGTGCGCATCCCACATCGCATTGAGGATAGCCTGATCGGACGCAATGTCCAGATCCATACCTCGCCGATGAAGCCCAAAGCCTACCGCCTCATGCTTGGCGATAACTCGGATATTGGTCTGCTCTAGCAGCAGCTTCACGGCCAGATGGCCCTTTCAGCAGTGGAAGGGCCAGTGTGTTTAATCAGGCCAGCGCCAAGGCGCACGGCTTGAATGCCGTGCTATAATTCCTGAACAACCTCACATCAAGGAAGCGCCTATGCTCGATAAAATGCAAATCGCCGATCTGCACTATCGTCGCGGGGTTATCCTCGAACAGGCGGGGCGTATTGCCGAGGCGATTGAAGAGTACCGGCAGGCCCTTCAGGATAACCCACGCCTGCGTGCAGCCCATCTGGCACTCGCAAACTACTATACACGCAACGGCCTCATCGCTAAGGCAGCTGATGCTTGGGCCGAGGCAGTTAATATTGACCCGGACTACGATACGCTGGCCAACTTAGCCTCAGCCTACATCGATCTACAGCGCTACGAGGAGGCTCGCGCGATCTTGCAAGAGTGCCTGCGTTGGATCCCCGACGATGTCTTTGCTAGCTTCGAGCTGGCCTACATCGACTATGTTGAGGGCAACTATCAGGCCGCTCACGACCAACTCATCGAGCTGCGCCCGCTGTACAACGATGAGTGGCAGCTGCATCATCTTTTAGGCAACAGCCAGGCCCGTCTGGGCCTGTACGATGCGGCGATGGCCAGCTTTGGGCGGGCCATGCTGCTGACCAGCCAGAGCGAGCATACGGCTGAGCTACAGGCCAGCATCGATATGATTGAGCGCATGCGCGAGTTCCCACAGCATTCAACGCTCAAAGAGCAGCTCTACGCCGAGCACGGCCTGATCTGCCTCGGCTCAAGCTACGACAACGGCCTCCACATCAACCGTCAAGTTCAGGTCAACTGGACGTACTCGATGGTCGCGATGACACTGCAGCGCTGGCTACGGCTTGGGCAGCACGGCCTATGGAGCTGCACGGCCCTGCTGGCGCTCAACCGCACGGCCGAGCCGCTCGCACAGGTGCTCAGTCAGCGCCTTAGCGTGCCAATCCGCAGCGCTGCCGAGCTTGGCCCAAGCGATATCGCGCTGGTGGTGTGCGGCACGATCGATAACGGCCAGATGCTGCAAACCATCAGCGAGCGCGTCTCCAGCCAGTCGATTGTGCTCGCGCTTACGCTTGGCTGGGAGCCAGAGGCCGACGATACGCTGCCTGATGTTATTGGCCTACAGGCCCAGCGCTCAAGCTACCCTTGGAGCACCACGCTGACCGAGCTGCGCCAGCGCGGCGCGCCGTCCACAGAGATCGACGCGCTCGTCAGGCTGACCACCACCACGCTGCAAACGGCCTGGGACGAGCTGCTACCCGAGACCAACGCCGACGAACAGGTGCGCTGGTACACCGAGGAACATCGTGCTATTCGGCTGCCTGGCGCTAGCCTGTAGCAGCGGTTAGCGCAGGTGGCGCTCCGCTCCGCGAGCCAGAGACAAGCCCTATGACGAGAGATTAGATCAACGCCTGTGCCGCCAAGGCCACCACACAGTAGCGCCCAAGCTTGCCCACACTGATCCAGAGCATGCACGGCCGCACCGGCAGACGCATCGCGCCGGCAACGCCGACGAGCGCATCGCCAACCAGCGGCACCCAGCCCCCTAGCAGCAGCGGCGGCCCCCAGCGCTCTAGCCAGCGCTGCGCCTGAGCAAGCCGCTGCGCGGTGCGCGGCGTCGCCTGCTGCATCCAACTGCGGGCGCGCCAGCCAAGCCAGAAGGTCGTGGCCGAGCCAAGCACATTGCCAAGCGTTGCCACGAGCACCGGCAGCACCAGCGCCTCGTGGTACACAACCAGCCCGGCTAGCGCTGCCTCGGAGCTGAACGGCAGCACCGTTGCGGCCAAAAAACAGAGGCTGAATAGTCCAATATAGCTGATCAGCACACTCATGGCTCACCTGCTGAGGATTGGCGCAGGGCAAGCCTACGCCGGAACCAGCGCCAACCTGTGCGCCACTCATCAATCTGACCTACGCTCAGCACCAGCCCATAGACGACCAGCCCACAGACACTGCACCCGCTGAGGTACAGCAGCAGCGCCAGCGATCCCTGCGGCGTAGGCAGTAGATGGCGCAGGCTCATAACCATGGCCGCCGTCGCGAGCAGCGCACCAATCAACACCAGCCAGAAACGCAGATCAATGCGCAGCGACAGCTTAAAGTGCCGGTAGGCGACAGCGATCAGGGCCAGCGCCTCCAGCCACACCACAATGCTGCTGGCCAACCCAAGGCCCAGCAGCCCCCAGCGGCGACTCCAGAGCGCTAGTCCGATATGCAGCAGCGTGCCCACCACGCGGATCACACTGGGCCACCACGTGTCACCAACAGCATAGTTGAAGCGCATCAGCAGCACCGCCAGCGCCAGCGCCGGCAGCGTCGGCATCACCGCAGCCAGCGCCGTCGCTGTTGGCACCACCGCCGCCGGATCGAACGCGCCGCGCTGAAGCAGCAGCTGCACAATCGGCGTCGCCAGCAGTATGCCCATCACGGTGAGGGGAGCCAGCGCCAGCAGCGTCACACGCACACATAGATGCAGCAGCTGCACCATGCGCACGGTCTGCTGCGTGAGCACGAGCTGCGTCAGGCTTGGAAAAATTGTGCGTGCCACGACCTGCGGCACCACCATCACCGGCACATCAACAATGCGGCGGGCGTAGGACAGCGCCGTCACAGCTCCTGAGCTAAGCGTCGAGGCGATCGCCGTCTCGACCACGCCCATCAGCTGCAAGGAGATACCAGCGGTGATCAGCAGGGGCAGCGCCGCTCGCAGCACCTCACGCCAGTGTGGGTCAAAGCGTAGCCGCGGACGCAGCGGCAGGCGTACCAAGCCCAGCATGAGCGCGCGCATCCCCGCGCCCACAACAACGCCCCAGGCCAGACCCGTGAGACCGCCAAGCAGCGCGAGGCCCAGCAGCGGCCCCAGCTTCAAGAGCAGATCGGCCACAGCTGGGCGCACAAAGTGCTGCTGCGCGTGATGCCAGCCGGTCCACACCGCCGCCAGCGCCAGCGTCGGCAAGCTGAGCACACAGATACGCACAATCTGGGTTGTGAGCTGCAGCGTGTGCGCATCGAAGCCCGGCCCAAACAGCCGCGCTACGCCGCTGGCGCTGCGGTAGCACAGCCATGTCAGCGGCAGCGTGCAGAGCAAGACCCACGTAGCGGTGTTGGCCAGCGTGCGCGGCGCTGTGCTTGGATGCGCCAGCAGCACAGGGATGAGCGCTGGGCCGATCACATCGGTAATCAAAAACCCAAGCAGCAAGATTGCGCCAGAGCCAGCCACATAGGCATCCGACTGCGCGCCAAGGCCAAAGGCCGCCGCCAGCACCACCTTCTCGGCAAAGCCAAGCAGTTTGTACATCATCATTAGGCCAACCAACAGCGCCGATGTTCGCCAAATTTGCTTCATAGATCCTCATCTGCGGGCAAGGGTGTTTATCACGTATAATAGAGCAAGTCATCTACACAGCGAAGGCATATGCAACGTTTGAATGATACAGCCATCTGGCAATTTTTTAATGAGGTTGTCGTCGGCCGCCTCGCAACCCACGATCATGAGACCGGCGTCAGCGAGCTGACACCTGTGCTGTTCGCCCACGATCATGGCCGAATTTACTTTATGACTCAGCCAGGGCGCAAGCTCACCTTGCTGCGGCGCTATCCGGCCGGCGTCGGGCTACAGTGCGACCAGCAGCAAGGCCCCAACTGGGTTAGCGTCTACGGCTGGGGGCGCTACCGCGACGTGACGCCAGGCCGCGAGTTTGCCCGCGCATCATGGCTACTGGCGCGCAAGTATCAGATTAACTTCGTCAATCAGGTGATGCAGCAAGCGCGTAAGGCACTCAGCGAGGGGCCACAGGGCGTCGTGCAGGCGCTGATCGGGGCCACCACCGGATGCATCGATCTTGAGCGCGTCGGCGGGCGCTCGTGGAGTCGCTATGAAAGTGCTTGACGCTCACAGCGCGTTTGAGCTGCTCACGCAGCTGCCGATCATCCGCGTCGCTGTCTTTGATCAAGAGCGCGCGGCGATGTACGCAGTACCGCTGGCTTTCGTGGCCGCGCCAGATGAGCAGGCCCTGACGGTGGCGATCAACGCCGAGGGACGGCTGGCCCAAGCGCTGCAAGCGCAGAGCAGTGGCATCTGTGTCGAGGCCGACGAGGTGCGCGCTGACCTGAGCTACCGCTCGGTCATCGGCACGGCCACGGCCACGCCGCTCGCCGCGGCGCTACCAACGCTGACCGCGCTGGCGCAGCGCTATGGCCAAGACTGGCCTTGCTGGCGGCCGCACGAGCCAACGCTCGCCGTTCAGCTGCGCTTTATCAGCCTACAAGGGCGCTCGACGCTCTAGAACCGAGCCACACCACCACTGCTTCCACTGTCCTGTTTGGAACATCAGCGGCCGAGGCTCCACCTCGCCCACTCAGCGCCCACTGCCAATAGCGGGCGGCCTGCGGAGGTTTTTTTATGATTGCAGTTACTCGCCAGCGGCGTATGCCCTATGCCCTCCCCACAGTGTTTGCTGTCTTGGCAGAGCCAAGCAATCTGCCGCGGGTGCTGCCGCGCATCACCGACGTGACTGTCAGCCCGGCCACGCCGGAGGGTATCCCGATGCAGCTCACCTTTAACTTCGGCTCACGGCTTGGCCGCCGCAGCGCACCAGGTATCTTCACCGTCGAGGAGCAGCAAACGGTCGCCTTTCGCTGCCGCGAGCCGATGCCAATCCTCGCCCGCTGGAGCCTGCAGACAATCAACGCGACCACGCATGTGATCGCGCTGCTGGAGTTTGATCTCAAGCCAATGCTCGGCCCGCTCGCCATGATGGCACCACAGACGCTGATCAAAAATAGTGTCAGCAACGAGCTTGAGCAGGCGTTGCTGCGCGTCGAGGAGCTGCTTTCAGCAACGGTGTAGGTGTGGAGTACGTCCAAGTTGCCCTCAATGCCTTTCTGGCCGCCAATACCGAGGCTGTGCTAACCTACAGCGTGCCGCAGCTGCTGCGCCCGCTCGAGGTTGGCAGCCTCGTGTGGGCACCGCTCGGGCCACGCCGCGTGCAGGGGATTGTGCTGGAGCGCCAGCTGCAGCGCCCGCAGGGCTTTAACATTCGCGACCTCAGCGATCGCGCCGATCCAGAGGCAGTTGTCCCGCCACCACAGCTGGCGCTGGCCCGCTGGTTTAGCCGCACCCACGCGGTGCGCATCTGGGACGCGCTGGAGCTAACCCTGCCGCCAGGGGTCAAGCAAACCCTGGAGCGCACCTGGCGACCGACGGAGGCCGGCCAAGCGGTCGATCTCGGCTCCCTCGATAGCCGCGAGCGCGCCGTGCTCTATCACCTGCGCCGCACTGGCGAGCAAACCGAGACCGAGCTGCGCGTCGACTTGCGTGGCGCAGACGCCGACCTCCGCCGCGCCTACCAGAGTCTCCACGAGCAGGGTCTTGTGGCCTTGGGCAGCGAGATTACGCGCCCAGCAGCACGGCCGCGCCTAGAGTGGGCCGCCCGTCCAGTGCTCGATAGCTACGCCGCTGCGATGCAGTCCCTGGAACAGCGCCGCGCCTCGCGGCTCATGGCGGTGCTCCAGGCGATCATCGATCAATCAGCCGATGGCGATGTGGTGCTGCTGCCCGAGCTGCGCGATGTGGCGGCCTCGCTCACCCACCTGCGCTCGCTGAACAGCGCTGGCTATATCGATCTGGAGCAGGTGGAGGTGCGGCGCGATCCGCTGCTCGGACGCATTCCGCCACGTGAGCATCCGCCTGAGCTAACGCTCGAGCAGGAGCGCGGCTGGCGTGCAATTGTCCAGGCCCAGGACGCCGCCCAATCGACAAAGCGCGCCCAGACCCTGCTGCTGCACGGTGTGACCGGCAGCGGCAAGACCGAGCTCTACCTGCGCGCTATCGGCCGCGTGATGCGCCAGGGCGGCCAGGCGCTGGTGCTGGTGCCCGAGATCGCCCTGACCACGCAGCTGGTGCGGCGCTTTGCCGCCCGCTTCCCCGATAAGCTGGCGGTGCTGCACTCGGCGCTGAGCACTGGCGAGCGCTACGACGAGTGGCGGCGGCTGCGGCGCGGCGATGCGCAGGTTGCGATCGGCTCGCGCTCGGCGATCTGGGCACCGCTGCCAAAGCTACGGCTGATCATCGTCGACGAGGAGCACGAGCCATCGTTTAAGCACGAGGCCACGCCCTACTATCACGCGCGCGACCTGGCGCTGAAGCTCAACGAGCTTGTCGCTGGCGTAACCATCCTCGGCAGCGCCACGCCAGCGCTTGAGACAACCTACGCGGTCAAGCTCGGGCGCATCGACCTGATCGAGCTGCGCGAGCGGGTCGGGCGCAAGGTGGTCAACGGCATCGTGCAGGCCGAGACGATCCCGCTGCCGCCGGTGCAGGTGGTCGATATGCGCAGCGAGCTAAAAGCTGGCGTGCGCTCGATCTTCAGCCGCCCGCTGCAGTCGGCGCTACACCGCACGCTGGAGGCGCAGCAGCAGGCAATTTTGTTTCTGAATCGGCGCGGGCTGGCCTCGTTTGTGCTCTGCCGCGACTGTGGCAGCACGCTCGAGTGCCCGCGCTGCGCTGTGTCGCTCGCCGTCCACGGCATCGAGGGCCAGCCGGACACCTACAACACGCTGCGCTGCCACTACTGCGGCCACGTCGATCTGGTGCCGCGTAACTGCCCAACCTGCTTCAGCACCCGCATTCGCGACTTTGGCGTAGGCACGCAGCGCGTCGTCGAGGAGGTGCAGACGCTGTACCCAGGTGCGCGCGTGCTGCGCTGGGATCGCGATGTGACCGGGCGCAAAGGCTCGCACGAGGCGCTGCTTGATCAGTTTCTGCACCACAAGGCTGACATCCTCGTAGGCACGCAGATGGTAGCCAAGGGCCTCGATCTGCCGCTTGTCACGCTCGTGGGCGTGATCACCGCTGACACAGCGCTGAACCTGCCTGACTTCCGCGCCGGCGAGCGCACCTTCCAGCTGCTGGCCCAGGTGGCCGGGCGCGCCGGACGGCGCACAGGCGGCGGCAGCGTGATTGTGCAGACCTACTCGCCCGAGCACTATGCCATCCAGGCCGCCGCCGCCCACAACTATGAGCAGTTCTACCGCGAGGAGATCGCCTTTCGCCGCCTGACCCACTATCCGCCATTCAGCCGCTTGGTGCGCTTCGTCACGCAGTCGCCATCGCAGGCGACGGTGGAGCGCGTGGCCCGCGAGCTTGATGAGCGCGTGCGGGCGGCCCTCAGCGCACGCCAGGTCCGCGACTGGGCGATCATCGGCCCAGCACCGGCCTTCTTGCCGAAGCTGCGCGATCGCTATCGCTGGCACATGCTCGTGCGGCTGCCCGATCCGGCAGCGCTGCTCGATGGCTTTGATGTTCCGTCAGGCTGGATTGTTGATGTGGACCCGGTAAGCTTGCTGTAGCCCAAACGAGAAGGCGGCGGCGTGGAGCAGAGGAGGACGCTCCACGCCTTATCGAAAGCCACAGCATGTGCACGCTGTGCTTTGTTTACAGGCTTCTCGTAACCTGTTTCTTCGCTCACAGTTACTATAGCAACTTCAAATGCGCCTGTCTGCACGTTTTGTAGCAATTTTGTAGCAGGTTTGTAGTCCGCCGTGCAATACCACGCTAGCATCTGGCACTAGGTTGATCCATGTGGAATATCAAAACAGTCCAACATTTGTTGAAAAAACCAAACTCCCTACTCAAGCAGCAACCGTTTCATGACTGGGTGCATGCTCATGGCGGCATACAGCAGGTCTATCAGCAGCTGCTTGAGCTGCCACTTGGTGCGCACGAGCGGCAGGTGCTTCAGCTACTGCTGGCTGATCCAGAGGCATCCCAGACAAAGCGCGCAAGCCAACTTCACATCCATCGCGTTACGCTACAGCGCCATCAGCGTAGCTTGTTCGATAAACTCGTGGAGTTTCTCAATGCAGGGTTGCTAGATCAACAGACTGTTGTTCAGCCTTCAGGACAGCACCTGCCGCTGCCGCTGACACCGCTTGTTGGTCGCATTGGCGAGCTTGCGACAGTGCGATCGTACTTGCTTGGCCCACCGCAGGTCGTGCAGATTATCGGCACCGGCGGTGTTGGTAAAACCCGGCTAGCACTGCATAGTGCAAGTCTTGTTGAGCAGCACTTCCAAAAGCGCATTATCTTTGTAGCGCTTGCCGCTGTGCGCGAAACCCATGCAGCCCTGCAGATGCTGGCTCAACAGCTGGACATACGCGACTCAGCTCAGCACACGCTGCTAGAGAGCGTAGTGCTCGCCTTGCGCCAACGCCCCTCCCTGCTCGTTTTAGATAACATAGAGCAGATCAACGATGTTGATTCGATGCTCCAAAGCCTGATTAGCCACATCCCTCAGCTCAAGGTGCTGCTGACGAGCCGCCAGCGCCTAGCGTTGACCAACAGCGCAGTGCTCCAACTGCATCCACTGCCTACACCTGATCTTAGCCAGCCGCCTGAAATGTACCGGCATAGTCCGGCGGTCGAGCTGTTCTTACAGCGTGCGCAGGCAGCCAACTATAGCTTGCTGATTGATAGCGCAACGCTGAACGCAGTCGCCCACATCTGTGTTCGGCTTGATGGTTTACCACTAGCACTGGAGCTAGCAGCAGCGCGCACACGGATATTTGCGCCAGCAACACTGCTGCAACACTTGGAGCAGCGGCTGAATCTGCTAACAAATGGTCCGCAAACGCCAACTACACGTCACGCCACCCTCCGCTCGACAATCGCTTGGAGCTACGCTCTGCTTGATGCACAGCTCCAGTCCATCGTGCGCTGCGTAAGCGTGCTGCTTGATTACTGGCCACTAGCAGCAGCACAGGCTGTATGCGTTAATGTTCAGCCCACTGCTGATGAGCTTCAGCTTGCGCTGTTTGAACTTGTCGATCACCACCTACTAACCGTTGTCCCAAGCCCCAGCGACGAGCCACAGTTTGGTATGCTGGAGACAACCCGCGAGTATATGCGCGAGCAGCTGGTCAGCAGCGGTGAACTCACAACACTGCTTCAGCGCCATGCCCGCTTCTACAGCGATATAGTCTATTTTGAGCCACTCCATACGCCAGCTCCCGACGACTATGTTAGCCGCTTAAAACCGCACGCCAGCAATGCTGTAGCTGCCCTTAGCTGGTGTAGCACCCACGATCCAGCTCGCGCTATCGATATATTCATGCATTTTTGGTGGTACTGGCTTAACACAGGCAACTACCGTCAAATTATTGCGTGGAGTGAGCAACTCCTGCTGTTGCCAGAAGCACACAGCAGCGTGGTGGTACAGCTAGAGCTACGCCACGCCCAGATTATGCCCCGCGGCTTCTTAGGTGAGATCAACGCAGTACTGGTAGATACGCTGCAGATTTGTGCGGCCGCCACGCAGCACGGTATTCCACTGCTCCAGGCGCGCATGGAGTATCTGTTAGGCCGCCTGTACTACAATATTGGTGACCATACAGCTACGCTGCTGCATCTTGAGCGCGCTAGCCAGCTCTATACTGCTTTGGAGCTACCAAAGGAAGTGATTAGTGCCGAATCGCTACGGGGAAACTTGCTGTGCGATCGCGGCGAGTTCGCCGCCAGCCAGGTCATCTTTGAGCGCTGCCTGGAGCTGGCGCAGTCGATCAACTTCACCTACGGTATTGTGCGCTCGCTCTCCTGCCTGGCCCAAAATGCGCTCTACAGCGGCGATGCTCCAACTGCACTTCAGCTTTCAGAGCACGCACTCGCTCTGGCCCAGGAGCATACCGTGCCGATACCGCTTAGCACGCTCTATGGTGAGCGCGGCATGGCCGCTTTGTATGTTGGCGATATCGCCTGCGCCACCCAGTCGCTCGAGCTTGCCGTCGCCGCCGATCGTGAGCGCCAGCAGCTACCGCTGCTCATCATCAAGCTCGCAGATCTCGCGCATATTTACATTTATCAGCAGCGCTTTGCCGAAGCGCTAGCGCTTTTGTTAGAAGGTCTCCAGCTTCAGCAGACGGTTGAAACCTACCCCTACTTGGCGTGGTACTTTGATCAAACTGCATACATTTGTCTTCAGACTGAGCGGCCTGCTGCTGCTGCATGGTGTATGGGCTTTAGCCAAGCGCTCCATACCTTGAGCGAGTTTCCTCGACCACGGCTGGAGCAGCAAACCTTCGATGCATACTATGCGCAGCTTCAGCAACAGCTACCGCTCACCCAGCTCCAACACCACTACGATAGTGGCTGCACAGCCTCTCAGCCTATGGCGCTACAAACGCTCCATGCCATCCTCTCTGAGCTGGCCAGAGCACTACCAGCGTAGGTTTTGCCGGCCCTGCGCTTGCGCTATAATCAGCACGGCCGCTAGTCTGCACTGCACTACCACACCTCTGCGCCAACCAGCTACCATCCGCTTGCCCTCCGCACATGCCCGACAGCGCGCGGAGCTGGCAACATCTAGTCGAGAAATGAGCACATGAGCACACCAGCAACCCTTCAGCAGCTTTTGGAGTCCCCCGACCGCTTTTCGCCCGCCGAGCAGGCACACATCTATGCCGATCTCGTGCGCTTCGAGCCACTGCACGCCACGCCGCCCGATGACTTTAGCGCGCGCCTCGAGCCACACGACGACGCCATCATGGCCGCCCTGCGCTGGAGCCGCCAGCACGATCCAGCCCTAGCCATACGCATGGCCGCGCAGCTCTGGTGGCACTGGCTCAATCTGGGCCGCTACGCCGATATTATCGCGTGGGCCGATGATCTGCTGGCCCTGCCCGCCGCCGCCACAGAGCGCGACGCCAGCTTCGAGCTGCGCCACGCCAAGATTATGGCCTATGTCTCGACCGGCCAGGTGCATACGGCTAACACCGACGCGAAACAGCTGCTGGCCGAGGCCAAGCAGGCCGCCAACCAGCTGCTGCAGGCGCGCATGGAGTACATGCTGGGCCGCTTGGCCTACAACCTCGGTGATCAACCAGCTACGCTCTATCACCTGGAGCAGGCTGGCCGTATGTACGACGCGCTCGCCATGCCGCGCGAGATCATCCACGCCGAGTCGCTGCGCGGCAATCTGCTGTGCGACCGCGGCGAGTTTGCCACCAGCCAGGCCATCTTTGAGCGCTGCCTGGAGCTGGCACAGTCGATCAACTTTAGCTATGGCCTTGTCCGCTCGCTCTCCTGCCTGGCTCAAAATGCGCTCTACAGCGGCGATGCCCCCGCCGCCCAGCGCTACGCCGCCGAGGCGGTCGAGATCACCCAAGCGCGCGGTGTGGCAATCTCGCTCGGCGCGCTCCAGGCGCAGTATGCGATGGCCGCCTTCTTCGCCGGCGATGCCGAGCTGGGCGCACGCACCATGGAGATCGCCGTAGCCGACGACCGTGCGCGCCAGCAAAGCTCCATGCTCACGATCAAGCTCGGCGACCTAGCCCACATCTATGCCCACCAGCAGCGCATTCCCGAGGCGCTCGCGGTGCTGCGCGAGGGCCTGGCGCTGCTCCAGGCGGTGCAGTTCTTGGCCTACCTGCCCTGGTACTTCGACAAAACCGTCTATGTCTGCGCGCAGCTCCAGCGCTACAGCGACGCCGCACGCTGCGCCGGCTGGGCCGAGGCCATGCACAAAATCGATGGCTTCCCACGCCCTGTGCTGGAGCAGCAGGCGTTCGTAGCAGCCGTCGAGCAGCTGCGCAGCCAGCTCGGCCCCGCTGAGTTTACGCAGCTCTTTGAGCAGGGCCAGACCCTCGACCAGGCCAGTGCCATCCAAGCCCTAGAGCAACTGCTCGCCGCGCTAGAGCTGTCGCTCGCCGCGTAGCGCCACTCGCTGCTGGTAGGATAACGACGACTCAGTAGTAACCGGCCCGCAGCGCGACCGCTGCCAGACCGAGCGTGTTGATGGCATACGTATGGTGTTGATGCTGCGCCAGCGTGGTTGAGCCGTCAGCGGTGCTGCACCAGTGCCTGGCCACGCCATACCACACCGTTTTAGCGATTGCCCTGCGCTGCGGGAGATTCACCCTGCGCCTCGTGGCCGCCATCGTCCTAGCGCTGGCGCATGTGGCGCACACCCATAGCCATACCGCACGCGCTGCACCAGCTTGACCTACTGCTGATGCGCCAGCGTGCTTGAGCCGTCAGCGGTGCTGCACCAGTGCCTGGCCACGCCATGCCACACCGTTTTAGCGATTGCCCTGCGCTGCGGGAGATTCACCCTGCGCCACGCGGCCGCCATCGTCCTAGCGCTGGCGCATGTGGCGCACACCCATAGCCATACCGCACGCGCTGCACCAGCT
>JABXJS010000046.1 GCA_013538855.1 Herpetosiphonaceae bacterium
ATGCCGTAACGGCCATCTACGGCATGGTTCGGGCTATCCCGCTCGCACCGTACCGACCCTACACGCCACCCGAGCCAATCCTGTGATCTACTGAGTCTCGGGTGTCAGCACGAACATCGGAAAAAACCCCCGCTCAGGACGAATCGTATTGGAGCTCATCGCAACAGGATAACGCGTCATTCGCGCCGAATGGCAACCGGCAACGCTGTCAGATCGTCACCGTCACGCCGCCGCAGCAGCTCACGTTTGCGCTCCTGCGCTCCCCGATCTTCAAACGCGCCACGCTGACGGTTCTCCTCCATCCAACCACCACCAGAACCACGACCCAGCAGCAGCGCACGCTGACGTTTCACTGGTGGGCGGTGGTCGGGGCCATCCTGCTCCAGCTCACCCAGCGGAAGGCGCTGGCGACGGCTATGGATCTCCTGCGTGCAGCTCTCGACCGTGCGCTGGACCCCTGATGTGGCTCCGGTTTTGCGGTCCCATGCTGGACGGTGCATCCCCGTCGTCACCCGATTGAAGCACGTTGTGGGTCAGCGGTTGCATCCCGTTCTGGTGTGATATACCCCACGGGATACGCCGTCGATGAACCGGGTTACAGCGTGCGTGAACTGTCCAGCAGGCACCAACCGAGGTGCCTGGTCTGTTGCTTGGAACCGCCGAACCAGCGCATGAACCAGCGCAAAGATATGGACCTTGAGCAATCAGCGGACAGCTGTGGGGAGCATGGACCATTCAGTCGATTGATTCCTGATCGAGAATGGTATGTGCGCCCGATTGATACGCCTCAATCGGGATATAGCGGCACCCAGTCACCCCATGGGCCTCAAGGAGTTGTTTCACTTCCTCGTGCACCAGCACCAGACTCGCTTGTTCATCGAGCCGAAACATGGGGACGGGAACGACCACATCAGGCCGCAGCCGCAGCCGATAGATTGCCCCGCTCTCGCGCCACGATGCCGCCACGTCTAACGCCGGATAGCGGGCTAAGAGATGAAACACGCGATAGTCGTCCCGTAACAGGTCACCGGTCTTGCGATCCCGCACCTGCGCGGGAAAGGTTTCATAGGGCACACCCGCCCGTGTCAGGAGATCGAGCAGCTTTGGCGCGTAGAGATCAAAGCCGCCCCCCGTCCAAAAATTATCCGGCTTGGGCGCATGGCGGCTGGCGTGAAACATGAAGAGCGGCAGCGGTTCCTGGATCGGCTGATCCGACCAGAACGCTGGAGTCAGGTACGGAACATCCATCATCTTAAATTCTGCCTGCACCATGTGATTGCGCCAGCCCGTGACGTCTGCTTTAAACACGGAGTAGGTCATAGAGATCGCTCCTCAAGATACCAATTGATCGCTGCTGGTTTGCCCAGAGGACAGCACCAAAGGCTTGATTCTCGTTCGCCCCGGTTTGTGGTGGCGAACACGTGAGCGCCTCTTTGCGGTGCCGCACCCGCTGACCCGATCTGACGCCTGATCACGGGTGTGCCTGCCATCAAGCGAGGGAGACCCTCTGCTGCCAGCGTAGCACCAGCGTGATCTATGGCAGTTCTCCCTTTTTGATGGGTTACGCAAAAACCCCTGTGCGTGCGCATCATACGATACGCGTGTCAATGGTGGTCCTCCACCGATCAGCGGCATGGCGTCAGGCGTGGCGCACCTCGGTGCCCGCCTGATCCTAGCGTGGGAAATCGTGTCATGTCAAGCGGGTCGCCCCTGCATGCAGGGCAATCGCATCTAAATGCTTGCACGGCCAGCGCCGATCACGCATGATGGTTCCGTATCACGAAAGGAGCCATCATGCCGTTGCTGCGCGATCTCGCGATTGCCCCGTATTTTGCCAGGGCATGTGCAAAGTCAGCCAGTGATCATTCCCGCTCGAGCGTATGGAGCCACTGATCCCAGTGGGAGAGAAAGCGGCGCTGCACGGCGGGCAGATTGTGCTCGCCGTGGTGGCGGATCAGCCCGATCACGGCGTTGTTCAGCGCCGCGAGCACCTGCGGCCCCTGCCCGCGCCGTAGCAACGAGGCATCTTCATCAAGACTCACATCGCGCCGATAGTGCAGCCCATTTTCAATGCCCCAATGCCCACGGGCAATCACCAGCAGCCGCTGCGGCGACGCACTGGCCGCTGGGAGACTCGTCACGCCATAGCGCACCTCGTGGGTGCGGCGACCCAGCCCATCGGTCACCGTGCGCTCCAGCCGGAACACCTGCGCCAGCCCCGGCCACGCCGTATACCCGGTCAGCATGCTGCTCACGGTCAGCACCCGTTCCTCGATGCGCCCATGCCCGGCGTTGACGGTGCGGGCCGTCTGCCAGTCAGGGACCGGATCAGACCAACCCGGCAGCGGCGTCGGCGGCGCAAAGACCTGCTGGATGTCAGCCAGCAGCGTTGGCTGATTGTCCTTGACCATCCACAGATCGTCCCCGCCAGCGTCAACAATCTGGCGACTGAGCGCCTGCTGGCACTGCATGGCATCGCCCGTCACCACCATCCCGGTCAGATCGACTTGGTGCAGCAGGGTCGGCACCACCGTGATTGCATTGGTCTTCTGGTCGACGGCGAGCTGCGCCAGCGTCACGCCCTGCTCCGGCAGGTACACCGCAACGAGATGGACGCCCTGCGTCTGGCCGAGCGGGATCGTGCCGCGCAGGGTTTTGCCATCGACGGCGAGGATGACGCTGCCACGTGCGGGCACGTCGCCGGGCTGGTGTGGCGGCTGGAACACCTGGCCGAGCAGGGTCGCCACGGCGGTCGGGTCGACGGCATGCGCCAGGATGCGGCCCCAGGTGCGGGCGTGCGGCATGGTCTGGCGGGTGAGACCAAACAGCCGGGCCAGCGGAGCCGCCCGCAGGCGCGCCCAGTCGGCGAGGGCTTCGACGCGGCTATGGCCAGCGAGCTTGGCAAGGATGGCGATGGTGAGCAGCGGGACGAGCGGATAGCGGATCCCGCGAGGTTTGCGCTGATCGACCAGCTGGGTGAGCTGTGCGGCCAGCACCTCAATGCTGACGGCGAATGGAACCGTCGCGGGCAACGGCAGGGCAAACGGATGGGTGGTAGACTGCATACGACACCGTTCTGGGCATTGGTTGCTTCAACACCACCATGCCACCAAAAAGGTGTCATGTCGTTTTTAGCCGTCCCTGCTGACTTTGCACATGCCCTGTGCGTTTAATGTAGAGATGCGTCCCCTCGACGCCTATGCGGCTGGCCTTGATGGCGTCAGCCTCAGGCGCATGGCGCTCAATAAAACTTTTTCTGGCGACCTTGACGCGACCAGCCAAGGCGAGATGCTCACGGCCATGACCAGCGTTGAAGGCTCGGCGGGCTATGTCGCGATCGAGCAGGTCACAGGCACGCTCAACGGTCGGCGTGGCTCGTTTGCCCTGCAGCACTTCGGCCGTATGAATCGTGGCGCTAGCCAGCTTATCCTCGAAATTGTGCCCGACTCCGCCACCGCTGAGCTGGAGGGCCTCGCTGGCACCATGGCGCTGACGGTTGTCGATGGCCAGCACCGCTACACGCTCGACTACACGCTCGGCTAGCGCACTGCTGAGCTGATCGCGCAGCACGGCCTGGAATAATCATCTCCCCCCATCGGTTGAGCACGTGCGCGCTTGTGCGCTCCCTGTACACAAAGCAGACATTGCTGGCCGCCGAGCTAGCATCTACGCACGACGCGGCATTCATCACGAAAACTCCAGCGCGATTGCCACCGAGCGCACTGCGCTATGCAGCAGATGCAGCGGATACCGCCAAACAGCCCACCGCAGCGCTCCTAGAAGCGTGCTGCGGTGGGCTGGAGAGCGACGCTTGGCCCTACGGCGCGCCGCTTTGGGCTACTCCGGCAGGGTGCTAAGGTCGCGCAGGCGCTCGACCTGCTGGCGCAAAACACGCCGATTCTGCTGCGGATTCAGCACCGATGGGTCAGGCACCCAGTCTAGCATGCCCTTGTCGATGGCGCGCGCGATGCGCATACGGTTGGCCTGGTTGTTGGCCCCAAAGGCTAGCGCGGCGGCGTTGCTGATGGTGATCAGATCGTCGCCGTGAATCCACCAGCGCGCCCGCGACACCAGGATGCCGATGTCGCGCTCCCAAAAGTCATCAGGGTAGACAGGGGCGGACTGCAGCGCGCTGCCGAGCAGCAGATCAAGCACGCGCCGGAGCGCCTGATCAACCGCTGGAATCAGCTCCTCGCTGCGGACATGGACGCCGTTGGCGATCTCGATCAGCAGCCGTAGATCAGCTTGCAGCTGGTTTGGCGCGCTGTCGAGCGCTGTGGTCAGTGCGGCCTGGCGCTGACGAATCAGCGCGGTGATCTCGTGTGCGAGTGTTTCATTGAAAAGTGCCATTGTATCCTCACGCTTATTGATTCCATTGCTCATTGAAACAGTATGATTATAACTCACGTGAGTTACGTGATGATCAGTCAAGCGACGGAGATTTAAGCAGCCGTACCGTGCGGCAATGCGTGTCTGCTGGCGCAGCCTGCTGAAATAACGCTGGCATAACACGTTCTATGCGATGATAGCGCGTGTTGTGTATGGCGCAGGCGGCGTCAAGTATTTTAGGAGGACTGCGATGATCCTGATTGAACACGGTTGGCGGCGGCTCGGCGGCTGGCTGGTGCTGCTCACCCTGCTGCTGATGCTGGCCGCAGCGCGTGCAGCTGAGCCTCGGCCACTGCTCCGGCAGGCGACCTACTACGTGGCGACCAGCGGCAGCGACATTCCCAGCGCAGGCAGCGCAGCGCAGCCGTGGGCTAGCATTACCTACGCGCTAACCCAGGTGCCTGATGGCAGCCTCATTCTGGTTAAGCCTGGCAGCTATAGCGGGCAGGTGCGGCTTGATCGCGCCTTTACTGTAGGTGTGACGGTGCGCGCTGAGCAGCCGTATCAGGCCCAGCTGCGCCATAGCGCCACCGTGGTGCGCTCATTCTATGGCCAGCACATTACGCTCGAAGGCTTCGATATCGCCCACAGCGGGCCGGGCGCAGCGGCGCTTGTCATCCAGATACAGGATCTGATCGACGAGCCAGGCGGAGCCAACACAGTCAGCGATATTGTGCTGCGCAACAACATTATCCACGATAGCTACAACAACGACCTGCTGAAGATCAACAACGGCGCGAGCCACATCACGGTTGAGGGTAATATGTTCTACAACCAGACCGGCAGCGATGAGCACATAGACATCAACAGCGTGACCGATGTTAGCGTGCAAGACAATATTTTCTTCAATGATTTCGCTGGCAGCGGGCGGCAAAACGACAATGATACGAGCGCTTACATCGTGGTGAAGGATAGCAACGGCAGCGACGATACCAACCTAGGCAGCGCACGTGTGACCATCCAGCGCAATGTTATGCTGAACTGGGAAGGCTCGCTCGGCTACGGCTTCATTCAGCTCGGTGAGGATGGCACAGCCAACTTCGAGGCCCGTGATGTGTTGATCGAGAACAACCTGCTGCTTGGCAACGCTGGTAACACCATGCGTGCGCCGATCGCCGCTATGGGTGTGCGCGATGTGCTGGTGCGGCATAACACCATCGTTGGCGACCTGCCTAGCAATGCCTTTGCGCTGCGGCTCTACACCGTTGCTGCGAATCAGCCCAACGAAAATCTACAGTTCTACAACAATATCTGGGCCGATACGTCCGGCTCGATGAGTGATTTCGCGGACGCGCCAGCAGGCGAGACGGCCAGCTTTACCTTGCGCCATAACCTCTACTGGAATAACGCTGCGGCGCTGCCCAATGACCCCACCGATATGGTCAATATCGCTGATGATCCCGAGGCGCTCACCGGCGATCCTGCACTGGGATCACAGGTGGGTCTGGTGGTCCCGCGCTGGCAGCCACAGTCATCCCAGTTTGCCGATGGCTCAACAACGATCCGCCAGGCTTTCGAGCTGCTTGTCACCAGCTATGGCGCGCTTGGCGCAGGCAGTGTGGCGGCAGATGCGGCGCGTGCTGCGCAGTCGCCAAGCCGCGATATTCTCGGGCACACGCGCCTTGGCGGCCCCCCAGATGTTGGAGCCTACGAGCGTGATGCTGGCACGCCGCCGCAGCAGCTCTTTCTGCCCTATGTGGGCCGCTAACTGTACCGTGGCTCGTGCGAGCGAATACCGCTGCATGGGCCACGTGCATGCCGGTAGCGCTGTGGCTTTGCACCTGGGTGCGGTCGTGCTATTATAGCCGCACGCAACCGCAGTTTTCGCAATCGTCGTCTGTAAGCAGAGGGCTTCTTTATGGCTTCCAGGGAGCAATCATCCAGCCCGTCGCACGAAAAACTGACCCAGCGCAAGCCGCAGCCAGCCCAGGCGAGTGAATCTGAGCTGAGCGCAGATGAGCCAAGTGTTAGCGCGGCTGTGCCCTACGCGCAGCACGCGCCGCACTTGCTCGCGCCAGGCGATTTGCTGCGCCTCCAGCGCACAGTCGGCAATCAGGCTACCGCGCAGATTGCGCGCCAGGCGCTCCAGCGTGCGCCAGCGCCGCCGACCAACAACACCGGGCTGCCCGACAGCCTTAAAACTGGTGTCGAGGCGCGCTCCGGTGTGGCGCTCGACGATGTGCAGGTCCACTACAACTCCAGCGCGCCTGGGCAGGTTGGGGCCGCCGCCTTCACCGAGGGCAGCAGCATCCACGTTGGTCCCGGCCAAGAGCAGCACCTGGCCCACGAGGCCTGGCACGTCGTGCAGCAGAAGCAGGGCCGCGTGGCTGCCACCGCCGAGGTTGACGGCGTGGGCGCGAACGTCGATGCAGCGCTGGAGCAGGAGGCCGACCAGGCCGGGGCGGACCTGCACGCAGCCGTGCTGGCGCGCCTGCCATCCGCCGCCGCCGTCGAGCGCAGCGCCGCCCAGCTCGGCCAGCCGCGCCAGCTCACTGTGGCCAACCCCGTGCGCCAGTTCAAGTGTGGCAATGCCCCACCCCAAGAGATCGGCGTGTTTAACCGCGCCGAGCAGATGGTTGGCGATGGTGTGTTGGAGCGCGGCGAGATCCAAGATGTGCGCGTGGCGGTCGATGCGAAGAAAAAAGGCGGCTTTAAGTATGTCAACAAATCGGTGCAGCAGTACCGCGTGCTTGATGATCAGTACTTGTGGTATCACGGCACCAAAAAGACGGCTGTGGCCAGCATCTTACAGAGCGGCCTTGATCCGAACTACGGCGGCTCGCAGGATGTTGATACGACCGCCGAAAACAGCAAGGGCCATGTCTATCTCTTCCCCACCAAAGTCAACGCGTCGGGCTATGCGCGCGGCAAGTACGGCGGCTCCAAGGCCACGACGCTCTCGGTGCGCCTGCCCGTCGGCACAATCATCACCGTCGATCCGGAGATTATGGGCGGCGACGCAGTGCGCACGGCCACCGTTATTCCTGGCGGCAATCTTGCGGATGCTGGCCTGTAGCTGCTAGAGGAGCACCATGGATCACCCGCCGATTGACCTTGTCGCAACGCTGGCGGCAATTCGGCAGTGCGCGGTCAAGCTCGCTGCCGAGCGCTGGCCCGAGCTGGGCACGCTGCTAGAGCGCTGCTTGCCCGCTCCGCTCAATCCCATGACTCTGCTGCCGATCGCCACGGGCCTCGCCTGCGCTGGCACGCTGGAGCCGCTGATCGACGGCGCGGCGGCGCTGGTGCTCACCGATCTTGCGCTGCGCATTGTCGATGACTGCGCCGATGCGGACGATCCGCGCGCGCTCTACCTGGCGCTCGGCGTTGGTCCAGCGATGAGCTACGCGCTGGCTCTCAACACTATCGCCGGGCAGGTGTTTGCGCGGCTGGCTGATGCGCACAGCTCAGCGCTGCTGCCGCAGTACGCCGACGCCCTGCTGCGCGTGTGCCAGGGCCAGGCTGCGGATATGCAGGACGCTGTCGCTACCCTCGCTGACTATCGCCAGGTGGTGGCCCAGAAAAGTGTCGCGGCCTATGGCTTTGCCGCCCAGCTTGGCGCGCTGCTGGCCACCCACGATCCGGCGCAGATTGCGCGCTGCACCGCCTGCGGCGAGCACCTTGGCTGGATGCAGCAGATCTTTGATGACATCGAGGCGCTGTGGCTGCCGCTCGATCCCGCCTGCGCCGAGCTGACAAAGCGCACCTTTCCTGTGCTGCTTGGCCTCGAATCGCCTGCTGCCGCCGAGCTGGAGCAGCTGCTCGCGGCGGGCGCTGTCGAGCAGCATGCGCTGTGTGCGGCGCTCGATGCGCTTAGCGTGCGGCCGCGCTTGTTCCAGCAGGCGCTCGATCATCGCGATGCTGCGCTGGAGCAGCTTGGACCGCCGCTCAAGCCCGTCGGCCAGTCCATTCTTCAGACCTGGCTGACCTGGCTGCTGCGTGATGGCGCGCGCCTGCTCGATGCTGCGCCGCGCGCGCGCTAGTCGTCGGCCATAGCACGGTCGCCTGCATGCCGCCGCTCGCTTAGCTGGCGACGCAGTGCAGCGCGCAGCGTATCGCCGGGCAATGCGGCCATTGAACCCCCGCTGGCGCACGATCTTCACATGGCGCAGAGCGCTTCGACTGCAACGCCCTTGGTACTCCACCAAGGGCGTTTTGCACAGCCCGTAGGCTACGGTCTGTCTCTGCCGCAGTGCCCACAGCGATCTCACCGTCCGGCAAGGGCGCTTTGTGCTGCACGTGGGCTACGGCGCGTGCGCCTGGCCTGCGGCGAGGCTGCGCCAGACGGCCTGGGCCAGCAGCGGGCGCGCCTCGGCGAGCGTCACCGTGCCCACCTGCCAGCGCCGCATGATCTCACGGCACGGCCCGATGATCAAAGGCACGTACATGGCCAGCGGCAGCGCCACGATCTCGCCGCTGGCGATGAAGGGCTGTAGCCACTCCAGCAGTTGGCGCTCTAGCTCGGCGGCGTCGCGGGCCACGGCAGGCGCGGCGCTGGCCACATAGTCGGTGCTGGCCGTTTGCAGCATGAAGCGCCCGAGCAGCTCGTGCTCGTGGAACCAGCCGAGATAGCTGTCAACCAGCGCATGCAGCCCGCTTGCCGCCGCTGGCGCGCCCATAAATGCCGCCCGCATACGGCGGTGCAGGTCGCCGTAGCCCTGCTCGAACAAGGCCACGATGATGTGCTCTTTGCTGGCAAAGTGATGGTAGATGCTGCCAGTGCTCGCGCCGGACTTGGCGCGAATGTCCTCCATGGTTGCGCTGGTCAGCGTTTTGGCCGTAAATACGTCGAGCGCGGCGTTGAGAATAGCTTGTCGTCGCTGGCCTTTTGCCATAGGACTGTCCTGCTCGTGCTAGAGAATGCAGTGCTCGTATTATACCAATTCACATTGTCTGCCAAGCGAGGAGAGCGGAGGTGGGGCGCAGCGCCACGCCCCCGGCAGGGCGACCTCGGCACGAGTGCGCCAGGGCTATGCTCGTGTATTGACAAAAATAGAATAAAATTCTAGAATAACATTCTAATTGTACTGTACTATGAGGATACACGCAATGAGCATAGCGGCCAACGGACTGATCGGACTGATTGCGGCGCTGCACGGCTACTTTTTGGTGCTTGAGATGTTTCTGTGGGACACGCCGACGGGGCTGCGCGTTTTTGGGCAGACGCAGGAGCTGGCTACAGCCACAAAGGTGCTGGCGGCCAATCAAGGGCTGTACAACGGATTTCTGGCGGCGGGGCTGGTGTGGGGGCTGCTGCAGGGCAGCGCTGGCTACTCGGTCAAGGTCTTTTTCTTGGGATGTGTGATCGTCGCTGGGGTGTTCGGGTTTGCCAGCACCAAGAACGTGCGTATTCTGCTCTTCCAGGCGTTGCCTGCGCTGCTGGCGCTGGTGCTGCTGCTGCTGTCACGCTAGCCATGGCAGCGAGCCGACGGCGACCGCCGCCGTCGGCTCATATCAGCGCTATGCTGCAATCTTGGGCACGATGGATAGAACTGTGCTGACGCTGCTAATCAGCTCGGGCATTTCAAATGGCTTAATCAGCACCTTGGCCGCTGTTGGCACTTGCTCGAGCACCTGCGATGGCAGCGACGCCTGCCCTGTCATGATGATCACCGGAATCATCGGATGCTCCTGGCTCATAATGCGTGCGACATCCCATCCCGGCATCAGCGGCATATTCAGATCCAGCACGAGTGCTGCCGGCTGATGCTGCTGCACTTGCTCGAGCGCCTCAACGCCGTTGCTCGCTGTGATTGTTGCAAAGCCAGAGTGTTTGAGCACCGTGCATACAAGCAGTCGAATATCTGGAGAATCGTCGACAACGAGGATCAGGGGTTTTGTTGGGAGCATAGCAACCTACTTTCTGAGGTGAAAAGATCGTTGGCGGTGCTGTAAAATATTAATGTCTCTAGCATACCTGGATTAGTGCCACTTGTCATCACCCTAAGTGACATAAAAAGTGATCATAAAAGTGATATAGATTTTCACCTTGCGCTGGTTCTCCCTGGTGGCGTCGCGCTGCGGCGACGCTGAAATTACCTTGTATCAGCAACATGTATGCCGCTCGCTCCTCGGCGCTGTCGCGCTTGGCAGCGGCTTGCGCTCGGGTTTGTGCGCTGCCTGCCAGCAGGAATCTCGCGGCACTGTTGCGGCGCGCCACATGTGCACGTGACCCCGCATCGCACGAACGGCGGTACTAGCGCAGCCTGTTTTCAGGGCTAGAAAAAGCGCAGCCAGCACCGTGGTGCTGACCGCGCCTATCGGCTGTTGTGTCGTTTAGCCCTGGTTCAAAAACGCATACAGTGCCGAAAAATCCTGCTCGCCGCGCTCGGCCTGCTCTGCGGCCTGGTAGAGCGCGCGCACAGCTGGCGCAAGCGGCAGCTCAACGGCGGCGGCGGCGGCGGCCTCCTCGACCATGCGCAGATCTTTTTCCATCCAGCGCAGCGGAAACTGCGCCGCGTAGTCGCCCTGCTCCATCTTCGGCCGCTTAGCCGTAAGAAACGGCGCAGCCACCGGCCCGCCGAGCAGCGTGTTGAACAGCAGCTCCTGTGTTAGCCCTAGCCCCTGCCCCAGGCGACTCGCCTCAGCGAAGGTGGCCATGGCCGAGGCCAGCATCAGATTGATCACCACCTTCAGCGCCGTGCCCATGCCGTGCCCGCCGATGTGCAGCACCTTGCTGCCCATCATCTCAAGATAGGGACGGCACGTATCCAGACTCGCCTCCGCACCGCCAACAAAGAAGGTCAGCGTGCCGCTCTCGGCCTGTGGCTTGGTTCCGGTCACCGGCGCATCAAGGTGCTGCACGCCATGCGCCTGCGCCTGCTGCGCCATCGCGCGCGAGAACTCTGGGTTGACCGTGCTACAGTCGACCCATAGGCTGCCTGGGCGCAACGCCGCAAGAAAGCCATCTGGCCCGCTTGCTGTGCTCTGCACCGCCTCTGGGTGCGCCAGCATAGTGAACAGGATGTCGACGTCGCCGATGGCGCTCGGCCGCTCTGCCCAGTGCGCGCCCTGCTCCAGCAGCGGCTCGGCCTTGGCCTGCGTGCGATTGTGGACGCTGATCTGCGCATCCTGCGCCTTGGCCAACACGTTGGCGGCCATGCCACTGCCCATGATGCCCAAGCCGATAAAGCCGATCTTCATATGCAATGCTCCTATTGCTGTAAAACAAAACCGTTGGTATGCAGTGTAGCAGCGTCGATGCCGTCGCGCCTTATCAAATGCTAACCTCGGCCTGCTCAAGCAGCGCGCGCTTCAGCCGCGAGAGCGAGACCTCGGTGATGCCCAGGTAGCTGGCGAGGTGATACTGCGGGATGCGGCTAACCAGCGTCGGGTGCGTGCGCACAAAGCTCTGGTAGCGCTCGCTGGCGCGCTGCTCCAGCAGCGAGCGTGTGCGCAGCTCTTTGCGCACCAGCAGCAGCTCGGCCAGCCTGCGCCCGAGCCGCTCGAACACGTGGTCGCGCTCGTAGAGCTGGGTGAAGGCCGCGAGCGGGGCCACAAGCATGGTGGTTGGCTCCAGCGCCTGCACGCCAAAGGCGAGCGGCAGCCCCAGCAGCGCGCTGGCCAGCGGCCCCGCCAGCTCGCCCTCGGCCACAAACGCCTTGTTGCTCTCCTTGCCCTCGGCGGAGCTGTAGAAGTAGCGCAGCAGCCCCTGGCCCACAAAGATCAGCTCGTGCTCGGTGGCCCCAGGCTGCGCCACATAGTCACGGGCGGCGACTGTGCGCCCATGAAACAGCGCTGCCAGCAGCGCCCACTGCTCGTCGTCTAGCTCGGCCCACTGCGCAAAGGTGCGCCGCAGCGCTGGCAGCAGATCGTCGCGCTGAAGATCGGTCATTGGTTGCTCCTTGCTGCTTGGTCCATTATGTCTGCGCATAGGGTACCAGAGCTTGCGCCGCTGTGCATGGCCACCGAAAGGTGCCTTAGCCACATTAAAGTGGCTTCTTGTCGCCGCGTCGCCGCTGGTGTAGGCTGGCTTGCAGATACTGTTCTAGTGTAGGAGGTCGCTATGAGCGCCACGTCTGAGCCAATCTACGCCGTTATCGAGGTGACTATTCAGGATGAGCAGCAGTTTATGCGCTATGTCGCTGGCCATATGGAGACGATTTTTCAGTATGGCGGCTCCTTCGTCGGCGAGTATCAGGCCATCCGCCCGATCGAGGACCCGTCGGTGCAGCTCCCCAGCGCCTGGACGCTGGTGGTCATCCAAGAGTGGCCCAGCGAGACGCACTTCTTGCGCTGGTGGCACTCGCCAGAGTACGCACCCTGGAAGCCGGTGCGCGCCGCCGCCGCCCAGGTGAGTCTCACCCTCGCGAGCAAAATCCCCGACTAGTGCCGCCGCTACATCCACAGCCACAGCCGCCCTTCAGCTTATGTTGTTTGCTGAAGGGCGGCTGTGCTATGTGTGCGGCCGTGCAGCTCAGCGTCCGCGTGGTGCAGGCGTGATGGCCGCGAGCGTCCGGCTCAGCGTCCGCGCCGTGATGCCCTGCGCTGCGGTTGCGTGTACGAGCGCGGGGTTGTGTGTGGGCTGAAGGGTGGCTGTGCAGCGTGTGCGGCGGTGCTGGTGCAGCGTCCGCGCGGTGCAGGCGTGGTGGCCGCGAGCGGGCAGTGCAGCGTGCGCGCCGTGATGGCCTGCGCTGCAGTTGCGTGTACGAGCGCGGGGTTGTGTGTGGGCTGAAGGGTGGCAGGTGCCGCGTCCGCGTGGTGCAGGCGTGGTGGCCGCGAGCGGGCAGTGCAGCGTGCGCGCCGTGATGGCCTGCGCTGCGGTTGCGTGTACGAGCGCGGGGTTGTGTGTGGGCTGAAGGGTGGCTGGTGCAGCGTGTGCGGCGGTGCTGGTGCAGCGTCCGCGTGGTGCAGGCGTGGTGGCCGCGAGCGGGCAGTGCAGCGTGCGCGCCGTGATGGCCTGCGCGGCGCTTGCGTGTCGGCGCAGGCAGATCGGCGGCGGCGCTGTGTGGACAGCCGTGCAGGCGCAGCGTCCGTGCGGTGCAGGCGTGGTGGCCGCGAGCGGGCAGTGCAGCGTGCGCGCCGTGATGGCCTGCGCTGCGGTTGGGTGTACGAGCGCGGGGTTGTGTGTGGGCTGAAGGGTGGCAGGTTCAGCGTCCGCGCGGTGCAGGCGTGGTGGCCGCGAGCGGGCAGTGCAGCGTGCGCGCCGTGATGGCCTGCGCTGCGGTTGGGTGTCGGCGCAGGGTTGTGTGTGGCGATGGCTAGCCGTGCAGGTTGGGCGGTGGGTGCTGGTGCGGTGCGTGCGCCGTGGTGCGGTGGTGGTGCAGGCGTCATAGCTGCGCATCCGCGCCGTGATGCCGCACCTGGTTGTGTGTGTTAGCGCAGGTGGGCGATGAACCACTCGCGCGGGCGTGGTTCGCCCCAGCCGCCGTAGGTGCTAAGGGGCGATTGCTCAAAGGGGGCGAAGTCGACGCTGCTGCCGTCGGCACGCGCTTGGCACACTAGACCATGCACCAGATGGGTGTAGCTTTCGATGCTGTAGCGTTGCACTGTGCTGTGGAGATCAGCTAGGCCAATATCAAGCGCCTCGCAGACCATTGCCCGGATATGCGGCGGGATGGTTGCGATGTGTGCAGGCAGCGGCCCCACGAGTGTATCGTACTCCCAATCAAAGTCGCACAGCATACCCAAATCTTCTTCGTGATTGATTAAGTCGCGATACCAGCCATCAATGTTGTTGATCTCCACAAACCGCCAGAGAAACTCAATGAAGCTGGTGAGCGTTGGTGACTGCGCTTGGCAGCGCTGGGCCTCGGCCATGATGTTGGCGGTGAGCAGCGCCATGCGGCCACGGATCGCGATCTGCTTCAGTCGCTCGACCGACTGGATCGTGCTCCAGCGCTGCTCGATCTGCGCGCGGCAGTGCTGCACCGTGGCGTACAGCTGTTCGCTGGCGCGAGTAAGCTGCTTTAGCCACGCCAGCTCAGACTGCTGGACATCAGGCGTGAACGCGAAGTGCAGGCTGAGCGGCTGATTGGGCGCAGGGTTGTTGATCAGCGGTCGATCAAGACTGGCGAGATAGTCGAGATAGGCGCTGAAGCGTGGCGCAAGCCCCAGGCTGGTGGCGCGCTGCTCAGCCTGAAGCCACTGCGCGAACTGGTGCAGCAGGTGCTCGCTATACCCAAACACATACGTATATTTGATTTTGGTGACGTTGATTGCTGCGCCGTCGTGAATGTAATAGCGGAGCTGTGGCAACGCTTGGCTGAGCCGAGTCTCTAGCTCGGCAATGTGCAGGTACACCGTCTGCACGTTGGCGTGTGGCTGATGTGCGCTGGGCGCATTGACGCTCTGGGCGCAGGTGCGTACCAGCTCGCCGATGGTAAATAGTGGCTCGAACATTGGGTGTCTCCTTGGGTACAATGGTCCAATACTCCTAGCATAGCATAGCAGAGACTGGCTGGCTACGGTGGCGTTGGCTGGCGCGTGCAGCGTGCGTCTGCCGAGGCGGTGGTATCCACCGATGCGCAGCGAGCGTGAGACCTGTGCCCCGGCCGAGCGGTCGCTGGCGGGCAGAGGCTGTTGCAGCAGATGTGACGATGAGCGAGGACGCGTTTTTTTAACTGCCGCGTTGACCTGGCCCACGTCGGTGCGCATGGGGCCAAGTGGTCGTTAGCGACGGCGCGTTTTTTCAATCGCCGCGGTCCGCTAGGGGCAGGCCTGGGCTTGGGGAGCGAGCTGGAGCGCAGGCCGCAAACAATTGGCCTGAGCGAATGCGCAGATGGTGGACTCTGTTGCCGCAGCGTGCGTCTGCCGAGGCGGTGGTATCCACCGATGCGCAGCGAGCGTGAGACCTGTGCCCCGGCCGAGCGGGCGCTGGCGGGCAGAGGCTGTTGCAGCAGATGTGACGATGAGCGCCAGCGCATATTTCATTCGTAGCACGCCGTGGGGCTGGCCTGAGCTTGGGGTGCGCTGGAGCGCGGACGTTTGGCGCAAAAAAATTCGCCTGAGCTGATGCTCAGACGAATGTTGGCGGGTGAGGTGGGATTCGAACCCACGAGAGCTTGCGCCCTACGGCATTTCCAATGCCGCGCACTAGACCAGACTATGCGACCCACCCGTTTGGTCGCTGCGCATTATAGCAAAGCCTGCCGAAAAGCGCAATTCGTGCCTGGTCCTTCTTTGCGCGCGCGGAAGCGTGTATCATACGGGCTGGAATAAGCTTTTAGGAGCAGCACCAATGAAGATTATTGATCTGGCCACTTGGCCGCGCCGCAAGCACTTCGAGGTGTACTCGGCGTTCGACTACCCCCACTTTAATTTATGCGCTAACGTTGACATAACCGCGTTCTACCCGTTTATCAAGGCGCACAGCCTCGCGTTTAACACCTGTGTGGTCTATGTGCTCGCGCGCGTGGCCAACCTGCTGCCGGAGTTTCGCTACCGCGTCCGCGATGGCCAGGTGGTGGAGCACGCGGTGGTGCACCCCTCGCCCACCGTTATGGCCGACAACGATCTGTTCAGCTTCTCGACCATCCCCTACGCGCCCTCGGCGACCGAGTTTCTGGCCCGCGCCGCGCAGGTGATCGCGCAGCGCCAAGCCAACCCCACGCTGGAGGACGAGCCAGGCCAGGACAATCTGCTGTTTATGACCAGCATTCCCTGGGTCAGCTTCACCAATATGAACCACCCCATCCATATGCATCCTGCCGACTCGGTGCCGCGGCTGGCCTGGGGCAAGTTTTTTATGGATGGCACGCAGCGCAAGCTGCCGCTCTCGGTGCAGGTGCACCATGGGCTGATGGATGGCCTGCACGTTGGCCGCTACTACCAGCAGGTCCAGGCCCTGCTTGATGCCCCCGATTTTTTGCTCGACTGATCGTGCTGTTGCTGCCACGCCGCCGCTTGACAGATGATAGTCAAGCGGCGGCGTGTGCTTGGTGTTGCGCGCAGCAGCACGGGCGGCTGCCGCCTAGTGCCCGTTGAGCAGCTCGCTCAGATAGGGGCTGAGCAGCGTGCCGCCGGGATCGAGCTGTCTGCGCAGCGTTTGGAAATCGGCCCAATGCGGGTAGAGCGGGGCCAGCTCGGCGCTGCGCAGCGTATGCAGCTTGCCCCAGTGCGGCCGACCACCAAACGCGCGCATGATGCGCTCCACGTGGGCGAAGTAGGGCTTGTACTCCATGCCCTTGTACACATGAAAGGCGAGGTAGGCCGAGTCGCGCCCGTGGGCCGGGCTGAGCCAGATATCATCGCCCTGCACGAAGCGCACCTCAACGGGAAAGTTGACCGCAAAGCGCTGCTGCTCGAGCGTGCCGCGCACCTGCTCCAGCGCAGGCACGACCGCCGCGATCGGAATGCTGTACTCTTGCTCTTGAAACTTGACCATGCGCGGCGTGACGAAGGCCAGATGGCTTGGTCGCACGTGATCGACGCGGCTCATGCCGATGGCCGAGATCGCATTGAGGCTCGGCACGGCGGCCGGAACATGGCGACAGACCTCCGACACGCCGAGAAACAGCAGGTTGTCCACCAGGGTGGTTTTGAGATCGGCGCTGTGGGCGGCGGCGGGCTTGTCGGTGCAGTTCTGCGTTTTGGTGTGGACCAGGTTGGTGTAGGGGAACCAGAAAAACTCAAAGTGGCGATTGGCGGCGATCAGCTGCTCGAGCGTGCCGAGACATGCATCCCAGCGCATGGTCTGCGCCTGCGTGTGCAGATGATAGGCCGGCTGAAGGTTCAGCGTCAGCTCGACGATGATGCCCAGCGCGCCCAGCGACACCAGTGCGGCCAGAAACAGCGTGCGGTTTTCATCGCGGCTACAGTGCAGAATCTCGCCAGCGGTCGTGACCAGGGTGAGGCTATGGACCTGGGTGGCCAGAATGCCAAGCTCGCGGCCTGTGCCGTGCGTGCCTGTGCTGATGGCCCCGGCCAGCGTCTGGGCGTCGATATCGCCAAGGTTGGCCTGGGCCAGCTTGTGGGCGGCCAGCTCTGCCCCCAGCCGCCGCAGGGTGGTGCCCGCCCAGACCGAGGCGCGTCTGTGCACTGGATCGACACTGCGCACGCCCTGCATACGCTCCAGCGAGATCAGCCACTGGTCGGTTGCGACGAGCGGGGTGAACGAGTGCCCGCTGCCGACGACGCGCACCGTCTTGTGGGCGGCGGCGGCCTGCTTGAGGATGGCCGCGACCGCTTCAGGACTTGTGGGGTAGAGCATGCGCTCACAGGCGCACTCAACCGAGCGTGACCAGTTCCACCAGCGAGCGGGCCGACGATGTGCGTGGGTTAGAGAAAACACTGACCATCACCTCGATATGTCGTAAATGTGTCCACAATCTGGCCTTGAGAGAGGCCGCTGAGCGCTGTGAAGTGCTCGCAGACCTCGCCAGCCTTGGCGTGGCGAAAGAAGATCGGATCGCCGAGCGCAAGCGCGAGCGGCCCAGCGTAGTGCACTGGTGTCTGGACCTCGCCGGCCCCTTCGCGCGCGTCGAGCGCGCAGCCGACGGGCAGGTACGGCGTGGGCTGCTTGGTTGGGCCAACTGCGCCAGAGGCCACATAGCCGCCGCCAAGGCAGGTGAAGATGCCCGGGCGGGGCGTGCGCACAATCTCCAGCGCAAACCCGCCGCTGGCCGATAGCTGTAGCGCTGGTACTGGTCAAAGAGCGTTGGCCCGTACAGGCCCGAGCCAATCGTCAGCTCGGTCAGCGCTGAGTCACGGCCTGCCCGGCGCATGCTGCCGGTGCCGCCGCCGTTGACGGCGCGCAGTGTGACGCCGCTGGCCCGGATCGCTTGAACCAGGCGTCGTCGGCGCAGGCTGGAGACGCGGGCGGAGTAGGCTTTGAGGATGCGAATCACGCTATTCATCAGCGCCTGGCCTGGCACACGGTCGGGAACGCCAGCGATCTGCGCCTCATAGCCCATGACGCCCTCGAGCACAACATGCTGCGCGCGCCGGATGTGGTCGAGGAGTGGCTGAAGCTGCTGAGCGCTCGTGATACCCGAGCGCCAGCTGCCAAAGTGCAGCCCGGGGAGCTGCGTCGCCATATCGATATCGATCCAGATCGGCAGCCGCACGCCATGCTGCTTGGCCGCCTGCTCGATGATGTCCACATGCGTAATGCTATCGACCATCAGCGTAATCGCTGGCTGCTCGCGGGCCAGGGCGGCGATGCGGTCGATATCGACGCGGCGTGTGCAGGGGTAGCCTAGCACAATATCGCCGATGCCCTGCTGCGCAAGATAGACGGCCTCGCGTGGTGCAAAGGCCATTACGCCCTGAAATGCAGTGTCTGCCGCGAGGATGCGCTGCAGCACGCCGACGCTGCGGATCGACTTTGATGCGAGACGGATGCGCTTGTTGCCGCGCAGCTGTACGACGGTGGCGATATTGGCGGCGAGGTGGTCAAGGTCGAGGTAGGCGCACGGGAGCGAGGCGGCCGCGAAGGCGTGCTTGTACTGCTGATACTGTGCATCACTGGCGCTGTAATTCATGTGGGCGCTCCCGCTTTATTATTACTTTATTAACTGTGGTGGAGCCACGCGCATTCTACCACCGTGTTGACACTTAATCCAACCTAGCGCCCTAGCATATAGGTCGGACGGACGCACAGCCAGCCGCCGAGTTCATGTCGTCGGGCGGCTGGCCATGACGAGCGTACAGCTCCGGGCCAGCCGCCCGCGTGGCGGCACTGGCGTGCGCTTGGGCTGCGCACTGGCTAGGCGAGCTGCGGGCTGTGGCCGATCTGGGCGATGATCGTGGGATCGCTGATCGTGCGGTCGTTGGCCAGCAGCAGCGTCTTGCTGATAATCTCGCTGACCAGCGGCTCGCCGCCCTCCTCGAACGGCAGATAGATCGACTTGCGCTTCTTGCGCTCGGGCACGATGCACAGGTACTGGCCAGCCTCGGTGTACACCGCCGCCGTTGCGAGGTGGATGCGGTAGCTGGCGCGGCTGCCTTGAATGTGAACATGTGGCTCGTCGATGCGCACCTGCTGCATGCCCAGCGCGGCCATCGTGGTGCGCACCAGGCTGGCGCGCTGCTGGATGACCTCGCGCGATGTGCCAAGCTCCGCGCTCTGGTGGGCGACAACAGTGACGAGATCGAGGTCGCGCATGACCTCGGAGAAGATGAGCGCCGGGACGTCGGCTAGGGCCACGCGATGTTCCTCGCCGTGCTCGTAGCGCAGTTTGCTGAAGCTCAGCGCGCCGGTGGTGGCGGCATCATCGTCGTAGTAGAAGGTGCCGCTCTCGAAGTGAGCGACGAGGTTGAGATCGTGGAAGAACTTGTCTGCAGAGCTATACTCGCAGATCCAGCCGAGGTTAGCGAGTACTGCGGTGGCCTGCTGCCCGCGCATCCGGCGGCTGGCGAGCCGCCCAGAGCTGAAGACAGCTTCGCGCTCGGCGGGCGTGATCACATAGATCTCGCGGAAGATCTGCTTGAAGGGCTGGACAATCTGGCGGCGCACGATCTCGGCCTGCCAGCTGTTGAGCGCGTCGGCCTCCTGCAGCGTCAGCGGGTGCGCGATGGTTGCGCCGCCGTGGATCAGCACGCGCTCGCCGTAGAGACCGATCAGTGCGCCATCTTCACCAGAGAAGAGGCCGATTGCGCCAGCCTCATCGATCAAGACCAGCCGCTCCAGCAGCGCCACGGCCAGCGGGCTACGCCGCAGCAGCGCGAGCTCGTCGGCGGTCAGCTTGGTGCCGCGCCGCATCGCGTCGAGGAAGGCTTGGCGGTAGCGGCGCTCCTGGTCCTGCACCTCGCTCAGTGTCTGCTTGATGGCCTTGTAGTCGTAGTCGCGGGTGACCAGCTTGGGGGCGTGCTTGAGCTGGCGCTTGCCGTTGTCGTAGGTGAGCACGGGCTTGCCATCGCGCAGGACCAGCTGCACGCTGTAGCCGGCGATCTCCCAGCAGCGGCCGAGCGCGCCATCGCTGCCGCCGAGCTGGTCGCCCATGGCCCACTCAAGCCGCGTTGCACTGGCGAATCCTGCCTGAAGCGCGAGGCTGGCGAGTCCGGCGTGGGCGGCGGCCCGCTCGAAGTTCTTGCGGCTGGCGGCGCTGGTGTTGGCCGCGTGCTGGTAGGTGGTCAGCTGCTGATAGCGCTGCAGCAGCTCGCCGTCGTTCAGCGGCAGGAGGCCAAGCGCGCGGGCGGCCAGCTGGCTGCGGCGACCGAAGAGACGGCGCAGCTCCTTGCGGTTGAGGTCCAGCGCCGCTCGCACCAGCACCATTGCCGCCGGGTAGCTTGGCTCGAACTGCTCCAGCGCCTGCGGCAGCTGCGCGTCCGTTAGGCGGTCGGTGCAGGCCAGGATCTCGTCGCGGTGGATCACACCGGCGCTAGGATCAGCGGAGCGGGCCGGATTTTGGCTCTCTAGGCGGCGCAGCAGGGCCAGCAGCGGCTGCACGTCCCAGCCGAGCGCGGCGATGATCTGCTGCTCGTAGGCCAGCGTGTAGGGCAGGATCGTCAGCAGCGTCTGGGTGCTGAGACGGCGCAGCAGCTCAATCAGCGCGGCGTCATCGTCGGCACCGTGCTCCAGCGTTTGCAGCAGGTGCCGCAGCGTGCACGCGGCGCTGTGCTCGCGCTGGCTGCGGGTTGCCAGGCGCGTGATGCCGCGCTGCTCGACCTCCTCGGCCAAGCGCAGCAGGTAGCGGCCGCCGGTGAAGTAGGGCACCTGCTGCAGCACCGGCCAGCTCTCGGGGCGAAAATCTTGGACCATCTCCCAGAGGACCGTGTTGGTCAACTCATCGAGCCGCTGGTGCAGCGCGGCGTCCAGCTGTTGCGCGCCTTGATCGACGCTGCGCAGGACATAGCTGATATGGCTCAGTGCGGTGGGCAGCAGCTCTAGCAGCGTGCGGAAGGTGGCGTTGCTCAGTTGGCCGGTGCGGTAGATGCGCTTGATCAGCGCGAGCGTATAGCGCGATACGCTGTACTGCCACATGTGCTGGAGCCGCGCCGTGGGTGCCAGCTCATGCCACAGGCCGAAGATCGTCGCTGGCGGCGGCTCGGGCGGCGTGTAGCCAGCTGCGGCGCACAGATCGGCCCAGGCTACCGCCCAGTTGCCAAAGGTCAGCGCATCGAGCAGGCGCTCGCTCGTGGGGGTGTGCAGCTCCAACATATAGTTGATACACTCCGCAAAGTCGGGTGTGTGCGTCATGCTGTGGGCGGTCAGATGGGCGAGCAGGCGCTGGTAGATGCGCTGCTCCCAGTCGGCGGGCTTGTGCTGGTCGAGCGCGTGCATGGCGGCCTGGAGCAGCAGCTGCTGCTGGGCTTGGCGGCGCTGATCGTAGCTGTGGATGCCGTGGCGGTGGCTGATCTCGAAGGCGGGCTGCCAGAGCTGCGCGTTGAGCAGCACTGAAGCTGCGCAGGTGCCGGTCTGCTCTGCGCCTAGCTCGCGTTCCAGGTGGGCCTGGATGCAGTCGAGGCGGCGGATGCGCTCACGCTCGCATTCCTGATCTTGGCTGCTGTAGATGTATTTGAAGATTTGGGCGTATCCTTGCAGCTGCGCAAGCTCCCACAGCTCGTTGATGAGCGGTAGTGTGTGATGCTCGAACAGGCGGATCTCGGCCCAGACTTGGGCCTTGTCTGCGCTAGGGCCAAACAGAGCGGTCAGCTCGCGGTCGAGTGCTGTCGCGGCAGTGGATGCCATTTTAGCCTCCGATCAGCGGCAGCAGGCGCACAAAGCGCACCTGGCTGCGCTCGGTGAGGCTGAGCGGCGCATCGATATCGTCCACCGGCGTGCCATCGACCAAGAGCAGCACGTGGCGATTGCTGAGCGCGGCGCAGGCGGACGCGATCTCGGCCTCGATGCTGCTGGCGTCGCGGTCGGTGGTCGGCGGGCTGGTGGGCGTGGTGGCCAGCATATAGTGCAGCGCTAAGCTGGTTGCGCGGCGCTGGCTGAGCTGGGCGATCTCGCGGCGCACATACTCGCCAAGCAGGGCGCGGGCGGTGGTGTGGCGCTCCTCTAGCAGCACATAGACGGCCTGGGTTGCCCGGGCTGGCCCGGCCCCAAACAGGTGCGTGCTTAGCCCGATGGTCAGTGGTTCGCTCATGCAGTACCTCCTCGTAGTGTTGGTGTCGTTCACCTCTAGAGCGAGTTTAGCGCCTGCCTGTGACATCGAACGTCACAGGCCAGTACGCGCTTGTGCTGCGGGCGCAGCGTGGCTGTTGCGGCAAGTCGGCGCACAGCAGGAGTGTTGTTTTCCACACCATGCGCGTGTGCCCACACGGCGGCGACAGCGCTGCTTGTGGCATACTATGGTGTGGACACACTGTGCACATGCAATGGTAAAGAGGAGCTATGCAACATATCCTTGTGATTGATGATGATCCGGCTGTCGTCGGTCTCCTGCGCCGCGGACTAACCTACGAAGGCTTCACCGTGAGCACAGCCGAGTCCGGCGCACGCGGTCTGACGCTGGCCCGTGAAAACCCGCCTGATCTGGTGGTGCTTGACCGCATGATGCCGGGCCTGGATGGGATGGAGGTGCTCCGGCGACTGCGCGCCGCTGATGCTCAGCTGCCGGTTCTGTTTCTCACCGCCAAAGATGCCCCGGTTGATGAGGTGGCTGGCCTCAATGCCGGGGCCGATGACTACGTGATCAAGCCGTTTACGTTTGACATTCTGCTTGCGCGCATTTATGCCTTGCTGCGGCGTCAGGAGCGCGAGCGGCCCTCCGTGCTACGCTTTGCCGATCTGGTGCTCGATCCGGATGCGCACCACGTCAGCCGCGGTCAGCACAGCGTGAGTCTCACCCATCTAGAGTTTCTGCTGCTGCACGAGTTTATGCTCCACCCGCGCCATGTGCTCACGAAGGAGCACTTGCTTGATCGGGTGTGGGGCTACGACTTTGTCGGCAACACGAATATTGTTGAGGTCTACGTCAAGCAGCTGCGGCAGAAACTTGAAGCCAGTGGTGCGCCGCGTCTGCTCCAGACAATTCGGGGTGCTGGCTATGTGCTGCGAGAGGAGTAAGCTGTGTCGATTCGACTGCGGCTAGCGCGCTGGTACGGTGCGCTGCTCGCTGCGATTCTCGTGCTTGGCAGCACGCTTGGCTTTGCCTGGCATACCCGCGGCCACTACGACGATCTTGATCGGGCGCTTTTGACCACAGCGAGCCACCATGCCGCCGAAGCTCCGCGCGCACCAAGCACCCTGCATCTTGCTGCGGATCAGCCGGGCTTCGATATTGCGCTCCGCCTGTATAGCGCCAGCGGCACGCTGCTTGAGTCTAGCCCGCAGGCACGCCAGCTGCCAGCGGTTGATCCACAAGCGCTGCTGGCGCATCCGGCTGGGCCGGCCTATAGTCGCTGGATCGGCCTCGTCCCGGCGCTGACCCACACGCTGGCTGTGCCACCAGATAGCGCTTTTGGTCTTGTGTCTGCTGCGCACGCGCGCTGGCGTACCCTGATTATGCCCGTGGTTGTAGATGCGCAGACCGTTGGCTATGTGGCCGCCTTTGCGCCCCTGGAGCGCATTGATCACGCGCTCCAGCGCTTGCAGGCGGTGCTGCTGAGCCTCGGCGTGATCAGCGTTATCGTCGCCATGCTCGCAAGTTGGGCGCTGGCGGGCACCGTCCTTCAGCCGATCACGGCGATGATTGCCAGTGCCCAAGCCATCGCCACGTCGCGTGACTTCTCGCAGCGCCTTGCCGTTCGGCCCACCAACGATGAGCTTGAGCAGCTTGCCATGACATTCAATACTATGCTGGCCAGCCTTGAGACCGCCTATCAGTCACAACAGCGTTTTGTGAGCGATGCCTCGCATGAGCTACGTGCGCCGCTGACGGCTATTCAAGGGAATCTTGAGCTGCTGCGTAGCCACCACGACCTGGCGCAGACGGATCGCGACGAAGCGCTGCGCGAGGCCGCACGCGAGACCCAGCGCCTCGGCCGCCTGGTCGCCGATTTGCTTGCCCTCGCCCGTGCCGACGCCGGCGTCAGCGTGCGTCAAGAACCAGTCGAGCTTGATGCGCTTGTGCTTGAGGTCTTTCGCACAGCGCGCCAGCTCGGGCCTGCGCATCAGCTGCGCCTCGACCCCTTTGAGCCAGTGCGCACCTGTGGTGACGCGGATCGGCTGCGCCAGCTTGTGCTGATTCTTGTCGACAATGCGCTGAAGTACACGCCTGCCGGTGGTGTCGTGCGCATTGGCTTAGCTGCTGAAGCCCAGGGCGCGTGCATCACGGTTGCGGATAGCGGCAGCGGTATCGCGGCAGCTGATCTGCCCCATGTGTTTGAGCGTTTCTATCGCGCTGATCCGGGGCGTAGCCGCGATCCTGGCGGCACAGGGCTTGGACTCGCCATTGCGCGCTGGATTGTCGAGCAGCATAGCGGCACGATAACCATTCAGAGCCGCCAGGAGTATGGCACCATCGCGACGGTGTGGCTGCCAGCGCTGGATTAAGCATAGCTCGGGCTGCGCAACGCCGACGATCAAGTGCAGTGGTTGGTCTGTCAGCTGTAGCTCCTGTGCTCAACTCCTCGCCCGTCTCTCTGCGTAGGCTTGGCAGCGACGCTCCGGTGCGCGGCTGTACCACCGCCACATCCTCAGCCCAGACTCAGCATGCGCTTAGATTGGCCTAAGCTCTGTGCCCCATACTAGAGCCAAATCAGCCTTTGGTTGCTCAGGAGGATGCTATGTCACGGCGTACCACCGCAAAGAAGCCATTCATCTGGCTCATCAGCATAAGTCTCGTGGGTGTCGCGCTCGTTATCAGTATTGTGGCCCAGGCAGTCAGTACGGCCGCCTTGCCCGCCCCAGCGGCACAGTCACTGGCGCTTGATCCAGCGCTGCGCTCACTCGTGGTTGTGGCGCCTGGTGCCAGCGTGGCCGGTCTCGCGCCTGGCTTTATTCAGGTCGATCTGGTGAGCGGCACGCTGCCGACGACCCTTGTACAGGGCGTTGTGCGCACCGATGTTGATTGTACCCCTGATATGCAGGGCGTCTCGCACTGCCGCAATCTGGTTGAGTACGCTGATGCCCGCGTGGAGATTCGCCATCACCATAAGATGATGGAGGAGCCATGCTTGAGTCCTACCGAAGCTGTCAATCTTATGAGCGCAGACACCTATGTTGCGCTGCAATCTGTGTCTAACTAGGGAGAATCCAGCAGCTATGATCCGCATCGTTTACCACGCAAGCACACACGACGGACGCAACGCGCTGCTCGCGTGTATCGCAGCGCTGAGTCTCGTGCTTTCCGCCTGTGGCAGCGCTACAGCGCCGACAGCCACACCTGCGCCAGCACGTAGTTCTGCGCAGACTGTGCCGGTTACCGCATCGGAGTTTGCGTTTGATATTGCGCAGACAACGTTTAAAGCGCACACGCCCTACACCTTCATGATCACCAATGCAGGCGCAGTCCCCCATGAGTGGGTGCTCATGGAGCAGGGCGCAATGCACGAGCACAGCGCCCATGACATGATGACCTCTGTCAGTGCGGAGGAGTTGACCGCTGGCGCGCAGGTGAGTCGCCAGCTCACATTTGATGCCCCTGGCACCTACGAGATTGCATGTCGGCTGCCTGGCCACTACGAGGCAGGCATGAAGACAACCATTACGGTCGAGGAGTAGCAGGCCGCTCACCAGCAGTAGCGAGCATGCGCCAACGCCACCCTGCTGCGCTGGAGCGTGCGAAGATTAAACTACGACCGCGCCAACAGCCCCCGTGCTGTTGGCGCGGTCGTGTGTACGATGAGCGGAGTGCGCTGGCGGTCTAGAACTGGCCCGCATGCACAAACGGGTGACTCCAAAGGGTGACTTGCAGCACCACCGACTTAAACCACGCCTGATGCATGGCCTCGACCTCGGCGGCTGTGTGGCCTTTGTTGGCGAGGAACTCTTTGATTGTGGCGGTGATTGGCACGATAAAGGCGATGATGTAGCGCAGCGGGATCAGCGCCGTTGAGTCAACGCCATCAGTTTGATTCTTGCTCAGGTGGTGGCGGCGGCCAATCTCCAGTTGATAGTTCAGCCAGTCCTGATCGTAGGGGCGGCGGCAGGTATCACGAATCCACTGGCCGAAGCGCACCCGCACGCGCTCGAGATAGCTGGCGATTGGCTGGCCACTGTGGTTGGCGAAGAAGCGCAGCAGGTGCGGGTGCGCGCCGACAAAGCCGTACCATAGATCAAGCACTGCATCGATTTGATCCTCCAGCACCTCGCCGGCCATGTGCAGCGCCTGTACATCGGCATCGCTCCACAGCACGGTCGTCTGCAGCGTGCGTAGGTCATCCAGGCTGATCGGCGCAGCGGCTAGGTCGGCGTGGCCATAGGTGTATCCGGCAATCTCAGTCGTCATCAGAGGTGCTCCTTGCTAGATGGTCTGCTGTGAGCATAATCCAGCTCTGTGCATAAGTACAATACTTTGTTATTCTAGAAACGATAAGTTGTACTTATGAACAATTACTCTCGTGTTAGGAGCCGATATGGAGCTGCGCCAGCTACACTATTTTCTTGCGATTGCCGAGGAGCGCCACTTCACCCGCGCCGCCACGCGCTTGTTTGTTTCACAGCCAAATCTCTCGCAGCAGATACGGCAGCTCGAGGACGAGCTAGGCGCGCCGCTGTTTGACCGCAGCGGGCGGCAGGTGCTCTTAACCGCCGCTGGCGAGCTGTTCGCCCGTCACGCCCAGCGTGTTGTGCGCGAGCTTGAGGACGCCCAGCGGGCGATCATCGAGCTGGAGGGCCTGCAGCGCGGCGCGCTCGCGCTCGGTGTTGTGCAGACAGTCAATAGCTATCTGCTGCCGGATGTCGTGACCACCTTTGCCGCCAGCTATCCTGGCATTGCCCTGCGCATCGAAGAGCGCGCGGCAGGCGAGGTCGAGCGAGCAGTTGGCGCAGGCGCACTCCAGCTTGGCATTGGCTTTCTGCCCGCCAGCAGCGCCGATGTGGAGGGCGAAGCGCTTTTCGACGAAGAGCTGATGCTGATCGTTCCCGCCAGCCATGACTGGGCTAGGCGCGCGCAGCTGGCGGTTCGCGAGCTGGACGACGTGCCAATGGCCCTGCTTGGCCCCGATTTCTGCACCCGTCGGCTGTGGGACGAGGCCGCTGCGCACGCTGGTATTCGGCCGCAGGTCAGCCTAGAGATGAACACGATTGCCAATATCTTAGCTGCGGTGCGCCAGACGGCGAGTGTGACGGTGCTGCCTGTTCAAGCGCTGCTGGCGCTAGGTGCGGATGGGCTGGTTGCGGTGCCGCTGCACACGCCAACGCCGCGCCGCACTGTTGGGCTGCTCTATCGCCGCGGCGGCTATCGCTGTTCAGCCACGCGGGCCTTCAGCGCCGTCCTGCGCGCCGTTGTGCAGCACAATGCGTGGCAGATTACACCGTCCAGCGCGGCAGTGTCAGGCTGATCTGGCCTGCGCTGTGGCTGAAGATCACGCACCACATGCCGCGCTAGTCCGCTATTTTCAGCTCTGGCGCAGTGCTGCGGCGGCGGTCCATGAGCGCTTATGCCCCGCCGCCGCGCTGTGTTGGTGGCCTAGCCAGTGGTGCCAAGGCCGCTGGCGATAGCGTTGAGTGTTACCAGCAGCGGCACGAGGAGCTGATTGGCGGCAGGCGTATCCTCGGCGCTGCCAAGCGCCCGCCACTGGCGCAGCAGATTTGTTTGCTGGCGATGGAGCACGCGCAGCTCGGCCTGGCGTGCATCGACAAAGCGCTGCATGTTTGGGCGCTGCTCAGCCAACGGGCCAGCGTAGAGTAGCTCGATCATGCGCTGCGTGCGGTCTAGCTCAGCGCTGATCATGCCCATGATGCGTGTGCGGATAGCCGCGTCCGTGACCAGCGCTGCGTACTCCGCGATCACCTCACGGTCGACCAGTGCTATGCTCGTGGCGACGTTGCTGATGATATAGTGGAATGACGACCAGGTGAACAGCACGGCGCGCAGGTCGGCCAGCGCCTGTGGATCACGGGCGTGCAGCTGCTCCAGCGCCGTGCCAACGCCATACCAGCCGGAAAGATGAAAGCGCGCCTGGCTCCAGCTGAAGACCCATGGGATGGCGCGCAGATCGGCGAGGCTGCTCTGGCCGGTGCGGCGTGCTGGCCGTGAGCCGATCTTGCTGTGCTCGATGACGTCGATGGGCGTGGCTTGGCGGAAGAACGTTAAAAACCCGTCGGTGTGGATCATCTGCTCATAGGCGGCGCGGCTACTGGCCGCCAGCGCATCGAGGTGCGGCTCGAGCGCATGTGGCTGCGGCGGCTGGTGGCGTTGGCGGATGGTGACACCGGCGACACCGGCCAGCAGCAGCTCCAGGTGATAGACGGCAGTGCGGCGGTTGGCATACTTCTGGGCGATGGTCTCGCCTTGTTCGGTGAGCCGTAGTCCGGCGTTAAGCGCGCCCGCCGCCAGCCCACGCAGGAAGCGATGTGTCGGCCCAGCGCCGCGGCTGATTGTTCCGCCGCGGCCATGGAAGAATAAGATCTGCACACCAGCCTGTGCGCCAACGGCGCTGAGCGCCTGCTCGGCTCGGTGTAGCCCCCACAGGCTCGCGAAGATGCCGCCGTCTTTATTGCTGTCGCTGTAGCCAACCATCACCTGCTGGACCGGCTGTCGCCGATTATCACGCTGCTGCTGGAGCGCCAGACTGCGCTTGGTGAGCGGGTGCGCTAGGAAGGCTGCCAAAATGTCTGGGCTGCGCTCAAGATCGTCGATCGTCTCGAAGAGCGGCACGACTGGCAGCGGGCAAGCGGGGCCGTCTGGCGTATCGACAAGCAGGCCAACCTCGCGGGCGAGCAGGTAGACGCTGAGCAGATCGGAGAGATTGCGCGTCATGCTGACGATCAGCGCGCCGAGGCCGCCTGGGCCATGGTCGCGTAGCTCCTGGCGCAGCACGCGGTAGCAATCGAGCGTGGCGGCGGCCGCATTGTCGAGCGGCTGATCGCTGCGGGTGAACGGGCGTGGAGCGGCCAGCTCCTGGTTGAGAAAATCAAGGCGGCGCTGCTCGTCCCAGGCGGCGAAGTCGGTGTCTGCTAGACCGGCGGCGGCCAGCAGCTGCGCAATCGCGTTGTCGTGGAAGGCGCTGTTCTGGCGAATATCGAGCGTCGCCAGGTGGAAGCCGAATGTCTGGACGAGGCGGATCAGCGGCTGCACCTCGGCCTGGGCCATGCGCTGCGCCCCGATAGCGGTCAGCGCGGTTGCCAGCAGCTCGAGGTCAGCGATCAGCTCGGCGGCGCTGCGGTAGCTTGCCGCCGTTGGCCGCTCTGGCAGCGGGAGGCGGGCCAGCAGCAGGTTGATGAACTGTCGCCATGGCTCGTCGGGGTTGCGGGCGATGGCCTGTGCGCCAGGTGGGCCAAGCAGCGCTGCCAGCTCGTGGATGCGTGCGAGCAGCGCCGCAGTCGGCTCCTGCAGCGCGTCCGAAAGGCTCAGATGGCGGGCGGCGCTGACGAGGTGGTGCTGAAGCAGGCTCAGCGCATGGGTGCGCAGCTCGGCCAGCGTGGTGCGTGTCACCTCGGCGGTGACGAGCGGATGGCCATCGCGGTCGCCGCCAACCCAGGTGCCGAAGCTGAGCCGTGGCAGCTGATCGGTGTTGAGCTGCTGGGGATCAAGGCCGACGCTAGCCCAGGCATGGCGCAGCCGCTGATCAAGCATGGGCAGCGCGTGGGGGAACACCTGCTCCAGATAGTAGATCATAGTGCGGCGCTCGGCGGCGATGTCCGGCTTCTGCAGGAAGATCTCGCCGGTGCGCCAGATGCGCTCCAGCAGCACGGCGATCTCCTCGCGGATGCTCTGGCGCTCGTAGGTTGTCCAGTCCTGGCGCGCGTAGTCGCGCAGCAGCAGGTAGAGATCGCGATGGTGATCGAGGATTGTGGCGCGCTTGGCCTCGGTGGGGTGGGCGGTGAGCACAGGCTCCACATGCACAAGCGCGAGGTCAGCGGCGAGCTGAGCATCGGTCAGGCCCAATTGCCGCAGCTGCGCAAGGGTTTGCCCCCACAGGGCCGGAATGGCGGCGAGGTCGTTGGCCTCCTCCTCGGCGCGGCGAGCGACCACGGCAGCGTGCTCCTCGGCCATGTTCAGCAGCTGGAAGGCGATGGTGTAGGCTTGGCCGACGCGCTCAGGCGGGCAGTCGGCGGGCAGTGGCTGCTGATGAGGCTGCCAGGGCAGCGCCTGAGCGAGCGCATGCTCGCCAATCGAGTCGAGGACCGTGCGAAAGCTGCTCATCAGCAGCGCGAGGTCAGTATGCAGCTGATCTGGATCGAGCAGAACAGGCATAGATGCTCCTTTCTGGCCTGACTCTGGTGTCCCACCCTCGCCAGGCGTATCGCTGGCTAAGCGAACTTCAGAGCGGCAACTGAGGTTGAGGAATGGCTGGCTGACTGTGCCCTGAGTCAACCATCTGCTGTGCAGTACGTATTGCCGTGGCGGCGCACGATCATGGCTGTGACCTGGCACGAGCGTTCTTATACCAATTCATGGTGGATACGCTGCAATCCATGGCGGTTTGGGGCGCAGCCCCAAGCCCCCGGCAGGGTTCCACCGTGCACCCGCCGCAAGGTGAATTGGTATTACTATTGCAAAAACTATTCTATAATACCTAGGTTATTACTAGGATTTCTATGCATGAACCAGACGTTATTCGGGTGATTAAACGCTATCTCACGCAGCATGGTCTTGCTGGTCATAGTGTTGCGGAACTGTACACAGACGCGCATCCCACACTGGTGGGCTATCGCGATCTCAAGCCATTTCAGCGTTTTACACTTCCATTGGATGGAATGCACGTCTACCCCGATCTTGTTGGGCGGCTCGATGATGGTGAGACCATGTTTGCTATTGAGGCAAAAGGTTCCAATGGTAACGCCCTCCAAGGAGTTATGCAAGCGGCGTCGTATCGCGCAGGCTTTCACCGGTCACTGTTAGCGCTGCCGAATGAACCTCATGGCGAGGTGCGGAGTTTGGCGCACCAACTGCATGTTGGTCTGCTTGTGGCGCAAGGCAATACAGGCTTGATCCTCGATGTGCCAGCTGCGCATTTGCCGCGCTATGAACCAGCAATGGCGATTCGGCGACAGTTTACCGCAACGGCCCTGCTCTCGATTGGCTTTTCCCTCAACATGCCGACGCACTACCTCAGTATTCCAGTCGCAGTCCGTGATGCTGTTGCCGCCGATGATGATTTCAAGCAGCGCTTGGAGACAGACTACACCGTCTTACCGCGCGGCCAATTAAAAGCGGCTATTCGTGGAGCGCTGAAGTTAGGCGTGGTCATCCGCCGGGGCGATGATATTGGTCTCAGCGTCGTTGGTGAAGCGGCTGCTCGCCTGTTGCCTGCACTCCCAAGCTTGGCGGAGATTCATCGTGCCGTCACCGCACAGCGCACCGCGACCATTGATCAGGTCCATCCGCTCACTGGTGCTGTGTTACGCTGGCTGCTGAGTAGCGATCCGATTGTGATGCTTATCTTAAGTGCGTTGAACGATCTTGGTGGCGGTCCCCATTCGATGCTTACCTTGGCGCGCGCAATGCTGGCGCGAGATCGAGCCGTTGCGGTAGTGGCGTTGTTTCTGCCAGAGGTTCTCGCTGATATCCTTGACGGCCAGGGCCAGGTCCGATGGAATCGCGTGACGCCCGCCCACTTTCGTGGAACGTTGCGCTACCAGTACAAAAGTCTCATGCGCCAGGCGGGACTGATTGTGCCACATCCGCTCGGCCAATCACAACCAGCCCACTATGATCCACAGCACGATCTGTGGGAGCTATTCGCTCGTTCCCCGTTTGTATATCCAGACTAACCGACCTCTATTTGAAGATGCCGACCGCCCACTGCCTAAGTGTGTCAATGGCCTACCCGCTACACCCGCAGCCCTTGTCATCACCTTCGCATATTGATGCAAAAAAGTGATCGCCAGGGCGTGCCCCATTGCTGGAGCGACTCGGCGGATGGCCGATCTCCTTGCGCTCGAACCGCATATCACGCGCCAAGTTGCGCGCGCACCAGCAGCGGTCAACGCATGGTGGATGGTAGTATGACGAGCGCGAATGATCCCGGCGAGGCGGACAGTGAACAGGTGTTTGTTATCCTTGTAGCGTCTGGGAGAACACGATGGGCGGCTACATCATCTACTTCATGCGCCTGATCCTGCTTATGGTTTTGGCCTAGGCGGTCTGTGATAGCGTCGTTGATAATGCAGTCGAGGGCTTTGTCCGCACAGCCCTAGGGGAATAGATGCTCTTTACTGTGCGCCCGGTCGAAACGCCGTTGCGGCTGGGGCATAATGGAGCGGGGATTTGATTCTTGCGCTGTATGGGCTGATGCAAAGAAGCCAGCGGTCCGCTCGATTTGCCAAACGGGCCGCTGGAGATCGTGCTGGCCCAAACCTATGCTGCAAGCCCGCCGCCCGCATGCAGTCGCCCTGCGGTCTGTGCGGGGTTCTCTACGCGGCCAACGCGCCTTGTCAGTTCAGCGACGAAACTGCGCTGCTAGACCACCGCTGGTGTCCTTGCTGAAGCGGCGCGTGTGAATTGGTCAAAGCAGCGATCAATCACTGGTCTGGCACACGCCGCTGATCAGCTTTTAGGATGCCACTGCACGCTGGCGCTGCCCTGCGAACAGTGCTGTAGCATCTGAGCACGCAGGATGGCGGTAGTGCCATCCTGCGTGCATGTGGAGCCGCTGCGCTTGGTTTGTGCTCCCGTGGGTGAAGCCGCGTTGTGGATTAGCGACAGCCGCTGCTCGCGCCGAAGGCGAGGCTGATCGGGCTAGGTCGGGCGAGCAGCGCCGCCGGGCTGGATGCGCCGATGCTGTTCAGCGGCGTTGGCGCTGGCCGCGTGCCCTGCGCACTGGCTTGCAGCACGAGCGGCAGATAGACCGGCTGGCGGGCGGTCGCCTCCAGCGCCACCGGCCCGGTGAGACTGACGTTGCCCGCCGCATCCTCCGCCCGCACCCACAGGCAGTAGCGGCCCGGTCGGGTCACGTGGCCCACGGGATTAAACTGCCAGTTGCCCTGTGCATCCTGCTGCAGGCCAACACTGGTCCGCGTATGGCGCGGGCTGAGGATATCCAGCGATAGCAGCACCGGCGCGCTGTCGCTGACAGTGCCAGTGAGGGCAACGTCGGCCTGGCTTGGTAGGCGCAGCGTGGAGGTGATGCTCGTCATATGCGGCTCCAGGGTGTCCAGCGTCAGGTCGACGGGGAGCGCGGCGCTGCGATTGCCGGCCGCGTCGTAGCCGTAGAGGTGCAGCGTGCGCGCTTGGGCGTCCACATTGGCTGGGATCTGCAACGTGGCGCGCCAGGTGGCGCTGCTGCCGCTGGGCAGCGCGGTGGAGCGCAGCGTGAGCCGACTGCGCAGGTACTGCCCGTCGTCGGCGGCGGGCGCACGGTCACACAGCGTCAACTGCCATGTGCCCTGGGCCGGCTCGCCCTGGAAGGCGACGAGCTGCCCCGTGTGCGGCTGACGATGCAGCACAAAGGGCGTGGTGAGTTGATGGTCATCGAGGTCGTCGGTCAGATAGATGCTGGTGCTGGCGCGATCACTGAAGGTCGCGTTGAGGTTGGCGGCGTCGGCGGCGAAGTCCAGCACGCGCACCTGGGTGCCGCTGGGCGACTGGAGCGTGGCGCGCAGATCGTTGCGGAAGGGGTGCTCTAGCATCAGCCCAAGCTCGACCTCGGCCACGGTCACGTTCTCGGCCACGCTGAAGCTGCGCGTGACGGGCGTGCCGTCGGTGCAGCCGTTGGCGCTGCCCACCGCCAGCGGCGTCTCGGGTTGGTCGTCGTACTGATAGGACTGCTGGAGGGTGGCTCCGGTCGGCAGGGTCACTGCGGCGGGCGTACAGTCCTCGCCCGTGCCGGTGACTGTGCAAACCTCGACGCGTGCGGCGAAGCGGTTGTCGGTGAGTGCGCCGCTCAGGGTGGCCTCGGCGTAGCCCACGATGCCATCGCGCAGATTGCGCTCGGTGGCGCTATCGAGCGTGATCGTCGGGGCGGTTCGGTCGATCACGAGCGCGGGCACCGTGAACCACGCGCTTTCGAGGCCATGGATGTCGCGGGCCTTGAGGCGCACGGTGAGCGGCGTGCCATCGGCTTGCGCGGGCAGCGTGACCGGACAGGCCCACGCGCCATCGTCGGGGGTGGTGTCGGTACAGGTGGTGGTCTGTCCCGCGACCTCGATGATGATGGTGGGCACCGCCGACTGATCGGCTACGGTGCCGCGCAGCGTCTGCATGCCGGATCGCGCGACCATGGATGGCTGCGCCAGGCCGACGTAGCTCGGCGGTGCGGTGTCCAGCTCGTGGACGGAGTAGAGGGCCTCTGAGGGCTGAAGCGGGGAGCCGGTCTCGTCGGTGATGAGCACACGCAGGCGAATCTGGCCGTCGAGCTGCGCGGCGTTGAAGCTGGTGTCGACGATGCCGGTGGCGGTGACGAGGCGGTGCTCGCCGGGGGCCATGGTGCCCAAATTGACGCGCTGGACATACGCCTGCGCGCCGGACGGGTCGGTCTCGAGCTGGCCGGTGGTGAGGCGCAGGCCGTAGGGCGTGCCGATCTCGACCTGCACGCCCTGGGCTGCGCGCGCGCCGTGGTTGACGACGGCGATCTGATACTGGAGCGTCTCGCCATCGCTGACCGGGGGATGCGCGACGCCGAAGAGGCGGGCGAGCGCGAGGCGGGCCATAATCTGGGTTTGGGCAGCATCGCTGGCGGCTGGCGCGCGGCCACACTCGGGTAGCGGTGGATGGCCGGGCTGGGGCTGGCAGAGCGGATCGCGCAGGGTATCCCAGTTGGCCAGCTCCTTGTAGAGCAGTGTATGGGCAAAGATCAGGTGATCCTTGAAGAGGCCAAAGGTAATGCTGTCGGGCGTGGCCAGCAGCGTGCCGGCAAGATTGGCTCCGTTGTATGCGATAGTGGCGGAGACGCGGTTGCCGTTGTTGTCCACGCCGCTGGGGCAGCCGGTGGCGGGCAGCGCGTCCCAGCCGTAGATGCGGCTGAGCAGGAAGGTCTGGACGGTGTCTTTGGCACGGCCGGGCAGAATGGCGGCGCTGCTGACGCTGTTGTAGCCGGGCATGGTGGCCCAGACATCGAGGGCATTCTCTTCGCTGGCGAGCGCGAGGAGGCCGAGGCCGTGAGTGGCGGGGTCGCTGATGCCGAGATCGGCGAAGGGCACCGCGATGGTGGTGAGCGGCGCGGTGCGGTCGGTGTCAAGCTGGAGGCCGACCATGGCGGCGCTGGGCTGCCAGCTGCTGCCATCCCAGGCGAAGAGGGTGGCGAGGGTGCCATCCTCAATCCACAGCACATAGTCCATGGCGACCGAAGGCGTGTTGGGGCGCGGGTCGATGGGGAAGTGGATGGCGGTGGGGCTGGAGGCCGCCGGGTAGGGATTGTAGGCCAGCGGACTGCCGCCGGGCTGGGTATCGAGATAGAGGAAGAGATCGCCCTGGGTGGCCCAGTCGGCCCCCGCCCACAGCAGCGTGAGCGTATCGGTCGTCCAGGCGGTGTAGAAGCGCTGGGCCTGGTCGCGGGCCTGGCCGCTGGCGCTGGCATCGGCGATGCGCTGGTCTTCGCCGAGCAGGTAGCAGGTATTGCTGAGGATGTCCGGCGGCGTGGCGGCGCGGGCGGGTGGTGCGGCCGCTGGAGCATCAGCGGTGCTTGGTGCAGGTACTGCTGCCGCGCCGCTCGTCCGTGCGGCCGCTGGCGTCACGCCGTTGGGGTGGCTGGCGGGTGCAGGCGCTGCGGCGGTTGGGCGGCGGTAGGCCACCGCCGCTGTGGTCACGCTTGGCTCGGTGCTGGGACGTGCGCCGGTTGGTGTTGTCCGCACGACGGTAGCTGGCGTGAACGCCGCCGTGGTGCGCGCTTGCGCCGTGGTGACGCCAGCAGATTGCAGGCCACCGCCTGCCGCCGCACGCGCTCCGCTGCCGTACTCATGCACGAGCACATACAGCGTGCGGGCGGTGTAGGTGTTGGCATTCTGGGCGAAGGTCCAGTCAGGGCTATCGCTGCTGCGGTTGCCGATACCGATGTCATCGTTGCCGGTGCCTTGCGCCCAGCGGTTCCAGGCCAGCAGTGTTTGGCTTGCGCCGTAGTTGTGCACCTGGAACGAGCCGTAGCAGGTGCTATTCGTGCGTGTGTCGTCGACGTCATAGGTGGTGCTGGAGCCACCAATACCCGAGTCGGCGGTTTTGCTATAGCAGTTGTCCCAGAACTCGATGTTGCCGGTGGTGATATTCTCGCCGGTGGTGAGGCCAGCGACATTGGAGGCGACGGTCAGGTTTGCGACCGTCTGCTCCCAGTCCACGTTCACGCTGGCGTCAGGAATGCCCAGCAGGCTGGCGTTGCCGCCGCTGAAGTCGTCCATGGCGGCATAGACCCACTGGCTGCTGCCGCCGCTGTCGACCAGCTCCAGGTAGTAGGCCACGCGGTCGAAGGCGCCGACGCTGGCGCTGGTATCGACGCTATAGGTCGGCGTGCTGCCGCTGCGGTAGTTGGCATTGGTGGGGATGTCGAGGGCATAGAGCAGCGTGTAGTCGCTGGCGTCGGCGACGTTGCTGTAGACAGACGGCACCTCGGTGAGGGCCAGCGACAGATACTGCCCTGCCTTGAGATCGACGCCGGTGAAGGTGACGATCTCGCCGCTGAGGCTGCGGCCGCTGATGTGCACCGTCGCATTGGCGAAGCCGCTCGAGTCGCCGATGAGCAGGGCCAGATCGCTTTCAGTGAGCGTGAGGCCCAGGCCGGAGAGATCGAACTGCACACTGACGCTGCCGACGTCGCCAACTTCTTGCACCTGCCAGATGCGACCGAGGCGCTCGTAGCCCTGGCTGGTGCTGACAGTGCTGCTGGGATCGCCGTCGTCGTTGCCCCAGAGCAGATAGCTGCCGTCGTCCGCGAGCGCGGCGGGGCTGTTGGGGTCGTTGCCAGCGGTGATGGTCAGAATGGCGTCGCTGTTGGCGCTGGTAGACTGCGACTGGGCGAGGCCGGATTGATCATCGCGGGCGACGCCAGCGACATCGTAATGGTAGGCGCTGGCTGTGCCATCCCAGATGATGTTGCCCTGTGCGTCGCGGTAGGGCGTGCTGCTATCCAGCGTGATGCCATACTTGAGCGCGAGGTAGGTTTCGGCCTGGGCCATAGCGCTGCTGTCGAGCGTGTCGCTGAAGACCAGCACCTCGGCGAGATTACCATTCAGGAAGTCGGCGCTCGCCTGCTTATTGGTGCCAATGAGCCAACTGCCCGTTGCCGTCTCGGCGGTGATGGGGAACGACCCATTGGCCGCTCCATTCTGGAACAGATCGAGACTACTGCCGCCAGTGAGGCGCACGGTGTGCACCATCGGCGCGCTGGTGCTGTAATCGCTGCTGCTTTCGTGACTGCTGCCGCCCCACCATGATCGGGTTTTTCCGTTGGTATAGTATTCGAAGATACTGCGGCCTGTCCCCGTACCATTTTGTTGGGAGAGGACAAATGCATAGCGCGTCGCGGATGGCTGGGCTACGGTCAGGATCGTAATGTCGGCGTTCTGTGGCGTTAGCGTGAGACCTGTCTGAAGATACGCACCACTTGTATTTGTGCCATTGAAGGTGAGCGCCGGGTTGCCGTTGAAGGCGGCGGCGCTGTAGGTGGGCTGGCTGGCCGCCGTCGCCTGCACGGCGTCGTGGCCGTAGCCCGACTGATCGGCCCAGGTGCTCAGCGCTGCGCCATCGGTGAGTGTGGATGTGCCTGCGCTGGCATCGAGCCAGAGTTGGAGATCGGCGCTGACGCCGCCCGGTGTGGCGCTGTCGATGGTGCGCGTAGTGCAGTGGTTGTACTCGTCACAGGCGCTCAGCGTCTGGCCGCTCGTGTCGGTGACGGTGGCGGTAGTAGTGAGGCCGGTGAGCTGCTGCGTGGTGCTGAAGACATCCACAAACCAGGCGTCGCTGGCGTAGCTGGCCGTCGGCGTGATCGGTGTGGCCGAGCAGCTCCAGGTGTCGCTGTCGAGATTGAAGTCGCTGGCCTGGCAGGTCACGTCCTGTCCGCTGGCGGTCAGCGTGAGCCGTGGGGCGCGCGTGTCGATCTCGCCGGTCCAGACATTCTCGGCGAAGGTCTGGTTGCCAAGCGCGTCGGTAGCCAGCAGATCGATCTGATACGGCCCTTCGAGCGCTAGCTCCAGCGGGTAGCTCCAGGTGGTGTGATTGGCGCTGGTGCTAGCAAGATCCGCCGCGTACCAGAGGCCCGCGTCCGCCGCGAGGCTGCCGTCGCTGAGGTGGCGGAAGCGGATGGCGAGATCGCTGACCGCCGTATCCGTCGGGTTGGCCATGTGGAAGATCTGCTCGGCGCTGAGTGCGCGGCGGTAGATGGTGAGTTCGTCCAGTGCGCCACCGAAATCATAGACGCCATCGTAGCGCTGGCCGATATAGAGCGCGCCGCTGCCTGTGTAGTCCGCTGCGGCGGTATCCTGGGCAACCTGGAGGCCATCGCGGTAGATCGTGCGCGTGTTGGTCGTCGCATCGTAGCTGCATGCCCAGTGATGCCAGTCGCTATCTGTGTAGGCGTCCGGGGTATCCAGTGCATCGCCATAGAAGCTACACAGGAATGTATTGGTGTCGCGGAAGCCGAAGAGCATCCCTGAGTGGTTGCTGTTTGCGCCTTGCGCAACAATGATCCTGTTGCCCCCGGTCGTATCGCGCTTGGCCCAGGTGGCAATCGTGAAGGACTGCCCGGCCAGGTTCAGCACGTCCGACTGCTCCACCGTCAGGTAGTCGTTGCTGCCATCGAACGTGAGCGCGCTGCCGTGCTGGCCCGCCGCACCTGCCGTGGGGCAGCTGGAGCCAGTGCAGGTGGCTGCGCGATGGTTCTTCGAGCCATCGGCGAAGCTGGTGCTGCCCGTCGCGTCCTCGAAGGAGAACATGAGCGTGCTGTTGGCGGGATAGGGCACCTCGCTGAGCACGCCGCCGAGCACGGTGCCGCTCTCAGTGATGATCCCTGTTCCTTCCAGCAGGGTGGCGCTGGGGCCAAGGTTGTCGATGGCGACGGTGCCCAGGGTGGCGGTCAGCACATTGCCAACATTGTCGCTGGTCTCGATGGTGACGTCGTAGTCGCCATAGCCGATATTCGTGCCGAGCGGATAGTCCGCGCTCCAGGTTGCGCCATTGACCGTGGCGGCCGCGCTCTGGCTGACCGAGCGGCCGAGACCGTCGTACAGCTCAATGGTCGTTGTGTTGGTCGGCACGCCGCTGCTGCTATCCTGAATGCTGCCCGCCAGGGTCAGGCTAGCCACCACTGTCTGAGCGGTCGGGCTGTTGGGCCGGGCGACGCGATTGGCGGTGAAGCTGTCGAGCGTGGCAGTTGGTGGGGTCTGATCCACAATCACCGTGGCGCTGTCGGTGGCGGTGTGGCCGACAGCGTCAGTGGCGCGCACATCGATGGTGTAGTTGCCCTCGCCGGCGGTGGGCTGGAAGGTGAAGGCCCACACCTCGTCGGTGGTGTCATCGTCGACGATCTCGCTCCAGCTGCCGCCGTTGATGCGGTACTCGACACTGCTGATCGGCGAGGTCGGGTCGCTGGCCTGGGCGATCATGACCTGGTCGCCAGCGACGTGGGTTGTGCTCAGGTCGAGCAGCGCGGTGGGATTGTCCGTATCGACCGTGACCTCGTGCTGGTAGGTGACATCGAACCAGGCGGCCTGATACTCATAGAGGTTGTCGATCTCCTCGTCGCTCAGCGCGCCCTCGTAGAGCGCCACTTCGTCGAGTTGGCCCTCGAAATTGTTGCCGAGCGTGAGCACGTTGCCGGTGGTGCAGGCGGTGGTGGTGCCATAGGAATTGCTGTTGTCGAGGCTGCCATTGATGTAGAGGCGCAGATAGGTGCCGTCGAACGAGGCAACTAGGTAGTTCCACACATCTTCGGTCAGCGCGTTGCTGCTGGTGATATGCCACGGCTGACCGTTGTTGCAGTCGGCGCGCTCGAAGTCGAGCTTGAAGCGCAACGAGTTGGAGAGCGTCCAGATGTTGAAGTTGTCGTTGGAGCCGCTGCCGTTGTTCTTGCGGATCAGCGTCTGGATGGCGGACTTGGTGGCGGTGGGCTTGACCCACATGGCCAGCGTGAAGGTCTCAACATCGAGATCATCGCTGACAGTCGCCGAGATGGTATCGTTGCCGTCGAAAACCAGCGACTCGCGCACCTGGCCCTTGGCCCCTGCGGCGGGGCAGGCGCTGCCGCTACAGCTGAGGTTCTGGGCGTAGAGGCCATCATCGCTGAAGCTTGTGGTCGCTAAGTCTTCGTCCAGGTGCAGGTTGAAGAGCGGCACCTCGCGCATCAGCGCCTGCATCCCGGATGCATCGAGCGCGGTTTGCAGGATCACCAGTTGATCGAGCTTGCCAGCGAAGTAGTTCGCGCTCTCGCCGTGGTTCGGCGCGCCAATGTACAGGTTATGGCTACTTTGATCAACATTATTGCCCGCGTAGTTCTCGGAGCTGGTCTTGTTGACGCCGTCGATATAGATGTAGCCCTGGCCGGTGCTGGTCGAGCCGTTGCCTTGGTAGTCCCAGACCACGGCGACGTGGTGCCACTGGCCATCGTTGACGGCGGTGGTGCTGTGGATGTAGTTATTGCCCCAGCCCACGAAGTTGGGATAGCCGGACGAGTCGAGGTAGAAGTTTTTCTCGTATTTCTCCCAGGATCCATCGCCGTCGCTCTTGGTGACGATACCCTGGTTGCTGCTGGTGGTTTTGATCCAGGCAGCGATGGTGAAGTCAGCGCGGGTCAGATCAACCGAACTGCCAGCGACGGAGAGATAGTCGTTGCTGCCATCGAACTCGAGCGCCTGGTTATCGATGCCGCGCAGGCCGCTGTCGGGGCAGGTCGTGCCCGAGCAGGTGGCGTCCGATTCGTTGCTTGACGCATCGGCAAACAGCGTCTGGCCGGGAGCCTCGTCGAAGTTTAGCTCTAGCACGCGGGTGGTGCTTTCGTAGAGCTTGAGCACATCATCGGCATCGAGGTCAACGCGATAGAGGCCGATCTCGTCCATCTTGCCTTTGAAGCCGTCGTTGTACAAGCCATAGTTGAGATAGGCGTGCCACTTATTGCCGTTGATGTAGGGGCTGTAGGCCGCCGGCACCTCGTCCTGATCGTGATTGCCCGTCGCATAGACATCATCATCGCCGGGGCAGAGTGAGCCTGATGGTGAGTCGTCGCGGTTACACAGCGTCCACTTCAAGTCGGGCAGTGTCGTTGAGGCCGTGAGCCACACATCGGGCTGGATCGTCTCACCAGTATCGAGGTCGCCCTTATTCCATAGCTCTTGATTGTTCGTCTCGTCCCAGATGTAGGCTTCTTGCGAGCCGCTCTCTGCTCCCGTTTCCGTAAAGCTACTCAGGGAGTCAAAGTGCAGGGCTGAGCGGAAGTTGTGGCCGATGTACATGCGCCAGCTATCGCCACCTGGGTAGACGGTAACACCACTACAGTGGTTATTGGTGGTCCACTGGGTAATGCCCGACGAGACCACGGTTCCATCGCGGTAGAGCGTGAAGCCGCTGCCACTGTAGGTAACCACCAGATGCTGCCATGTGTTGAGCGTGACCGGATTGTTGGTGGTCGTCGCCTCGCAGTACTGCGAGTTGGCGGTTGAGGTTCCGGTCTCGACCCCAAAGCGCATGATGATATTGCTTCCCTTCAGATACATCGAGGGCGGGGCGACCGGATAGCCATCGACACGATAGTCATAGTCAACAATGCTGTTGGCAATCAGCACCTGCCCGTAATCATTGAGGTGCTGATCGTCAGGTGTGTAGCCATTCTGGGGATAGAGCCACATGGCCATGCTGAAGGTGTTATCGTTGCCCGTGAGGTCGGTGTTCTCACCGCCTTCGAGCTGGATCGCCTGGAAGCTGTTGGGGTTGAACGACAGGGCTTCGCCGAGGAAATCGCTGGACTCGCTTGGACAGACGGCGGGATAGCCCTCGCTGTCGTCCGTGGCGGAATCGCTGGTGCACTCAAGCTCGACCTCGCCAATATCATCGACGAGCGAGTAGCGGCGGCCATTGGAGTAGTAGCTGAAGCCATCGGATGTGATATCGCGCAGGTAGACGACGGGCTGTTTGAACAGCTCGTCAAGCTCGTCATCGCTCAAGGCGCTGTCATAGAGCGTGATGTCATCGATCCAGCCCTTGAAGCTTTGGCCAATCGTGATCGGATCGGTGTTCAAACACGTGCCCGAGGTCGTCGCGCTGGCGAGTTCTGCGCCGTTGAGATAGAGAATTAGGGTGTTGCCGCGCTGCATCAGCGCCAGATGATTCCAGCCCGTGGTGAGTCCGCCGCCGGTGAAGGTGCCTGGCGTCGGTGCATAGGTCGGCGTTGTACAGGTGCTATCGTAGAGTGAGCCATAGACATAGCCATTGGTATCAATGCCGACCAAGAAGCCTGTATTGCCTTTTTTCAGCAGCGTCACATTCTTCACGGTGCCGTTGCGCTTCACCCACATCGTCAGCGTAAACTGGTTTAGGTCGAAATCGTCTGAGTCGGCGACGGTTAATGTGTCATTGCCGTCGAACTGGGCAAAGCTGCCCGTCGAGTCCACCGTGGGGCAGGCCGTTGACGTACAGGATGCATCGTTGCCATGGTTCGAGGCATCGGTGAAGGTGCTGTCGCGGAAGTCGAGCCAGAGTGCGCGCTCCTCATCGGTGCTAATGATCGCGCCAGCGCGCAAGGTCATGCTCGTGACGGTCGAGGCGGTGAAGAGGCTGCTATCGGCGGTCACTTGCCCGGCGACGCTCGTTGATTGGAGTGGGGCCAGGGCATCCAGCACGGTCTCATCGCGCAGCGTATCGACGGGGAACTCGGTCTCGAGCAGGCCGTAGGCGTAGCGGTTGTCCAGCTCGTTGGTGATGGTGGCGGCGTAGGTCACGGTGTTGTAGGGTGCGCTGGTCGAGACATAGCCGGGCACCGCGCCGGGCGTCTCCACTGTGGAGTCGATCGAGAGGACGTTCAGCTCCTCCATCACGCGCGGGTTATAGCCGTAGATATACTCCTGCTTGTCAGTGATGCCATCGCTGTCGCTGTCCACCAAATCGGGGTAGGATGTGACGAGCGTCTCGAGCGGTGTGCTGCCGCTGTAGTCATAGACCACGGTCCAGCCGCCCGTCCAGCTCGTCGATGAGTCATCAAAGGGGCTGGCCGCCAGCGGGTGGAACAGCTCTGCGCCATCCTCCAAGCCGTCGCTGTCGGTATCGTAGCGGTCTTGGTCGGTGTCATGCAGCGCCTCCCAGTAGTCGGAGAGGCCATCGCCATCGCTATCGACAGCGCTGGGATCGAAGCCATTGTAATATTCCCAGTAGTCGGAGAGGCCATCGCCGTCGCTGTCGTAGTTGGCATCGTCAGGATCGACGCCGCCGGAGGCGCGGCTGTTCAGCCCATCGCCGTCGGCATCCACGAGGGTGGGGAAGCGATCATCCCAGCCCAGCCGGTAGCCTGCGCCGTCATTGCCTGTCGCCGTCAGCGTATAGAAATCATCGAGCGTCGCGGGGAGCACATCAAAGGCGAAATTGTCGCCGATGTCGGTATCGCTCTGGTTGGCGAAGTCGAGGTCGCGCACGTAGCAGACAGGTGTCGGCACCAAGATAATGCCAGCGGGTATCCAGATGACCCAGCACTCCTGCACATCGCTCTTGATGCTCTCGCTGAGATAGACCGTGCCCAAGGCTTGGTTAATGCCGACATGCTCGAAGGTTGTGCCGTAGGTTGTGTTGAACATGTGCGCCGAGTTGCTATCCCAGTTCACCTCGCTCGTCGATAAGGTTTCGGGCGTTTGCTGCAAGCGATAAGCTGCTTGTGTGTGCTCCAGGTTTTCGGTGCTGAACTGCCACCAGTAGTAGTTGCCCCAGACATCTGGGCTGTTCATTTGGAGCGTCTGGGTGATATCCAGCCCAAAGCTGAGATAGTTGCCGACCACATAGCCATCGTTGGCGGCCTGCTGGGTGATGGCAACATCGGTGAGCGCGGTGTCCAGCCGGTTATCCGACTGAATATCCAGAATCGGGGTTTGCTCGAAAATCAGGTAGGTGACCGCCATGGTCAGCGCCCCGGTGATGCCGTCACAGACCCAGACATCGACATCGCTGTTTTCCTCCACGCCGACCGCATCACAGATCAGGCGGGCGAGCGCATCGATCGCACCGATAATCGCCACGACGATGCCACCAATAATCGTCGCACTCAGCACCGCCATAATAATCGCCACAATGATTGAGGCAATCGCATAGGCCAGCAACTGGGTGAATGCAAGATTGCTCACGCTGATATTGCTGGCGACCACGGTATACACAAACAGCGCGGTTGTGATGCCCACGTCCATGATCAATCCAACGACAGCGGCACGGGATTGGTACTTGAGGATTTTCACCTGTTGGGCGGCGCTGGTGGTGGCGTTGAAGGTGCGGTAGACATCGATGGCATCGGCAACAGCGAACAACGAACCGACATAGCCGATACCGCGTGCAACGACGGTGAGCCGTACCTCAACCTCACTGCCTTTCTCAAAGAACGACGCGCTAAACAGCAGTAATCCACTGACAACGCTGGCCCCGGTCGCCCCTTTTTTCCATGTCTTATCGGTATTGACGCTAAAATCGGGATCGATTTTCTTCTGTTTGCGCTTATACCACTCTTTGTAGGCCTTGTTGAACGCTTGTGTGCCACCGCCAGAAAGGCTCTCAAAGAGGCCGCTATCATCGAGGTAGCTTTCGACTGCGCCGTTGTCTTCAAGCAGTGAGGCCAGCGATGTCAGGTCGCCATCGCTAATACCGCTGGCGATCTCGGCACCATCAAGGCTCACGGTCAGCATGTCCTGCAGTCCAGCCTGCATGTAGTTGATCATGTCGGCCACAATCAGCGTCACTGCCTCGCCGGAGCGATAGTAGCTGCTGTTGTCCAGCAGGGTGTCGCCCATGCTGCTGCCCGCGATCTCGACGATCCCGACCTGCCCCTGCTCCATCAAGAGATAGAAGTTCTTGGCGTAGCCAATCGCCCCGGCCTGGGTCAGCGCCGCATTCGCCAGCGTCTCGCCAGACAGCAGGGTGGTCAGTTCGGCGGTATCGAAGACGTTGAGCAGCTTGACCTCCAGCGTGTCGAAGTAGTCGCCGACATCCTCGCTGGCCCAGCTGCCGTCCGCGCCATAGCTGTAGGGTGCCCACGCAACCGAGGCGGTGGTCTGCTCCTCCAGCGTGCCCAGCGCCACGCTCAGTGTCGAGCCGCTGACAGCCATGGTGTCATCTGCGAGGTTGGTGCTGCGGTAGCGGCTCTCCATCACCCGCAGCAGCGTCACCGAGGTGTCTGTCGCCGGCGTGCCGTAGAGGCTGCTCAGGAAGGTGGTGAGCGTACTGTCGCTCAGATCACTGAAGGCGGCGATCTCGTCGCTGTAGCTGTGCTGCGCGACCGTCAGCGCCCCGGCCGGGATGCCCCAGCGCTCGCTGTCGGTCGCCGAGGACGCTCCGCTGCCCCAGCGGGCGATGATGTCGTCCTGATCGAAGCGGTCGCTCGTGCTCGTCACGCCCTGCGCGTCGAGGTAGGCGTCGGGCAGATTGGCGGCGAGGTGCCAGAGATTGTCCGCGTAATCCACGCTGGTCGCGTTGTTCTGGCCGATCAGCAGCACATCGGTGCCGCGCGCCTCATCAACCGTGAGGCCGGTCAGGGAGAAATCCTCGTAGTAGCTCTGCACAACGCTCGTGCTGCTGGTCCAGTCGGCCGCATCGGCGCAGTAGTCGTCGCCGTCCACATTGGTCGTATCGTTGCAGGTGTCCGTCAGCATGCTGACCATCCACAGCAGGCGCGCCTCGTGGTTGGCCCCCCAGCTGCTGGCGCTGGGCAGGTAGAGCATGCGCCCGGTCAGCGCCACCGGCATATCGCCCACCGTGTCGCGCAGAACCGTCAGCGGCACATAGGCGGTCAGTTGATCGCCGACCTCAGAGACTGAGACCGAGATACCGTACTCGTCGAGTGCGTCGGTGTCGAGCCACGACAGATCGCCGAACGAGCCGCTGGGCAGCGTGCCGCTCACCGGCAGCCCGGCTGAGGGATTGGTCGCATCGTAGTCGATGCTGATCTCGAGCATGGCCGAGAGCAGCATATCGCCATTGTCCATCTTGGTGCCGCTCTCGCCCTCGTCGGCCCAGGTGGTGTCCTTCTTGCGCTGAATCTGGCCGTCGGTGTCCGCGCTGGGCCAGTCGAGCACGTTGTCGACATACCAGAGATGCGTGGCGTTCTCAGGGCGCAGTTCGAAGTCCACATACAGCGGTGTATCGACGGTGTAGTCACTGAGGTTGAAGTCAATAAAACTCTGGGTCTGGGTGGTGAGCGCGCCGACGGAGGTAGGCGAGCTGTCGACGCTGTCGGGCACGCCGTCGCCGTCGTTGTCGTAGTCGAAGACATCCGGCTCGCCGTCGCCGTCGGTGTCGGGGCAGGTGCCGGTGGTCGCTAAATCTGGGCACTCAACGCTGTCCCACAGCCCATCCTCGTTGCTATCGATGTTGAGCGGGTCGAGGTACCACTGGATGTTGTTGGAGACAAAGCCAACGACTTCGAGGTTGTCATTCAGTCCGTCGCCGTCGCTGTCGGCCTGGTCGTAGTCGGTGCCTAGCTCCAGCACCTCGACCTCATCGGCCAAGCCGTCGTTGTCGGTGTCGTTGCCGGTGGTGGCCTCGCTCGTCGCACGCAGCGCGGTGCGCTCGGTGGTGGGGTTCACCGGCCGGGCGCTGCTGGTCTGGCTGGTGGTGTCCGGCGCTAGCGGGGCGCTGGCGGCGACCGGCGCGCTGGCGGCGAGCGGATCGCGCTGCGGATCAAACGGCGCGTCTTCCGGCGCTGCCTGCGCTGCGCTCTCCGCCGCCTGGGCATCCATGCGCGCGAAGAAGGCATCGGCCTGCTGCGCCTGCATCAGCGGGCCAGCGAGCATGGTGAGGATCAGCGCCGCCACAAAGGTGGTGTAGAACTTGCGCGAGCGATAGTGGAAGATGAACAGCGCACAGAGCGCAACCAGCGCTAGCAGAAACGTCAGCTGCCAGGTGGCCGCGCTGCCGACGATCCCGGCAACAATGGCACCGGGGCTGGTATCAGCGGCGGCCCAGCCCGTGAAGTCGGTGGTAAACTCGGCCTCGACCCACTCGGTGGCCCCGCGCTCGGGTGGGAACGCGAGATGGATGATCTGGCGCACAGGCAGGCCAGCGGCATTGACCCACAGCTCGCCCGATGCCTGCATCTGCGCATACTGCTGGGTCAGCCCTACATCAAGGGTAGCGGGCAGCTCGCCCTGCGCCCGGAGCTGCGCGACCAGCTGGTCATGCGCGTGGCGGGCGTAGGTGGGACCGTCGATGACAAAGGTGTAGTGGGTTGTATGCGCCACGAGCGCGTCATCGAGTCCTGGCGCAGCATCGGTGCGCTGAATGTCCGTCGCAGCAGCGAGAAAGTCAAGCGCATCGCCGCTGCTGCCAAACAGATCGGGGGCGTTGGCGATGGTCTCCCAATCGGCGCGGCCCTGCACGCGGCCCTTGGCCACGCCATCGCTGACATCGATCTCAAGCGTTTGGCCCTGGGTGCTCTGGCCTTTCATCAGCAGGGAGAGGTGGTTCTTGGGGCGGTCCACGGTGCCGCGCAGCGTGGTGTAGCTGGTGGTGCTGCTGCGCCCGGCATTGGTCAGAATGGTGGTTGGATGGCGCGTCTCGCTGAGCAGCGTGCGATACTCGTACTGGCCCATCGCATAGGCGCGGGAGCGCGTCTCGTTCAGCTCGTGGGCGGTTGTGAATGGTAGCGCCTTGGTGAGCGGTGACCAAATCACCATGGCGAGGCTGGCCAAGAGCACGAGCACGGCAAGCCGACTGGCGGTGGCGGAGCGAGAAGCAGACATACGGCACATCCTTTTTCTGAGATGAGATCACCTAGCGCTAGCGCAGGTTGGCCAATTGACTCACGATGGCGCTGGAGGGCGCGCTGCACACGCTGGCTGCGTGCGCGCAGAACTATCACCTAGCTAGGCGATAATCGAGGCTCACAAGCGCGGCTATTAACTGTTTGATGCTGGTAAGTCGCTCTAGTCTAACCGATTATGGGCGATTGTTCTGTCCTCCAAATTCGACACTTGTGTCCTACAAATTCGACATTTGGCTATACTTTTAATCTAGGCAGTTGAAAACAGCGCACCGCCGTGCTGATTTTTGGCTGTGCCGTAAGCCGTAGCATCGTGCAGGCGGCGCAGATTGTAGCGCAGCGGCTAGACCGTTGAGAGAGGAGCTGTTCATGGAGTTAACGCACGTTGTGCAGCGCATCCAGACCTTCGCTGGGGCCAATCTACAAGCCGTCGGCCAGCAGAGGGTGACTGCTGGCGCGGGGCTGCGACTCTTTGTTGATCCTAATTCGTCAGCCATTGCGGACAACATTGTTGTGCCCGATCCGGCGCAGCTTGCTCCTGCTGAGCTGACGGCGCTGGTTGAGCGCCTGATTGCCTTGTGTGTTGAGCACAATCGTGCGCCCTGTGTTCAGTTTTTTTGATCAGGCGCTGCCAGGGCTGGCCGATGTGCTGACGGCGGCAGGCTTCGTCGGCGGCGACGCGCTGCCAGTGCTGGCGGCAGCGGCTGCTGCTGTGCCGCCGCCAGTGCTAGCGCCGGAGATGAGCGTTGAGGTGGTCGGCCCTACCGCGCCGCTGGCGCTGGTGCGCGCTAATCTCGATATCAATGCGCTCGGCTTTGATCCTAGCGCCGCCCGTGCGACTGATGCAGATGCTCAGGGCTTTCAGTCCAGCTTGATCGGCTGTCGTGCCGTCACCCTCCGCTGGCAGGGCGGGGCGGCGGCGGGCGGTATGTTCCTGCCCATCCAGGCGGGCGTGAGCGAACTGGTGGGCATCGCCACCCTAGCGCAGTTCCGACGGCGCGGGCTGGCCCGCTGTGTCACCGCTGTGCTGGCGCAGGAGGCGCTGCGCTTGGGCGCTGATCTGGTCTTTCTTGTCGCCGCTAGCGCCGAGTCGGCGCACGTCTACGAGCGCGCTGGCTTCCGTCGCGTTGGCGAGCGGCTGACCTATCACCGACGAGCTGGGTGAGCGTGCTTAGCGCAGCGGCTCGTGTGGCGCTGGCGCAGCTTGAGGCTGGCTGCTGGTGCCACGCGAGCCGCGCTGGATTGCGCGTATGGGCAGCGTGCACAAGCCGATGTTGGTGATCCACCGCACTGGGCTAGTGGCTCAACTGAAGGCGCTGCTAGCCAGCCGCATAGGCGTAGCTGGCTAGCATGGGCTATGCGGTCGGCTGCTGCTGTGGCATAATAGAGCGACCGCTCAATCATACGTTGGAGGTAGCTATGCCGCAGCCAGCTCGTGATGATCGCATCTTGGTGTTAACGCGCCTAACAGCCGCCATCGTTATCCCGTTTCTGCTGATCGCGTTTGTCATCCTCTACTTTCTGCCTGAGCAATCGGGGCAGCGCTTCTCGTTTCCGGTGCCGTCGAAAATCCATGCCGCCTATGTTGCTGCTGGCTACCTCGGCGGCGCGTGGCTGTTTGCGCGGGTTTTGTTTGGTCGCCAGTGGCACGCTGTCGCCGCCGGCTTCCCGGCGGTCACCGCGTTTACCGTCAGTATGCTCTTGGCCACAGTCTTGCATTGGGGCCGATTTGATCTGACCCACGGGCCATTTATCGTCTGGCTTGTGCTGTACGTTGTCACGCCGGTGCTCGTGCCATGGCTCTGGTGGCGCAATCAGGCGACCGACCCTGGCGCACTGCTGCCGCCAGATGTCGCTGTGCCGGTGGGTATCCGGCGGGCGCTGGCGCTGCTGGGGCTGGTTACACTGGGCATTGTGCTGGTTGGCTTTGTGTGGCCGCAGCTGCTCGTTGAGCGGTGGCCCTGGCCATTGACGACGTTTTCGTCGCGCCTTCTGGCTGGCTGGCACGCATTGATGGCTGTCGGCTGCCTCGTGATGAGCAGAGAGCGACGCTGGAGCGCGTGGCGAACAGCGGTGGAGAGCATCTGGCTGTGGTATCTGCTCTTTATTCTGGGGGCATGGCGCGATCAGGATAAGTTTGCTGGCGGTCGGTTCTTCAACTGGTATGTGCTGGGGGTGATTGTGATCATACTGCTGATGCTGCTGCTCTATGTCACGATGGAGCTGCGCCGCCGTCGCGGTGTGACCGGAGGGGCTGAAAAGATGCTCGCGGGCTGAGTATGCCGGTCGCCCTTGAGCTGCTCCCAGGTATAGCGGCTGATCGGCGCTCGGTCAATCGGTAGCGGCCAGCGCACGGTAGCCCGCTGGGGCCTCACGATCACATCAGTGAGCGGGCGAGACGGCACCAGCGCTGAATCTAATCGGCTGAGCTGGGGCAATTAACCACAGACGATTCTTTTTCAACCATAGCACTGTGAAGTGCCAAACGGCCCCGCTGAAGCGCAAGCCTCGGCGGGGCCGCTGCGTGTGCGTGCAGCTAGCTGGCGGACTGCTGGAACTGCACCGCCTCGACGCCCTCGATCATCTGAAAGGCGAACTGGGCCGAGGTCCACGGCGTCTGCGCGAGCAGCTGCTGCATGCTGCTCGACAGCGTGTCGATGGCGAGCACCTGGCGGGCGGCGTCTTGCCACGGCAGGCTAGCGAGCACCTGATCGCTCTCTGCGCCTGATGTTGCGCGCAGCTGCTTGTGGAGCTGCGGATACTGCTCGGTGGGCGCATCAAAGCCAAAGTGCAGCGTCTCAGGCTGAAGATGCACGAGCAGCGTGTTTAGCTCGCCGACAAACACGCCGAGCAGCACGTTGGCGGAGATGCGCTCCAGCCGCAGTTGCTCCAGCGGCTGCTGGTCGGCGTCGGTGGCGTTGACCAGCAGGCCCGGCCACCCGGCCACCACCGCCGAGCGCAGCACAAAGCCGCTGAGCGGCGTGAGCGGCAGCAGCGGCGGCGAGATGGTGATCGACTGCTCCGCCTGTAGATCGCCGCTGGTGGCGCGGCCAATGCTGAGCGCGCCGTCGAACAGGCAGGCCATCCAGGTGACATCGAGCTGAAAGAAGCGAATCGACTCGCTGGGCAGCATCGCCTCATCGGGCACAAGGTAGTTAAATGGCACGCCCTGCAGGCGGCGCAGGCCAGCGAACCAGGCGCGCACATCGGCGGGCAGGTCGGCGCTGGCGCGGCTGCGCAGCTTGGGGCTGATTGTTCTGCTGAGCATGGCGGTCTTGGGCGTAGAGCGCTTGGCCACCTTCTGTTGCTGGATGTGGGCGCGCTTCCAGCTGTAGAGGCTGGTTGACACCTGCTTGCTCTGCAAAATAAGCAGGCGGCCTAGCTCCCAGGCTGCGGCGTAGGACACATCGAACAGCCCGGTTGCTGTATCGTAGCGCACAAGCGCGTCGGCGGCCGGGGCAGGCAGCGGCAGCGTGGCCGTGTGCGTGCCCACGCCGAGCGGCCCGCGGTACCACGACGCCGTCTGGTTGGCAGCGCGCATCAGGTGCGGGATGAGCGCGTAGCCCTGGGCGGCGTACTGCTCGGCGAGCGGGTTCGCATTTGGCGGGAGGCGCAGCGTGCTGGGGCTGTGATCTAGCTCCAGCAGCAAGTTTGTAAAGCTCTGCTGGGCCTGTGGTGGCGCGGCAAAGCGCCAGCTCGCCAGCACGACAAAGCGCACGAGGTCGGCGTCGGCGGCACCCTGGAAGTCGAAGCCAGCGCTGGTGTAGCGCCCCTCCAGCGACACCAGAAACACGCTGTTGATCTGGTTTGGGCCTGGCAGGCGGTTGCCGATCACCACTGCCTGCTCCGAGCCTGTGGGCTGATCGTCGGCGTCGCGGGCCTGGCGCACGTGGGCCATCAGCCCGAGCGCGGCGGGTGTCGGCAGCAGGGTGCGCAGCGTGCTGGCTGGAACATCGATCACGCTGACCCGATCAGCAGCGCTTTGGCCGGTCTCAAGGGTAAAGGATGGATAGATGACGCCTGTGCTGGCTGAGTTTTGCAGCGCATCTAGCGAGATGATTGTCGCGACAGGCGCTTCGTCCTCGGTGAACAGCAGCAGCGTGAGCCAGGGCAGGCTCGCGTCCTGCGGATCGGCCTGGCGCTCCCAGGGCAGCGTCGAGCGGGTCAGCATCAGGTGCGGCACAACGTTCGAGTGGTCGCCGAGACTGCCATCGGGCGGGTAGACGGCGCTGATCTCGGCGGGGTCAAGGCTGAAGCGCTCGCCGGCGATGCTGAAGGAGCGCGTCGCCGAAAACGTGGTTGTCGGGATCTTCGGCTGCGGCGTCTCGTTGGTCGCAACCTGCTGGGCGACGGTAATCGCATACGTGCCCGGTTTCAGGCTGGGCTGATGAAACTGCATGAACGCAACCGTGCCGCTGGGCGCAGGATTGTTTGATTCTGACATGGGGGCCTCGCTAAGACTCATCTGGGAACACGCCGACCTGTGGCGCAACAGTAAACGTTGCCGCAAGCGTTGGCTGAAGCTCAACCGGGCTGCTGACACCGAAGGCCTGCAGGAGTTGATCGCGCAGCGCGCTGGGCTGGGCGGCGGTGACTGTCGCGCTGATCGTGGCGCGGCGCTGCGCGTCGGTCTGCGTTTGCGCGGCGAACGGCCGGTCGGCACTCCACGCATAGGCAGCAGCGACGGCCTGCGTGGCATACTGGAGATAGCTCTGATCGATCGCTGCGGTTGCGCCTGGCGTTGGCGGCAGCTGCGGGCGCAGCGTAAAGCCAGCGACGGCGTTGGGCACCAGCGGCGCAGATTCAAGCGTTGGCGCGAACTCGCCGCCCCACAGCGCGGCGGGCATGCCCTTGCCGATCGGCTCGGCCACAAAGTCGGTCTCAACGGAGACGCCGCTGCGCGTGATCGTGATGGTGTGCAGTGCTGTGAGCGCAGTCGGCGCGACGGCCATCGGTGCGACGCCAACGGCGAGCGTGTAGTCCTGATCGAGCGTGATCGTCTGCGCGCCAAGCTGCGCCGCTTGAATTGGGATGACGCAGTTGGTTGCCAGCGCAAAGGTGCCAGGATTGATCACCCAGTCGGTGGTCGAGTCGGACTGCGGGCTTTGCACCAGGCCAGCGACAACGGCGATGCCGCAGACTTGATCGTCGGCGGGCAGGAACGATGTCTTGAACGTAGCCCAGTCGAGCGGGGCGGGAGCCGTGGGCGCGGCGGCCCCGAAGGCGATGTCAAACGAGATAATGTCCAGGTCGATGTGCGCGGTGCCGGAGAAGTCCGGCCCCCAGATGTGCAGGTCTGCGCCGACATCGGCGGTGATCTGGTGGGTGCCGAACAGGTGGAAGGTGTAGGACACGCCGACATCGACGCTGAGGCGGGCATCGTAGTGGTAGGGCTTCCAGGCCAGCAGGAAGTCCGCCGCGCCACTGAACCACGCCTTGAGATCGCCGCTCTGCCAGGTGGCCTGGAGGGTGCTGCCGGCCATCAGCAGCGCGCCGGTCATGGCGGCGTACATGCCGCCCTTGAGAATCAGCGCGCTGTCGATCTGCCAGTTGAAGCCCAGGCGCGGCACCAGCGGATAGTGGGCCGGAACGGTGAACGCCGGATGGTAGCCGCCGAGCGTCAGCACAAAGTCGCCGGCGTGCTGCTTGGCGAACCAGGCATAGAAGGCGAACCCGCCGGTGATGTGACAGCTGCGCGAGAGCACATACGATGCGGAGGTTAGCTGCGCCTGCACGCCGATGAAGCCTTCGTCGGGAATGAAGCTGGCCACGAGCGCCATCTGCACCTCGGCCAGCGGCGTGACGACGCTGCTCAGGTCGGGGGTTGGCAAGATTGCCGTCGCCATGCCCAGCAGATCGATCTCGAAGTGCTGGCCAAACGAGACGGTCAAGAGTGCGAAAGCATCGATCAGGCGATAGGTGTTCCAGCGAATGCCTGCGCTGAGGAATACCTCGCCGATCGCGGGCGGAATGTAGGTGCGCAGTTTGTCCAGCTCGCTCTGGAGCGTCGTCTGCGGATCGCTCGCCGACGACGGCGGGCCGTTGATCGCCTCGGCGACCAGCGGGAAGGTGGCCACCTGGTCGAGCGGCGGCACGCTTAGCGCACGGTTGTAGCCAAAGCCTGCGCTCAGGCCAGTGACGAAGAAGAACGCCGGGCCGCCAAGCGGGAAATCGAGCACCGCATACACAAAGAGCGACGGGTGCTCGTCGAGGTAGGCATACGAGCCGATCGCGCCGATGCTAAAGCGCTTGATGCGCAGCACAGCGATGCCATCGTACTCATCGTAGGTCTGTGATTGGTTTTGGACGGTGACGTGGACGAACGACCCGCCGATCTCCAGCGCGGCGCTGCGGTAGTCTAGCCCCAGGCCCTGGATGCGGAAGCTGGGGCTGAAGACCGCCAGCTCGGAGCCAAAGCCCAGCCCCTCGACGGACAGATTAAGGCCCGCTGCGGTGAGCGAGGCGTCGAGCAAAAACCACAGCGTCGAGTCCTCGTACTGCACACCGACGCGCTCGAAGTAGACTGGCCCAAAGGATTTTTGCACTGTGAACCACGTGGCGCTGGCCGCGCTGGCGACGACGCTGGTGGAGCTTGGCGGCGGCTGCGGCGGCGTAACGGTGGAGCTGTCGCCAGCGATTGGCAGGCTCAGCGCCTGCGTTGCCGTGCCAAAGCTCATCTGCGCGCCAACGGTGATGCCAGCCGCCAGCGGGCTAGGCAGCGCGGTGACGCCGTTGGGCGTAATGATTGTATTGAGCTGGGTGACGGTGGCGGCTGGAAAGTCCAGCGATGCCACCAATATCTGGAGATCATTGACCGCAATGGTCTGGTTTGGCGGCAGCGCTTGGCCGACCAGCGGTAGATCGGAGAGGTTGAGGCCGGTGGCGAGATCGAGGCCGAAGGCGAAGCGGGTCTGTGTATCCTGCTGGTAGGCGAAGAGCACATCTTTGAGGTCGATGGTCAGGCTGGCGGGGATGTAGGCGGCAACATCGGCTGAAACGGCGGCGACCAGCTCCTGTAGGCTGATGCTGGCCTGCGCTCCAGTGTGGCTGTAGGTGGCCACAAACAGATCGGCGGTGGGATTGGCATCAAAGTGTAGGTCGAAGATCAGCGTGCCGATGGTGATATGGCCGCTGAAGGTGTTGGCGTAGCTGGAGCCGGTGTGCGTGAGCGCGATGTTGACGACGATATCTAGCTCCTGATCGTTGATCGGGAACTTGGCCTCGCAGCCAAAGAGAAAATCGCTGCTGGCCGTATCGAACCAAACATTGATGTTCTGCAGCGTCAGATCGGCGATTGGCGCTGGCAGCGTGGTGGCGCTGCCGAACACCCCGGCGAGGCTCTGCATAAACTGGCCGATGGGCATGGCCTGATCGACCGGCGTGCGGCCGGAGAACTGCCAGCCGCCATCGACCTCGGGGTGCTCGGCGCTGGCATCGAACACAACATCGACAAACAGCAGCGCCGCCTCGATAAAGCCCGTCACCCCCGTCGGCTGATAGACGATCTCGAAGCCGAACTCGCGGAAGCCGAACTCGACCGTGCCAACGCTCATGGTCCAATCGCTGTTGATGGTTGCGTTGAGCGTGTAGCGGCTTTGCTCTGGCAGGGCGATGACGCCCAGGGCTGTGATTGCGACAGCCGGAAAGGTGTCTGGATCGCCAAAGTACGCTGTGACGAGCGCCTTAAGATCGATCGGCGTGCCTGGATTAAGGCTGCCATAGAACTGAAACACCGGCAGAAAAACGCGCACGTTGAAGGTGATGCCCTCAATGGTGACATGGCCGAACATGCCCACGCTCTGGAAGGCCAGCGCATACGGGTCGAACTTGATCGCCACTTGATCGAGCGCAATCGTGCTGAGGCCCAGGGCATCAAGGCCATCCTGCACCGTCTGCTGCAGCGTCGCGCCGCCGACCAAGCCTGCCAGCGCGCTCAGCCCTGGCAGGACATTGCCATCGGCTGGGATGATCGCCAGCTGCCATGTCGATTGCCCCTGCAGCGCCAGGACAACCTGAAAGGGCGTGCCGATCACCAGCGTGCCATGAATGTTGCCGCCGATGCCAGTTTGGAACCCGTAGCCGGGCTTGTAGATCGACGAGGTGTTCAAGGTGATGCCGACCTGCTCAACCGAGGGAAAGCCCGCCTGGTCAATGATCGTCCAGGTTTCGTTCATGTTCGATGTTACGGCAAACGTGGTTGTGCCATTGCGGCCAAAGCCAAAGCTGAAGCTCAAGGCGGTCAAGGGCACAGTGACAAACAGCGGCAGCAGCGGCAGCAGCGCCCCAAGCTGATTGCCGCTGATGAAGTTTGCCAGCGCTGCTAGCTCGACCGACTGCGGCTGCCACGCTTGCGGCAAGCTCCACGCGACTTGATTGGTGCTTGCGTCGAGCTGCCCTGCCAGCGGTAGGCTCTGCTGATCGAGCGTGATCGTTCCCGTCGTGCTGAGCGTCAGCGCAAAGTCGGCCTGGGCCTGGGTGAAAACCAGCGTGGCTCCAGTAACACTGACGCTCTGATTGTTTGTGCCGCGAATGACCCAGGTCTCGGCAGCGCCGCCAGCCAGGGTTAAGCTTGTGCCTGCGCCATCAAGCGTGTTGGAGGGATTGAGCAGCGTGAACTGACGGGCTGGCAGACTCATCAAAAAGCTGGTCAGCACGTCGGTCACATCCATGGCTGGCGTGAGCGTTAGGCTGCCATCAACGGTTGCGGCAGCGAAAAAAGCTTGTAGTTCGGCGAGTGTGGTCACATTGTCCATGCCTGCTCCTTGCTACCAGCTGTGGGCGATATTGCCAGGCTGCGGGGCGGGGCTGTCACGATCATACAGGTGCACCAAAAACAGCTCGTTATTTGGATTGAGCGTGGCGGCGTTGGTCGCGGCGACGCCGGCTGCATTTGCGGTGCCGTTGATGACCGCGCCCGCGGCGACAATCACCTGCAGGGCGGCCTCGACGCCGTTGCCGGTCTCGTTGGGATCGCCCTCGTAGTAGGCGGCGGCGGCAACTGCGCCTGCTAGCGCCGCCCGTTGCTGGGCGATGCCCGCCGTCACAGCGGTCTGGGCCACCCAGGTCGCGGTATCGCGGCCGTCGGCGTACAGATTATCGCCGTTCAGATCGACGCCGATAGGATAGGCTGCGCCGCACGTCACGCCCATCACCGTGGCCTGCGCGAGGTTGGCCCCGCCAGTTACGGCCCCCATCGCCGCTGCGACCGCGTAGCCAGCGTTGTACTCGGGCACGACGCCCACATAGCCAGCGCCGATGATCATCTGCCGCAGCCCGGCGGCGGCGTTCCCCGCTGCGGTGGCTGAATCGTTGGTTGCGGCTGGGTTGGCGGCCAGGGCTGCGGCGCGAATTGCGGCCGCGTTGCCGCCGGTTACAGCCTCCCCAACTGCCTCGGCCGCACCATTGCCAATCTCTGCGACGCAGTCGCCGCCCTCAACTTCAGCGGCCGCGTCGATCGCATCCTGTAGCCCGCCAGGCGCGGCTTCAATCGCCGATGTGACCACGCCAATCGGCGGGGTGCTGGTGTCGTTGCCGGCGTAGGCGACGGCGTTGACGGTGGCTTGATAGACATCATTGATGTTGATGCCGTCGACGGCGGTCGCAGCGTTGCAGCCAAGCGCCAGGGCCACAGCCGCTGCCAGACCGAAGGTGGCCGCCGCATCGGCGATTGTTGTGTTCTCATTGGCGTTGAGCGCCAGCCCAGTGGCCGCGACGATCTGATCAACGGCGGCAAGCACACCGCGATAGACCTGGCCGACGACCGGAATCTGCGACTGCGCCAGGCTTACGCTCAGCCGAATATCGCCGTTCGCCAGCGGCTGATCGCCAGGGTTGATCGGGGCAATCGGGTTGCCGGCGGTGATCGCGGCGACGCCGCCGAAGCTCAGCGGCGGATTATATGTCGCATCGCGGTAGAAGGTGAGATAGTTGCGGTTTTGGCGCTGCGGCGGCTGTGGCGGCTGCGGCGGATGCTCAAGGTAGCGGTTGGCCAGAATGGGCTGCTCCGGGTAGCCATCGAGCACATTGACCGTCTGGGCCGCCGGAAACTCTAAGCGCCCATGGTCGCCATTGGAGATGACGGTCGCGCTCGGGCGCATCTGCGTGGCGAACGTGCGCGATGTGGCGGTGTTCGAGCCATGGTGGCTGGCTTTCATGGCCACAATCCGCCCCTGCACCGTGTTGTTGCCATTGATAAAGTGGCGGATGCCCTGCTGAAAGGCGACCGGGTTCATGTTGCGGTTGTTGCAGCCATCCTCCTGATCGGTGGTGATGTCGCCGCCAACGTAGTAGCGGAAGTTATTAAACTGCACCAAGAAGGCGAGGCTTTTGCCGTTGAGGTCAACATTTTCCGCCCGTGCAATTTGCGCCTGGTTCATGCGCCTGGGACCATCGTAGATGACGACATTTGAGTCGTAGGTCATGCCAGCGTTTTGCTGCACATACTTGTTGGCGGCGATGCAGGTGATCGTTGGTGCACCAGCAGGCGGATTCGAGGCATAGTTGGGGCGGCCGTTTTGCCCGTCCATGCCGTTACCCCAGAGAATCTCTTTGCCTACCAGCCAGGCCGGATCGAGGTAGTTGATGCCGCCTGCCTGTACAACGCCGCGCGGGATTGTTGCGGCGTTGGTTGCGTTGTTGTAGCGCACAATATCAAAGCTGTTGACCAAGCTGGTGGCGCGCCGCACGTTGGGCCGTGCGGCGATCGCCGCAATATACTTTTCATAATAAGAAGGTATGATGTTGCCGTTGCGATCTGTTTTGCGTGAAAAGTAGACCGACTCATTCGGCGGCTCGCCCTGATCATAGATGATCACGTTGCTGTAGGGCGAGGGCAGCGCCTGCCGCAGCAGATAGGTTAACCCCGTGAAATGGTCGATATCGAAGTGCGTGGCGACCATCACATCAAGACGTGCTAGCGGCAGGGCGCGAATATAGTTGTCCACTGCCACTCCGCCAGGATCGTTTTTGCCGCCGTCGATCAGCAGCGAGCGCACGACCGGCGCATTCGGCGGGTTGATGTTGCGCGCAATAAACAAGGTTGCATCGCCAAGCGATGTGACCTGAATATGGTGAATCTCAAGCTCCCACGGCATCTGGGCCTCCTATTGCTTCATGATGTAGCACAGCGCGTAGTACGGCGGGCGGTTCTCGTGGGCCTCATTGCCGCCGGTGTTCTGTACCGACACTGTATGCGTGTGGTCGCCGTTTTTGCCAGTCTTGACGCCAAAGTCGGCGCTGACCCCCTTCTGGAGCCCATGGTCCACCTTGGCCATGTCGCCGTTGGGGCCATCGCCGCCGCTGCCAGTGTCGAAGTAGACGTTATGCGTGTGCCCGTCATCCTCCGAGACGGTGGTGGCGTGGCTGTGGCTGGGCAGCTGGCTGATGCTCAGCTGCACGCTTGGCGTGCCGCCGATGCTGCCAACGCCGTAGCTGTTGCCGGCTCCAACGATAAAGCGGTCACGCAGATCAGGCGTGCCATTCGCGCCATTGCACAGCACCCAGCCGCCGGGAATGTTGTTGCTGGCCCCCGACCAGAGCATAATCGTGCCCGATGGGATCGGGCTGCCATTGAGCGATGTGGTGTTGGGATTGAGGCACACGCCGGTGCCCAGCTTCACGGTGCCATCGTCGCCGTTGACCACCGCCACCAGCAGCCAGTTGCTGGGAACATAGAAGCTCGCGTTGGCATAGCTGGCGATCTGCAGCGTGACCGCTGACTCATTGCCGCCCACCGTGTGCACCGCGTAGAGCGCCTCCCATGCGTTGAGCACGACGCCGTCGGCGTTGGCCGAGCGCGCCACGCCGTTGTACACGTTGGCCGCCGGAATATCGCTGGTCGGCTGGACAATGTTGACGAAGCCAGACGCAAATGTGTGCGGGCGCTCGGCGGAGATGGCGATGAAGCGCGCTGTCCACTTCAGGCGGTTGCCGCTGCCGCCCCAGCTGACGCTGCCGCCGCCGCTCATGGTCCACTGCGCCTTGATGTAGTCGTTGGCTGCGCCGCTCAGCACGCCTGCCCCGGTATCGAGGCCGGTGCGCGGCGTGGTGGTGCCGATGCCCGCGTTGCCGCCAGCCTGCAGGTAGAGCCGCCCATCGGCCACATCACTTTCGGAGATATTGAAGGCGCTCTGGGTGCCGTGCAGCTTTTGATTGATGTGCCACGTGGTGGTGCCAGCGCGATCCTCGAAGCTCACCAGCTCCTCGCTGCTGCCTGCGCCGCGCACGCCCAGCGGCCTGCTCGGCTGGTTGGTGCCGATGCCCACGCGCTGGCTGTCCGTGTACACCAGCGGCGTCTTTTCGATTGGCACCACGAAGTAGCCATCGCGGTAGCCCGGCCAGTTCTCGTAGATCAGATAGAGGTTGGCGTTGCCCGCTGGCAGCGAGGATACGATATTGCCTAGCTCAAGCTGAAAGTAGCCGTCGGCGGCTAGCGCTGTCTGGGTTGTCGTCAGCGTCCACTCGGCGGACTCGGGGTCTTTGGCGCTGGCCCAGCCTGCCATCTGCACGTCGATGGCGTTGACCTGGCTGGTCGTGCCGAGCGCCCAATCTTTCTGCTCGTTGCTGTCTTGGGCATCAAAGGCCAGAATAAGCGTGGTCGGCGCAGCGCCAGAGCTTGGGCTGAGCGCCAGCGCGGCGTCATCAAGCAGGTTGGTGATGCGCAGTGTGAGCGCATTCGTCGATGTGCCATCGTTCAGCACCATATTTGGCCCCACAAACCCCACATGCAGCGGCGGCGTGCGCGCGCCCTGGGCGTTCAGCACCATCATGTTTTGCAGCCGACTGCCTGTCAGCGGGGTCAGATCGGCGGCATACTGGAGCTGCTGATAGGTTAGCTCAACCCGCGTGTTGCGCGCTCCGCCGCTGGCCGCCGCGCTGATCGACTGGAGCGTCAGCGTAATGCTCGCGCCTGGGTCTAGCGACTGCGCGGCGCTGCTCAGCAGGTAGAAACTGGCACTGCCGTCGATCTCCTGGGCGGCCTGGAGCGTCCAGCCAGCACTGGCCACGCTGACCTGCGTGAGCGCTGCGGTTGCCAGGGTGCCCGGCCGAAAGTGCAGCGCAAAGTGGTAGTTGTCTGCGCTTGGTGTGGTCGAGGCGGGCGCGGTGATGTCGATTGTGCGGTCGGCGTTGTTGCTCAGCGTCAGAAATAGCTCGTAGCCGCTTGGGTCGTCGTCGATGTCCAGCACCGCGTGGCCGTCGGTGTTGAGCAGGCTAAAGCCAATTGGGTACACGCCATCGAAGGTGGCTGCGGCGGCGGGATCGGCATCCATAACCTGCATAATCTCGGTGCTGGAGAGCACGCGATTGTAGATGCGCAGGCAGGCGAGCTTGCCCTGATACGCCAGTGTGCTGTTCAGCGCGCCAAACGTGGCCTGGCTCACCGCCGGCAGCGTGCGCGTGCTGTCTGCGCTGCTCGCCCAGAGATTGCCGTTCAAGAATATTTGCATTGCGCCTGATGCCGCATCTTTGGTGAAGGTCCAGAACGACCAGCTGCCCTGGTAGCTGGCGGCCTCTGCGCTCTGCTGGAGCCGATCGCTGGTGCCGCTGGCGTAGCCGCAGTCGAAAATGATGCTGCTGTCGCTGCTGGGCAGGTAGATCGCGAGCGCCTGCTCGCTGGCGGCAGTTTGCGCGCCGAGCGCCGCCACACCGCCGCCTGGCAGCCCGCTCGCCCCATTGGCCCAGAAGCTGATGGTGATCGTTGCACCTTGCGGGATGCTCGCGCTCGGCAGCGTCACCCAGCCAGCGCCGCTCAGGTTCAGCGCGCTGCCAAACAGATCGTCCGGCACCAGCTGGGCGCTGCCCTCCAGCGTGCCATTGTGCTCGTTGCCCGATAGGTCCAGCAGCGTGGTGTCGTCGCTTAGCGCATCTAGCCGTAGGTAGACGAGCAAGCCATCGTCAATCGTTGTCATACACACAGATTCCTATGCTAAGGATGTCTACACGTCGTGTGCGCTATGCGTCGCTGTCCTGCGTGCTTGGGCTGAGCTTCAGCCAGCCGTCGTGCAGCGTCTGCGGGGCCTCGAAGGTGCCCTGCGGGTTTATCTGGCCGATGGTGTCGATCTCGCTCCAGCCGTCGCTCTGCTGCTCGACCCAGCTCCAGCTGTAGCCGGCCTCGGTCGGCAGCGGCAGGTTGATCGCGCCTTGATTGGTAAGGATTGGCGCGGTCAGGAATGTCACCTCGATCTGTGCCAGGGCATCAGCGTACTGGTCGGCGGGAATCGTGATGGCCTTGACTGGCTGGATGCCGCAGGTCACATGGACGCTGCCGCGTGGATCAACCAGCATGCTCACCGTTGTCGCTGGTGTGTTGAGCGTCTGCGTGAACGTTAGCGCGCTGTCGCTGGTGTGCGTTTTAATCAGCGGGTTTGTGTGGGCGGGATCGCTGCTCTGCGGGGCGTAGAACAGGTCGTCGGCGTAGCCAGCGTCGGCCTCGATCCAGTAGCCAACGAGGCCGTCGTTGAGCTGCTGATACTCGCCGAGCCGGATGGGAAACTGCACCTCGGCGAAGTGATCGCTGGTGCGGCCCATACGCTGCATATCGCGGCGCAGGGCGTTCCAGCTTTGCTGTACGGCGGGCAGCCCCTGTAGCTCCAGGTCCACCATGGCCCGCACCAGCGCAATCGGTCGCCCAAACAGCAGCGAGACAGCGGTGTGGGCGGCGGCGTTCTCTGGGTCGATCGCATCGAGCGCGCTGTCGAGTGTGGCGATGAAGTCGCGCAGAAACGTCGTGTCGCGCGCAAGCAGGTACTCGACCAGCTGGCGCAGAAAGGGGTTGTCGATCGCACTCGGCTGAATCGCTGCTCCGCCCGGTGCGCTGCGCCAGCTCAGCTGAGCGTCGATCAAGCCCAGCGCCTGGCCGGTGCTGGCGTAGATCATCAGGCTGCCGTCGAGGTTGTTGGGCAGTACCCAGCCGCAGATCGGCGTGGTGGCTGGGTGGTCGTTCATCTCTTGCTCGCCCTGGAGCGCTGCGAGCCAGCGAACGTTGATGCGCGCTGGCTGCACAAGCCGCGGCTGGAGCCAGACGAGATAGTCGCTGCCCGGCGTGGTCATCTGCTCGGTGCGCACGATCTGGCGCACGTCGAGGTCTTTGATCTGCCCGAAGGTATCGACCAGCCGCAGCCGCTGCACGCGCATGGCTCCGCTGCGCAGCGGGTTGAAGTCGCTGAATAGCAGCGGCGCGCTGCGGTTGTTGCCCGCCACCGCCGCCGCCACCTGCGCGCTGAAGCGCTGATACTCGCTGAAGCCCAGCGGGTCGGCGATGTCAAGCTGGTAGGTTTGCTTGCGCATCAGCAGCGCTTGATTAAAGCCGCCCAGCGACTGCGCTAGGCAGTGAAAGCCTGGATCGTTCACCAGCGCCGCCGCCTGCTGAATCGTCGCATCGCCAGGGTAGCGCGCCAGATAGGCGTTGAGCTGGCTCTGGTATTGCTCCTCGGCCCGCGCCGTGAGGATGCTCCAGCCGCTGTAGATGTTGGCGGAGCGGCTGATTGCCACATGCTCCGGCTGCACCGCAAGGTCAACGGCGCTCTCCGCCAGCGTATAGTTGCTGGTGATGAAGTCGCTGCCGTAGCCGTCGCTGTCTGGATCGAGGTTGCTGTGGTACTGCAGCGGGAACACTTCGACGCGCCACTCCAGCAGCAGCGGATTCCAGGGCGGACTGTCATACTGGAAGAAGCCGACCTGATCGCTGCTGGCTGTCTGCTGAATCTGCGCCACGCCTGCGAGCAGGTCGGCGATCACAGCGGCGGTGACTGGGTGCAGTGTCACGTTGTCGAGCGCTTGGCATGGCAGCGCGCCGTCTTGTCCGTGGCGGTCGGTTGGCTCCACCGCCGCGCCCGTCAGCAGCACCACCGGCTCGTTTGGCTGCCAGTAGCGTGCGCCGCCGCTCAGCTTGAGCGTGTACTGGAGCGCCGTGGCCTGCATCGGCGCGCTGGCGTTGAACTCAGCGAGCGCCTGCAGCACGCTGGTGATCTGTGCGGCGAGCGCCGCCGCCAGCGAGTCTGCCGCCGACGCGCCTGCCGATGCGCCGGTCACGCTGCCGTCGCTCGTCCACTGGAGGCTCAGCGCGCCTGTCGATGCCTGGAGCGTCGCCAGCGGCACCAGACCTTTTTGAGCGATGAAGTAGCGTATCAGGTCAACGTCGGGGTAGTCGGCTTGGCTCTCGGCGGGTGGGTATGCCGCCAGCATATACTTGTACCAATCGGCGAACACTTGCTCTTGCAGTGCGATGCTGCGTGCCAGCGCGTCATCGTAGCTGTGCTGGAGCGTGTTGAGCAGGTTGAGCGCGTGGGCGAGCGCGTCTGGCAGCGTTGGCTGGCTGCTGGTCGCGGCGGCGTCGGCAGGTGCGTTTGTGCTCTCGGCGCGAATTGTCCACAGCGAGCCGCCTGGAACGGCGCTGAAGCCGCGCTCGTGACGGGCGGCCTGAAAGTTCGGCCCAATATCAAGGTACTGCTGGTCAAGAAATTGGGCCAGCAGCACCGCCTCGAGCTGATCCTCGATGTCGGCTTTGTTGGTCGGATCGATGGCCTGCGCCAGATACGCCGACAGCGCTTCGGTGCCGGTGTTGCCCACCGCCAGCCGCGGCGCTGGCTCGTCGCTGGCGGCCGCGCCCACTGCCTGAATGTCGATCTGGGCATAGCAGCAGATCAGATCGGGAAAGGCGTCTGCTGCTGGCACGCTCACCGACCAGCCGAAGCGCGCCGCGAGGGCGCTGCTCAGGTCGGCATTGCTCAGCGCTGTTCCGCCCTCCTGCAGGGTGGCGAGAAAGCGGCTCAGCACATCTTGATCGCTGTCGCTGTACCAGCCAAATACGGTGTACTGTAGCCCGGCTGGTAGCGTCTCTGTGTAGTCGTTGTCATAGAAGCCAAATACGCTGTAGCAGTTGGCGTAGAGCGCCGCGAAGGTCGGCTCGCCATAGCCCACCGCCGTTAGCTCGGCCAGATATTCGGCCTGTGGATCGTCCTCCTGCCAGCTCGCGAGCGGCACGCTGCGCCCGAGGTAGCGGAACGGCGGCTGCCCGGCTGTGGCGCGCACCGGTGTGGTGACGCTGTTGGCGCGCTGGCCGCTGGGGTAGAGGTAGTCGCTCTCGACAACCCACTGCTGCTCAATGGTCAGCGCGCTCGGCGTATCTCCGCTGGCGCGAATCACGGCCCAGCGGTTGGGCACGCGCGGAAAGACGGTGCTGTCGCCGCGCTGCTCTGCACGTGTCAGCGCGTCGGGCAGCGCCCAGTGCAGATGGATCCCGGCGTTGAGCTGTGTTTCTTGAAAAGGGGCGCGCACGACTTCTTCGCTGAGGTTGGCGATGTCTGCGTTAACGTCGTGCAGACTGGTGGAGTACGGCAGGCGGCTAAAGTCGGTCAGTCCTTGTGCGACGCGCTGGTCGTGCGCTAAAGCCAGCGCATCAAGGAAAATCGGCACCATGAGGAGACTGCTCATCGCATAATCATCCAGACAAACTCCTAGCAACGTATCACAGAGCGATACGCTAACAAAGAATTCCTATGCAGATTTTATAGCTATGGCGAACTGTACAGAGGAATAGGTGAGGAAATGCCAGTATTTGCCTCAACTACAGAGCTTCGTTCATTATATACCGCATGTCAAGCACGTTTGGTCAATAATGCATTTTTTACACAGTACGGTATTTTTTACATCTTATAATGATTATTTTGCATATGTGTGTACTTGATGCACAGCGTCATCACACATTGCCCGACGCGCACGCCCCGCTGCCGATTGTCGCCGTCGGCGAAGCCAGGTATACTTCAGCGTAGGTATAGGAAAAGGAGGTCTCACCGTGACCGAAAACGATGTGCAGCGCCAGCCGATCGGCTACTGGCTCAACCGCACCGATCAGGCGCTCACCGCCCGCATGAACGAGCTGCTGGCGGCCGATGGACTGACACGGGTGGGCTGGCAGATCCTCAATGTCCTCGCCGGCGCAGGCCCCCTGCCTGCTGCCCAGGTGTACGCGCAGCTCCAGGCCAACGCCAGCCCCGATACGCTGAGCGACACAATGGCCGAGCTGGCCCTCAAAGGCTGGGTGCAGCAGGAGCAGCCTAGCGACGACGATACGCCCAGCGTCTGCCTCACCGCAGACGGCCAGGCGGCCCACGCCAGCCTCCACGAGCGCATCGGCCAATTTCGCCAGCGCTCACTGCAGCACATCTCCCCCGCCGAGTACGCCACCGCCATCCGCGTGCTCCAGCAGATCGTCAGCAATCTCGACTAGGGGCGGTTCTACGCCAGCCGTCGTCACCCTGCGACGGCTGGCCCTCTGCTCGCCTGCCCGCTTCAACTACGTCCGCAGGGACATATCAGCTAAGCCGCTCTCCAAGCGGCCAGCGGTGCGCGTGGCTGGTGGCTGGTCTGGCGGTTGGGCTTGGTTGTGGTACGGGTGAACACCAGCGCCGTGGTTGGCCGCAGGCTGTGCTGCGTGCGCTTGGTGTGCGGCGGCCCGCACGCTCAATGCGCAGGGCCATGTGGCGACAGCC